>UQNV01000014.1 GCA_900542505.1 uncultured Alistipes sp.
TCGTCGGCAGCGTCAGATGTGTATAAGAGACAGCTGTGGCTCGAGGCGTGCCGCGTCACCGATGAGCGCGAACTGCTGACGGCCGGCGGGGACTTGAGGCTCGTGATTCGCGGTGTGGGCCGTAATCCCGAAGGTCCGCTGCGGGTCGAAAAGACGGCTGAAGGCTATCGTGTCGGGCTCGACGACGGCGCCTGGGCGCCCGCTCCGGGCCAGCCGGCGGTGTTTTATCTGGGTGAACGGGTGCTCGGCGGGGGGATATCTGAATTAGTCAAGACTTAATCTGACAGTTACGCATAAAAAGAGTAGATTTGTAAAGGAAAAGCAGATTAAGTTATGACCACATCAGAAAAAGTCTTCAAGAACAAACTGGGACTGCTTGAGCTGTCCCAACAGTTGGGAAACGTGTCACGAGCCTGCAAGATTATGGGATACAGCCGTGACAGTTTTTATCGTTTCAAGGAACTGTACGAGCAGGGCGGAGAACTGGCCCTGCAGGAGATTTCCCGTAAAAAGCCGGTGATAAAGAACCGCATGGAGGAGCGCATAGAGCAGGCTGTAGTGCAGATGGCCATAGACAACCCGGCTTTGGGACAAGTACGCGTATCCAACGAGCTGCGCAAGAAAGGCATACTCGTATCTCCCGGAGGAGTGCGCTCCATCTGGCTCAGGCATGACATGGAGACCTTCCAGAAACGCCTGAAGGCACTTTCGACCAAGGTGGAGCAGGAAGGCATCGTGCTTGACGAGAACCAGGTGGCCGCGCTGGAAAAAGCCAAGGCGGAGAAACAGGCACACGGGGAAATAGAGACTTATTATCCAGGCTTCCTTGTGGCGCAGGACACCTATTATGTAGGGTATATCAAAGGCGTGGGGCACATTTACCAGCAGACGGTCATCGACACCTATTCCAAAATCGGATTCGCCAAACTTTACGACAGGAAGAACGCGCTCGTGGCGGCGGACATGCTCAATGACAGGGTGGTTCCGTTCTTCGAGCAGCATGACCTGAAACTGATGAGGATGCTCACGGACAGGGGTACCGAATACTGCGGAAACAGGGAAACTCATGAATACGAGCTGTATCTGGCCATCGAGGACATAGACCATTCCAAGATCAAGGCCAAGAGCCCGCAGACAAACGGCATCTGTGAACGCTTCAACAGGACTGTCCAGAACGAATTCTACGCCATCGCTTTCAGAAAGAAGATATACACCTCGATAGAACAACTGCAGGCAGACCTTGACACTTGGATGAACTCCTATAACACGCAAAGGACGCACTCCGGGAAATACTGTTTCGGGAAAACACCCATGCAGACTTTCCTCGAAGGAATGGAGGTGGCAAGGAGATATCAATTGCAGGATGCAGGGAAAATACAACCTGATGAGCAGGTTATTGGCTCACCAGGTTGTGAGAGTGAGAATAGTTGCGTATCTTCGCAGATGGCATCGGACACTTTTTTTGTCCGATAGTATAGAAAATGTCAGAACAAGTCTTGACTATTACAGATAATCGCGAAATTTGATTAACTTTGCGCAAATTCTACCGACGATGAAATTTCATCAATACCTCCTACTTACCCTCAAGGGTTGCGCCATGGGAATGGCCGATGTCGTTCCCGGCGTCTCGGGCGGAACCATCGCCTTCATTTCGGGCATCTACGAAGAGCTCATCGACTCCATCAAGAGCGTCAATCTGCAGGCGCTCAAACTGCTCTTCTCGTTCCGCTTGGCCGAATTCTGGCGCCACATCAACGGCCGCTTTCTCTGTGCCGTGCTGCTGGGCATCGCCATCTCCATCTTTTCGCTCGCGCGGCTGATGACCTATCTGCTGACGCACCACCCCATTGCCATCTGGTCCTTCTTCTTCGGACTGATTGTGGCTTCGGCCCTGCTCGTTGCCCGTCAGGTGGGCAAGTGGGACGTGCGCAGCCTGCTGTCGTTCGTGGTCGGGGTGGCCGTGGCGTGGTGGATTACGGTAGCCTCGCCCACCGAGACGCCCGATACGTGGTGGTTTGTCATGCTGTCGGGGGCCATCGCCATCTGCGCGATGATTCTTCCCGGCATCTCGGGTGCATTCATTCTGCTGCTGCTCGGCAAGTATCAGTATATCATGCAGGCGGTCGGCGACTTCAATATCCCGGTGATGGCCATCTTCGTCATCGGTGCCGCCGTCGGCATCATCAGCTTCTCGCACCTGCTTTCGTGGCTGCTCAAGCACTGGCACGACGTGACCGTGGCGATGCTCATGGGCTTCATGTTCGGTTCGCTCAACAAGGTGTGGCCCTGGAAGGAGGTGACCGAGACCTATCTGGACAGCCACGGCAAGCTGCAGCCGCTGGTCGAGCACAACGTCATGCCCGGCCGCTTCGAGGCGCTCACGCACCAGGATGCGCAGCTGGTCGAGGCCGTGGTGCTCTGCATCGTGGGCTTCCTGCTCATCTACGCCATCGAACTGGCGGGCAGCTGGGTCATGAAACGTCAGGCAAAGGAGGAGTAACGCTCCATGCGACGCTTCGGACTTGTCGGCCGTACGCTGGCACACTCCTTTTCGGCGGACTATTTCGCTGATAAATTCCGTCGCGAAGGCATCGGCGACTGCAGCTATGCGCTCTACGAACTTCCGTCGGTCGACGGGGTGCGCGAGTTGCTGGCACGTGAACCGGAGCTCTGCGGCTTCAACGTCACCATCCCCTACAAGCGCGAAATCATCCCGCTGCTCGACCGGCTCAGCTTCGAGGCGCAGTGCATCGGTGCGGTCAACTGCGTGAAGCGCACGGCCGACGGATGCCTGTGCGGTTACAATACCGACATTGAGGGAATTCATGCCTCTTTGGCGCAGCTGCTCGGCGGCGAGGTGCCCGACGAGGCGCTTGTGCTGGGTACGGGCGGTGCGTCGCAGGCCGTACAGTATGCGCTTGCGCAGTTGGGAATCCCCTACGGTCTGGTATCGCGCGACGCGGCGCGGGGCGACTATACGTATGATAATCTTCCGTGTGAGGTGGTCGAGCGTTCTCTGTTGATAATCAACGCAACACCCGTTGGAACATACCCTGCTTCGGATGAGGCGCCACGCATCCCCTACGGCTACGTGACGCCGTCCCATCGCCTCTTCGACCTGGTCTACAATCCCCCGCTCACGCAGTTCCTCGACTATGGTCGGCAGCGTGGGGCGCGGACACTCAACGGCGAGCTGATGCTCCGCGTGCAGGCCGAAGCCTCGTGGCGCATCTGGAACGAATAGGCCGGAGTCGGACGGGCGGCTGCGTGGCCGCATGGTTGCGGCAGCCCGACGGATTGCCGATAACGAATCAAATCATGATACGAATGAAAGCGAGGACTCTGATTTTGGCGGCATTGCTCCTCTCGGGCGGTGGCGCTGCGGCGCAGCAGACGGCGCCTGTGGAGACTACCCCGCCGCTCTACCAGGGGGCGCCGCCCCAGCGCTTTATCGTGCGGCTGGTGAGCGAGGCCGAGGGAATTGTATTGGCCGAAGAGGTCAAGGCTGCCGAACTGACGCCGGTGGTCTACGTGCGGACGGTTATCGATACGACGGGTCGTCCGAGCGTGTGGCGTTATATGGACCGCACGTGCGAGGGGCGCAATTTCCGCGATGCCGAACCTGCGTCGGAGGCTACGCGCCGCGTGCTGGAGCAGGCGCTCGACAGCCTCGAAGCGTGGACCCCCGCAACGCGCGGCGGCCGCCCGTGCGAGGCGGAACTGACGCTGCAGCTGCGCCTTCCGGTTGAAAAGATTGCCCGCAGGCAGGAGGGCGACCCGCTGCTTTTCATGGGTGAGACTCCCGACCGGAGTTTCCACAAGTGGGCGCGCACGCACATGCGTTACTTTGCCAACAGCAGTTCGGCGGTGAACGAAGGGGCGCTGAAGGTCCGCTTCCGGGTCGAGTCCGACGGGCGCATCACCATCCTCGAGGCGTCGGATTACCCCGACCAGAAGATGGTGCGCGATGTGGTGCGCGTCATTCGCAAGAGCGAGGGCCGATGGACGCCGCGGCGCATCGGCGGCAAGGCGGTGCCCAGCGAGTATACCTATCGGGTCTATTATACGGGCAGCTGACGGCCCGGCATGAAAATGGGTCCGTCGGCGGAGACGGACCCAATAGTGTCACTCCGCGCTGCAGAGGCAGGCGCGGAAAGGAAGCGGCGCGGCGTGCGTCGTGGCAACGGGAGCCGCCCTTCGGGGTGGCTCCCGCTGCGTTGGGCGGCCGGCTATCTGTGGCGCAACAGGTCGCGGGCGCGTTCGTAGTCCTCCTTGCGGACGACGAGCTGGGCGGGCATGGTGCCGACCGGATAGATGGTCGACATGTATTCGTTGCGGATGGTCGACGGGATGCCGGCGCTGTCGAGCATCGACTTGGCTATTTCGGCCTCCATGAGCGTGTTGTACTCCGCCAGTACAATCTGCGATTCTTCGTTCATGACTTTTTCGGTTTTAGGTTGCTGCCTCATTGGCTATCTAAAGTTAAGCATTTTGTTGATAAAATGCAACAGGCACGCCGGTTTTTGTCGGGAAAATGAGTTATCTTTGTTCGGAAAAATCTGTCAGGAAATGCCCGAATTCGTCCATCTGCACGTTCACTCCCAGTACTCGATTCTCGACGGTCAGGCGAGCATCCAGCGCCTCGTCGACAAGGCCATGGCCGACGGCCAGCCCGGCATCGCCATTACGGACCATGGCGACATGTTCGGTATCAAGGAGTTCTACAACTACGTCAAGAAGGTCAAGGGCAAGCTCAAGGACAAGGCCTCCGAGTGCGAAAAACGGCTTGCGGAGCTGCGCGAGGGGGCGGCGGAGGATGCCGCGTCCGAAATCGCCGCATGCGAGCGGCAGCTCGGGGAGCTGCGCCGCAAGCTGGCCTTCAAGCCCATCATCGGCTGCGAGGTCTACGTGGCGCGCCGCCGGCTGACCGACAAGGAGGGCAAGCCCGACCAGAGCGGCTACCACCTCATCCTGCTGGCCAAGAATCTGAAGGGATACCACAATCTGATAAAAATCGTTTCGAAGGCGTGGACCGACGGTTTCTACATGCGCCCGCGAACCGACCGCACCGAAATCGAGAAGTACCACGAGGGACTCATCTGCTGCTCGGCCTGCCTTGCGGGCGAGGTGCCGCGTGCCATCACGGCCGATGATTTCGAGAAGGCCGAGGAGTCGATTCGCTGGCACAATAGCGTCTTCGGCGAGGATTACTATCTGGAGCTCCAGCTGCACAAGGCCACCGTCGAGCGTGCCAATCACGAAGCCTACCCCATGCAGCTGAAGGTCAACGAGCACCTGCGCCGCCTGGCGGCGAAGTACGGCGTGCGGATGGTCTGCACCAACGACGTGCACTTTGTCGACGAGGACAACGCCGAGGCGCACGACCGCCTTATCTGCCTCTCGACGGGCAAGGACCTCGACGACCCCAAGCGCATGCTCTACTCGAAGCAGGAGTGGCTCAAGACAACGGCCGAGATGGCCGCCATATTCGGCGAGACGGACCCCGAGGCGATGGCCACGACGGTCGATATCTGCAATCAGGTGGAGTGTTACTCGATAGACCATGCCCCCATCATGCCGACGTTCGAGATTCCGGCCGAGTTCGGCACCGAGGAGGAGTACCGCGCCCGTCTGACGGAGCAGGACCTCTTCGACGAGTTTACGCGCGACGAGCACGGCAACGTGGTGATGTCGGAGGAGGAGGGCCGCAAGAAAATCGAGAAGCTGGGCGGCTACGACAAGCTCTACCGCATCAAGCTCGAGGCCGACTATCTGGGACATCTGACGATGCTCGGCGCCCACAAGCGCTACGGCGAGCATCTGACCGACGAGCAGTCCGAGCGGCTGAAGTTCGAGCTGCACATCATGAAGACGATGGGTTTCCCGGGATACTTCCTCATCGTGCAGGACTTCATCCGCGCGGCACGCGAGGAGCTCGATGTCTCGGTGGGCCCGGGCCGTGGCTCGGCTGCCGGTTCGGCCGTGGCCTACTGCCTCGGCATCACGCAGATTGACCCGATTGCCTACGACCTGCTGTTCGAGCGATTCCTCAATCCCGACCGTATCTCGCTGCCCGATATCGATGTCGACTTCGACGACGACGGCCGCGGACGCGTGCTCAACTGGGTGACCCAGAAATACGGCAAGGAGAAGGTGGCCCACATCATCACCTACGGCACGATGGCTACCAAGCTGGCCATCAAGGATGTGGCGCGCGTCGAAAAACTGCTGCTCGCCGAATCGGACCGCCTCTGCAAGCTGGTGCCCGACAAGACGCCCGACGGAAAGGCGGTCAAGAACCTCTCGCAGGCCATCGAGCTGGTTCCCGAGCTCAAGGCGGCCGAGCAGTCGGACAACCCCGTGCTGCGCGATACGATTCGCTATGCGAAGATGCTCGAGGGCAACGTCCGCAATACGGGTGTGCACGCCTGCGGCACCATCATCTGCCGCGACGACATTACGGACTGGGTGCCCGTCTCGACGGCCGACGACAAGGTGTCGGGCGAGAAGATGCTCGTCACGCAGTACGAAGGTTCGGTCATCGAGGATACGGGACTCATCAAGATGGACTTCCTCGGGCTGAAGACCCTCTCCATCATCAAGGATGCGCTGGAGAACATCCGCCAGACGAAGGGCATCCGGGTTGACATCGACGACTTCTCGATTATCACCGACCCGGCAACCTACAAGCTCTACAGCGAGGGCCGCACGGTCGGTACGTTCCAGTTCGAGTCGGCCGGCATGCAGAAATACCTGCGCGAGCTGCAGCCCTCGACCTTCGAGGACCTCATCGCCATGAACGCCCTCTATCGGCCGGGCCCGATGGACTACATCCCCGACTTCATCGCCCGCAAACACGGCCGCAGCCCGATTGTCTACGACATCCCGGTGATGGAGAAGTATCTGAAGGATACCTACGGCGTGACGGTCTACCAGGAGCAGGTCATGCTGCTGTCGCGACTGTTGGCCAATTTCACCCGAGGCGAATCGGACACCCTGCGCAAGGCGATGGGCAAGAAGCTCAAGGACAAGCTGGATGCGCTGAAGCCCAAGTTCATCTCGGGCGGCCAGAAAAACGGCCACGACCCCAAGGTGCTCGAGAAAATCTGGGGCGACTGGGAGAAGTTCGCCTCCTATGCCTTCAACAAGTCGCATGCGACCTGCTATTCGTGGGTGGCCTTCCAGACGGCCTACCTCAAGGCCAACTATCCGTCGGAATACATGGCGGCGGTGCTGAGCCGAAACCTGACGAATGTCGAGCAGCTGACCATCTACATGAACGAATGCAAGCGCATGGACATCCGTGTGCTCGGCCCCGATATCAACGAGTCGATGCGTACCTTCTCGGCCAACAAGGAGGGCGACGTGCGCTTCGGTATGGCGGCCGTGAAAGGTGTCGGTGAGGCGGCCGTGGACAGCATCATCGCAGAACGGGAGGCCAACGGGCGCTTCAAGGATATCTACGACTTCATCGAACGGGTCAACTTCAGCCTGGTCAACCGCAAATGCCTCGAGAATCTGGCCTATGCCGGAGCCTTCGACTCGATTTCGGGCTTCGCCCGCTGCAAGTTCTTCGGAGCCGATGCGCGCGAAAGCAGCGGCATGACCTTCCTCGAGCAGCTGATGCGCTACGGCCAGCGTTTCCAGGTCGAGAAGAACAACGCACAGCAGAGCCTCTTCGGCGGAGGCGACCATGTCGACATCCAGCACCCGGTGCTGCCGGCGTGTGCCGACTGGAGCCAGCTCGAGACGCTCAACAAGGAGCGCGAGGTCATCGGCCTCTATCTGTCGGCCCACCCGCTCGACGACTATGTCATCATCATGCGCAACATGTGCAAGACACAGCTTTCGGAGCTGCAGAACCTCGAGGCGCTCAAGGGGCAGGAGATTGCCGTGGCAGGCATGGTTGTCGGGGTGCAGAACCTGCTGACGAAGAACGGCAAGCCGTGGGGCAAGTTCACGCTCGAGGACTACAACGGCACGCACGAGTTCGCCCTCTTCGGCAAGGACTACGAGAATTTCCGCAAGTACCTCTTCTCGGACTATTTCCTCTTCATCCGGGGCAAGGTGCAGCCGCGGCCCTACAACGACAAGGAGCTGGAGTTCAAGATTGTCTCGATGATGCAGCTTTCGGAGCTGAGCGAATCCATCAAGGAGATGCACATCCAGCTGCCCGTCGAGGAGGTGACCCGCACGCTCATCGACGAACTCACGGCGCGGGTCAGGGAGTCGAAGGGGCAAACCGTCCTGCGGCTCAACCTCTACGACCGCGAGTCGCAGGTGTCGCTGAGCCTCTTCTCGAAGAGCTACCGCGTGGGCATCACGTCGGAACTGGTCTCCTATCTGGATGACCAGAACATCAGGTATTCCATTATGTAAAAGAACCGATAACTCTAAAATTCATACGATTATGGCATTAGCAATCAACAAGGAGAATGTTCAGGAAGTTCTCTCGTCGGAGCTTCCGGTGGTTATTGATTTCTGGGCTGAGTGGTGCGGTCCCTGCCGCATGATGTCGCCCATCGTCGACGAACTGGCGGCCGCATACGAAGGCCGTGTGCTCATCGCCAAGTGCGACGTCGAGGAGAACGACGAGCTGACGATGAAGTACGGCGTGCGCAACATCCCGACCATCATCTTCCTCAAGAAGGGCGAGCTGGTCGACAAGCAGGTGGGCGCATGCTCGAAGGAGGCGCTGGCCGCCAAGGTCGAAAAACTGCTGTAGGACGATGCTGCGCTGTATCGACTGGCACGGGCTGCAGGCCGTGGAGTTCGGCAAGGGCGACTACGAGGCGCTGCTCATTCCGGGCTTCGGGGCCAACCTCGTGCGGCTGGCCAACGTGCGGCTCGGCGTGGAGATTCTGAGGACGCCCGAGGCCGATGAAATCGAGACCTTCAAGGGACGGCCCCATGTCTTCGGGCTGCCGGTGCTCTTTCCGCCCAACCGGATTGCGGACGGCACCTTCACCTTCGACGGGTACACCTACCGCCTGCCCATTACGCAGCTCAAGGAGCACCACTACCATCACGGAATCCTCAAGAGCCAGCCGTTTGCCGTTTCGAAGGCATGGGAGACCGACGACGAGGTATTCGTGGAGTGCCGCTACTACTCCAATGCGGGCAATGACGCGATTTTCCGCGACTTCCCGCATGAGTTCAAGTGCAAGATATCCTTCCGCCTGACGGCCGAAGGGCTGGAGCAGGAGGTCTTCTTCGCCAACCGCAGCATCCGGCCCATGCCCGTAGGCGTGGGATTCCATACGCCGATGCGCATCCCCTTTGCCGGGGGTGAGGCCGGGGATTACGTGCTCCGCATGGCCGTCGGCGAACAGGTCGAGCTGAGCGAGCGCAACATCCCGACGGGGCGCACCTTCACGCTGCCCGAAAACTTCGCCCGGCTGCGAGCTGAAGGGTTGCGCGTGACGGAGTGCGAGCCCATCGAGGCGGCATTCACCGTGCGCGAAATCGATGTCGACGGCCATCCCTTCCGGGGTGCGCTGGTCGAAAACCTTCGTACGGGGGTCCGCACCTTCTATGAGGCCGACGAGCAGACCGTCTATTGGACGCTCTGGAACAACGGCGGCCATGTACCCTACTGCTGCCCCGAGCCGCAGTCGTGGTGGACCGATGCGCCCAATGCGGCCAATCCAGCCGAGCACGGTTTCCGGGCCATCGAGCCCGGCGGCAAGTGGCGGATGCGTTTCCAACTCTGGGCCCGGTAGAACGACCTCCAGAGAACTCCGGGCCGGTACGGCGAGTGCTGCCGGTATTTGGAACCGAAACAGAACCCTCCTCTCCGCATCCCGGGGAGGAGGGTTTGTTTGGCACCGGAGCGACGGGGACCGCCCGGTAGCCGCCCGTGCCGGGGCGGACTGCGGCCTTCGTCGGGTGCTTTTTCGTGCGGTGCCGGTACAACAAACGGCGCTGATGGCTATTTTTGTGCCGTTTTCTGACAGGAATGCTTATGAACGGAAGTACTTGGAAAGGGCACGGAGCCATGCTGGGGGCCAACGTGATGTGGGGCCTCATGTCACCGCTGGCCAAACTGGTCATGGCCGGAGGGGTTGTCGTGCCGCTGTTGGTGACCGATTTGCGTATCTTCGGGGCAATGCTCCTCTTCTGGCTCTTTTCGTTTTTCCAGCGGCGCGAACGGGTGCCGTTGCGGGACCATGCCAAACTCTTCGCCGCCTCGCTGCTGGCCATCGTGCTCAACCAGGGGAGCTTCATCTTCGGAGTCGGGATGACGTCGCCGGTCGACGCCTCCATCATCACCACCAGCATGCCGCTGCTGGCAATGGTGCTGGCGGCGCTGTTCCTCGGTGAACCCATCACGGGCAAGAAGGTCCTCGGTATCGTTGCCGGAGCCTCGGGCGCCCTGCTGCTGATACTCGGAGGAACCCACCAGGCCGGAGCCGTTCCCCGCGGCGACAACTTCATTGCCGGCGACCTGCTGGTGCTTTTCGCCCAGTTGTGCTACGCGCTCTACATCGTCCTCTTCAAGCACTTCGTCGAGCGTTACTCGCCCGTCACCATCATGAAGTGGATGTTCACCTATTCGTTCATCTGCGTGCTGCCCTTCTCCCTGCGGACCGTTGCCGATACGCAATGGGCCGCCCTTTCGCTCCGCGACATCGGAGCGCTGGGCTTCATCGTTGTCGGCAGCACGTTTCTCAGCTACATTCTGGTCATCGTCGGACAGCGCTCGCTCCGGCCCACCGTCGCCGGCATGTACAACTACGTACAGCCGCTGGTAGCCAGCATCGTGGCCGTATGCTGGGGCATGGACCGCTTCAATCTGACGAAGGTCCTTTCGGTCGTGCTGATTTTCGGCGGAGTCTATCTGGTGACCCGCAGCCGCAGTCGTGCCGATGTCGAAGCGGCAGCCGCAGCCTCGGCGCAGAAGCAGGCGGCGGCAGAGCGCGGCCGCGAAGAGGCTTAGGCCCGCGCACCCGGCTCGGCCGGGAGCCTGCCGACGAATCCGGAAGGACATCGGGGCGGAAACGCCCCGTGTGCCGGCAAAAAAGCCCCCTGTCTCATCATCCGGAGACAGGGGGCCTCTTTTGTACCTTGCGGCAATGCTATTCCTTGCCGTAACTCTCGTGGAAAACCGTTGCGGAGAGCGGTTTGCGCGTCTCGGCATGGCGTTCGGGCGATGCCGGCTCTCCGGCACCGTAGCCGATGAGCAGAATGTTGACCGGTTCGACGTGGGGCGGCAGCGCGAACTCCTCGCGGACGGCCTCGGGCTTGAACATGCAAATCCAGAGCGAGTCGAGTCCGAGGCTGGCGGCGGCCAGCATCATGTGGTCGGTGACAATCGAGGCGTCGATGTCGCTGATTTTCTTCCCGTCGTATTTGCGCGTCCAGACCTCGTCCGTATCGGCGCAGACGATGATGGCACAGGGCGCCTTGAAGTCGCGCGTGCAGCGGGCAAGGCGTTCCATACCCTCGGCCGACTGGACGACGATGAGCCGCTGCGGCTGCCGGTTGGCTCCCGTGGGGGCGATACGGCCCGCTTCGAGAATCGCTTCGAGTTTTTCGGGTTCGACCTTGCGGTCGAGGTATTGACGGCAGGCGTAGCGCCGTTTGGCAATTTGCAGAAAATCCATGGTGTTTTGGTGTTGGGTTGTGCCACAAAGATAGCACGCCGTCGGCTTCCGTGCAAACCGCGGCGGAGTTTTGGCAGTCGCGTCTGCCATTCTGTCATGGAAAAACGGCTGGCATACAGTTTGAAGCATCCCCGAACGACGAAAATAAAATACAATTCAACGATAAAGCTATGAAAAACGGAAAAATCGGAGTTACGACGGAAAACATCTTCCCCGTAATCAAGAAGTTCCTCTACTCGGATCATGAAATCTTCCTGCGCGAGCTGATTTCCAACGCCGTGGATGCCACGCAGAAGCTCAAGACCCTCTCGTCGATTGGCGAGATGAAGGGTGAACTGGGCGACCTGACGATTCACGTGGCAGCCGACAAGGCGGCCAAGACTCTGACGGTGACAGACCGCGGTGTGGGCATGACGGCCGACGAGGTGGAACGCTACATCAACCAGATAGCCTTCTCGGGTGCCGAGGAGTTTATGGAAAAGTACAAGAATCAGGCGATTATCGGCCACTTCGGACTGGGTTTCTACTCGTCGTTCATGGTGGCTGACAAGGTCGAGATTTTCACCCGTTCCTTCCGTGAGGGCGCCAAGACCGTGCACTGGAGCTGCGAGGGTTCGCCCGAGTTCGAGATGGAGGAGACCGACGAGCAGCGTGACCGCGGTACGACCATCGTGCTGCATCTGGCCGAGGATACGCTCGAATACGCCGAGGATTCGAAGGTCGAAGAGTTGCTGCGCAAGTACTGCCGCTTCCTGCCCGTGCCCATCGCCTTCGGCAAGGTCAAGGAGTGGAAGGACGGCAAGTATGTCGACACGGAGAAGGACAATGTCATCAACGACACCGACCCGCTGTGGACGCGCAAGCCCTCCGACATCACCCCCGAGCAGTACAAGGAGTTCTACCGCGAGCTCTACCCCACCAGCGACGACCCGCTCTTCTACATCCATCTGAACATCGACTACCCGTTCCACCTGACCGGTATCCTCTATTTCCCGAAAATCCACAACAATTTCGAGATTCAGCGGAACAAGATTCAGCTCTATTCGAATCAGGTCTATGTGACGGACCAGGTCGAGGGCATCGTCCCCGAGTATCTGACGCTGCTGCACGGTGTCATCGACTCGCCCGACATCCCGCTCAACGTATCGCGCAGCTACCTGCAGAGCGATGCCAACGTGAAGAAGATTTCGAACTACATCACCCGCAAGGTGGCCGACCGTCTGAAGGAGCTCTTCACCACGATGCGCGCCGACTACGAGGCCAAGTGGGACGACCTGAAGATTTTCATCGAGTACGGAATCCTCACCGACGAAAAGTTTGCCGAGAAGGCGCAGGAGTTCATGCTCTGGAAGAATGTCGACGGCAAGTACTTCACCGCAACGGAGTATACCGACCTGGTGAAGGAGAACCAGACCGACAAGAACAAGACGCTCATCTTCCTCTATGTCGATGACCCAGAGGAGAAGCACGCCTTCCTCGAGTCGGCCAAGAGCAAGGGGTACGACGTGCTGGTGCTCGACGGCCAGCTGGACAGCCACTACATCAACTGGTACGAGTCGAAGCATACCGACTGCCGTTTCGAGCGCGTCGACAGCGATGTGGTCGAGAAGCTGATTCAGAAGGAGGACACCCTCAAGATGTCGCTCACCGAGGCTCAGCAGGAGCTGATGCGTCCGGTCTTCGAGAGCCAGATGCCCAAGGACGAGAAGATTCACTACAACATCTCCTTCGAGGCGATGTCGCCCACAGAGGCGCCGGTAGTCATCACGCAGAACGAATTCATGCGCCGTATGAAGGAGATGGCCCGCGTCGGAGGCGGCGGCATGAGCCAGTTCTACGGCCAGATGCCCGACTCGTTCACCATCGCGGTGAATGCCAACCACCCGATTGTCATCGACATCCTCGCTGACGTCGAGAAGGCCTACGGCGACAAGCTCAAGACGACGACCAAGAAAATCGACGCGGCCGTTGCCGAGGAGAAACGCTTCGAGGAGGTCATCAAGGACAAGAAGGAGGAGGAGCTCTCGGCCGAGGAGAAGTCGATGCGCGAGGAGCTTTCAAAGAAGGTCGTCACGCTGCGAGACGAGCGCGACCAGCGGCTGCGCGAAATCGGAGCCGACAACAAGCTCGTCAAGCAGATTATCGACCTGGCGCTGCTGACCAACGGCATGCTGAAGGGCAAGAACCTGACGGATTTCATCCAGCGCTCGATTTCGCTCATCGAGAAATAACCCTATCGGGTGCGGCGGTGGACATCCCGTCACCGAAGACTCAAAAAGGAGCGGACCTCTTCTTCATAAAGAGGTCCGCCCTTTTTTTGTCTCCGTGCACAATGCGGTTGATTGCGGGGTGCCGGACGCGCGAGGTACGATTATCCTCGATGCCGAATCTATTTGCTGAGGGCGTCTCAGATGCCGGTACCGTTCAGATAGTCGATTGCCGTCTGCATCTGTTCGTCTCGGCCCTGCATCAACCCTTCGGCTGTCGGCTCAACCACCATGTCAATTTTCACGCCATGGCGCTGGGCGTTCTGCCCGTCGGGATAGTATACGCCAAGACCGGTGAGGTTGAATGCCGCATACGGCAGCTGGACGCACGTTACGTTTCCGTCGGCGCCGGCCGTTTGGCTGCCAATGGTCACGACATCCGGAATGGTCTGCAGGAACATTACGAAATATTCGGACATCGACTGCGAGCAGGCATTGACCAACAGTACGACCTGCCCCCGGAAAAGCCGGCTGATATCGGAAGCCCGCTCCGTCGACTCTACCCGGCGTAGTATGGTTCCCGGTGTATCCGCCTGAGGCAACAGCACGGCAACTGCCTCCCGGGCTTCGGAAAAGAGATATTCCGGAAGCAGTTTGTGGATTACATCATACTGGGCAGGATATGCACGCAGGTCGATAATCAGTTTGTCATACCTTTGTAGGAAGCGTTCAAACTCGGGTTCATCGGCGCACGTGAGCGTGCCGATGCGGATGCATGCGATGCCGTCGGCCACCTCTTCGAACGTCGGCTTTTGGGGTGAATACAGATTCGTGTATATCCGTCCGACAAAGTGCTCGCCGTCAACCGTGGACAGGGTCGACGTCCGGACCTCTCCGCGGCTGCGGAACTCAATCTGCACCTCGCTTTTCGCCGTGAGCAACGATGCATAGGAGCCATCGCGCATGAGTGAAGCACTGTTGGAGTGAGGTATATAGGGCGTGAGTGCCGCCAGACGGTCAACGGGTCTCTCGCCGTCGATGAGGAGAATCTCGTCGCCGACTCGGAAATCATTGGGTACAATCGTACAGGTATCCGTAACGAACAGTCGCTCTTCGGCAAAGCGGCATACGACGGGTGCGAACCGTCCGCCGAAGAGCGGGATAAACCACGAACTGACATGCGTATCGCACAATTCGGATACCATCCGGGAGTAGAGCGCCATGAAGTTGACCGAACGGTCGAATGCCATAGCCGTATAATCGGGAAGCACCTCGTTCCACGAGCGGTCCGTCAGATTACGGTTCGGGGAATAGCTGTCGACAGCATTCCAAAATTTAGCCACACCCAGCAGTTTGTATGCGACGTCATTCTCCGGAATATCCACATATTCCGGCTCGATGTATGAGACATTGACAGAGGTCTGCTCGACATAACGGTTTTTGCCCGGCTCCGCCTGACGTATTTCAGCCAACATGCGGCTCAGGGGCGCTCCAAGCCGCAGCGTATCGTAAATCCATGCGAAATCGTTGAAGACTTCGAGCTTTCCGTTGCTGCCGGAACGCATGGAAAAGGGCCCCAATGCGGCAATCCAGTCCGCAAATATCGCGTTGCGTACCGAGTCCGGCGCATGGATGACACGGTCCAGCAGTGTGAAATATTCGGCATCGGCATTCAGCGATTTTCTGGAAAATGCCGGGTGGTGATACTTGACAAAGCCCCAGATTCGGGCAACCTGTATCGCAGCGGAGAGTTGTGAGCTGTCGGGCGTCTCGGGGAGCGTGAGCTCTGCCCGGGCCTCCTCTGCCGAAAGTGATTTTACGGAGTCCTTTCCGCAACAGACGAGTGCAAGTGCAAGGGCCAAGATAGCGGTCGGAAAGGTGAACAAGACTCTTTTCATCAGTCAGAATATTTGCTGTTGAAACATTGTGCTGCCTACTCCTCGGTCCAATGGGCGCGCAGCAGGTCGAGGTACCACTCCGGGCAGCGGCACGGACGACGCGTGTCGCTGTGGATGAAGCCCAACTGCGTCATGCCCGTATTGATGAGCTCGCCCCGCTCGTTGTAGATTTCGTAGAAGAAATTGATGCGCGTCGAGGGCAGCTCGCGGAGGATGATGCGCACGGTGAGCAGTTCGTCGTAGTAGGCCGGTTTGCGGTACTTCGACTGCACCTCGAGAATCGGCATCATGATGCCGCGGCGCTCCACCTCGGCAAAGGACATGCCCAGCGCCCGCAGGAATTCGCTGCGCGCCGCTTCGTAGTAGCAGATGTAGTTCGAATGGTGGCAGATGGCCATCTGGTCGGTGTGCTTGTACCACACCCGGATTTGACAATCGTGTGAGAGCATGATTTATGGTGTGTTGTTTATCTGCTGTTTGTGAAATATACCGGTCAGCCGTTCGGCCTCGTCCCGGCCCATCGGCTCCCCTCCTTTCGGCCGTCGCAGCCGTCAGGTGGTCCCGGCGGTCGGCTCCGGGTCCGATACGGGGTGTGGTGCGACCCTGATGGGGTGTCCGAGCAGCCGCTCCGCTTCGGCCGTATCGCCCGCTTCGAGCAGCCGGCGGATGACGGTCGAACTGACGTGGCTCCCCTCCACCTCGCGTTCGTCCACCTCGACAATCCGCAGCCCGCAGTCCGATGCCGCATGGCAGTCGTAGCGGTCGTGGCCGAAGCGATGGTTGTAGCCGACGACAAGCGTCTGCGCGCCGATGCGCCCCTTGAGATAGCGCTCGATGAATTCGCGCCCCGTCAGAGCGCTGAAGGAGCGGTCGAACGGGATGACAATCACGTTGTCGATGCCCAGCTGTTCGAGCAGCGTCAGTTTTTCGTCGAGCGTCGTGAGTTGGTGGAATCCGTCGGTGCGTCCCAGCGTGATGCGCGGATGGGGGTCGAACGTGAGCACGATACTCTCCCCTCCTGCCGTGCGGGCCTCGGCAACCAGCCGGGCGAGCAGAGCCTGATGGCCGAGGTGTACGCCGTCGAACGACCCGACCGTCACGGCCGGCTCACGGAAACGGGGCAACTCTTCAAAACCGTGGAATACCCTCATCGTCGCATTCAGCCGTTGTTGCTGCTCTCCTCGGCCTCCTTGACGAAGTAGGCCACCTTCTCGAGCAGCGTGGTGATGTCGTAGTTCTCGACTACGATGCCCTGGGGGAAGTTGAGCGGCGTGGAGGTGAAGTTCAGCACGCCGCGGATGCCCGCGTTGATGATGGGAAGCACCAGCTGCGGTGCGACCTTCGTCGGCGAGGAGACAATCACGATGCTGATGTCGCGCTCCTCGGCTATCTCCTCGAACGAATCCATGTGGTAGCACGGAATGCCGTCGATGGTCTTGCCCACCTTCTCGGGGTCGACATCGAAGGCGGCCGTGATTTTCAGGTTCAGCCCCTTGCCGTTGAAGTACTTGGTGATGGCCTGGCCCAGGTGGCCCATACCCAGCACGGCAATGTTCATCGGTGACGAGCTGTCGAGGATTTTGCCGATGTACTCGATGAGCACCTGTACGTCGTAGCCCTTTTTCGTGTCGCTCGAGAAGCCGATGAGCATCAGGTCGCGGCGCACCTGCACGGCCGTGATGCCGTGGATGCCGGCCAGCACGTGGGAAAAGATGTGCGTGATGCCCTGCTTGTGGCACGAAAGGAGCGTACGGCGGTATTCGCTCAGCCGCTCGATGGTCTTTTCGGGGATGCCGTTCGTCAGAGTGCCCATGGCGTTATTCGATGGTGATGGTGTAGTCGCTGTTGTAGTTGACCCGCGTCCAGTTGCGGTTCACGTGGTTGCCTTCGTCGTCGCGTTCAAACCGGTAGGTGGTCTGGAGCGGCGTGTAGGAGGTATTCTCCAGGTCCTTTTCGATGTCGCCGTACATGGCGGGGCAGAAAATCATCGCCGCATCGTATCCGCGGTAGGAGTAGAGCGTCGGCAGAGCCCCGAACGAGCGGATGTAGCTGCTGTCGAAATCGGTGATGACCGCCGCGTCGCGTTTGGCGTGGTAGGTCGAGACGAAGACCATGCGGTCCTTGAAGAACATCGTGCGGTCGATGTTGTTGAACCGGTGCCAGCGGGCGTTTCCGAGCACGACGAACGACGGAGCCGTAAAGCCGCGGCTCGTGATGCTCGTATCGGCCGAGGCGATGGCCGCCAGGATACGGTCCACGTCGACCTCGTTCTCGGCGAGGATGACGAAGACATTCTCCTCCTTGTTCTGCAGCAGCGGCGTCAGGTCGCTCGGGCTGCCTTCGGCCTTGCGGACCGACGGATGTTCATAGCGGTAGTTGTGACGCGTGTAGGGACGGTCGCCCAGCAACGCAAGCACCTCCTGTTCGAACTCCTTGTCGGTCTTGCCTGCATAGATGAGCGTCACGCGGCGGTTGCCGTTGAACAGTTCGGCGACCTTGTCGTACTTCAGCGCCGGGTCGGCTGCCATCTGGAACAGCGCGTCGCTGCGCAGGCCCCCGATGTTGGCCAGCGGCGATATGACCGGAATGCTCCGCTGCTCGGCTACCTGGATGACGGGATGGAACTCATCCTCGTAGACCGGCCCCACGATGAGCTGCGTACGGGCGAATTCGGGGCTTTCGACGATGCGCCGGATGGCGGTCGTATCGCGTCCCGAATTATAGAAGGTGAGGTTGGCCGAGTAGCCGTAGCGCTGCTTCACCTGCTCGAGTCCCAGCAGGAAGCCCTGGTAGAATTCGAGGTAGTTGTCGTTGGCGCGGCCGTCGACCGATATGGGCAGCATCAGGGCTACCTCGAGCGGCTCGGTGCGGCGCAGGGCGCGGAAGGTGATTTCGGGGAGTTCCCGCAACGAAATCGAGTCGTGGGACGCGACCTGGAGTGAATCGGCCGCCGGCACGGCTGCCGTCTCCGTGCTCGGAATCTTGAGCATCGCTCCGGCCTTCAGCTCCGAAGCCTTCAGCCCGTTGTTGAGCCGCGAAAGCTCCTCCTCGGTGATGCCGAAACGGCGCGAGAGCGAATAGAAGGTCTCGCCCGGGCGGACGATATGATAGGCATATCCCTTGTCGGCCACGCTGTTCAGCGCCGTGCGGTAGGCCTCCCATTCGGCCTGCGACTGCGCTTCGCTGCCCTTGCCGGTCTCCTTGCGGCGAATCAGTATCTGCTCGCCGAGGCGCAGGTGGGTCGGGTCGAGGTTCGGGTTGTCCTCGAGGATGGTCTGTATCGAGATTTCATAGCGGCGTGCAATGGCGTAGAGCGTCTCGCCTTTGCTGACGCGATGCGTCTCGAAGGTCTTCTTCAGCTTGCGTTCCGAGCTTTTCGAGCGGGGAACCTCGGCCTGGAAGGGAATCTTGAGCCGGGCATCGGCCTTCAGTCCGGCGGCGACCTCGGGGTTGTGTTCGACAATCACCTGCTCGCCCACGCCGTATTCACGCGAGAGCGAATAGAGCGTTTCGCCCGGTTGTACGGTATGCACGTAGTATTTCGCACCGTTGATATAGACGATTGTCGGCGATTTCTGCGCAGCCTGGGCGCAACAGAGCGAGCCGAACAACAGCAGTGTCGCACAAAGTCGCTTCATCTTCTCATCATTTCGTTTTTTCGCGGCATCTGATTTCGGTGATGACCCGCTTGGTGTAGAGCGGGAAGTCGCCGTTCATCATCCACGAGTAGTAACTCGGTTCGTGGGCGAATACCTCGGCCACCGAACGGCCCTTGTATTTGCCGAAGCCGAAAACCTCCTCGCCCTTCTCGTTGTAGAGAATCCGGCCGGCGTAGTCGGCCGATTCGCCCCGCGACGAGAATTCGGCCAGAGCGTCGACGTCGTTCTCCAGGTCGGGATAGCGGTCCAGCTGCGCCTGCAGCACCTCGTAGGTCGCACGCGTGTCGGCCTCGGCCGAATGGGCCTCGGTGAGGTCCCGGTCGCAGTAGAACTTGTAGGCGGCCACGAGTGTACGCTGCTCCTTCTTGTGGAAGATGTTCTGCACGTCGATGAAACGGCGGCGCTTGAAGTCCACCTCCACTCCCGCGCGCATGAACTCCTCGACCAGCAGCGGCAGGTCGAACCGGTTGGAGTTGAATCCGCCGAAGTCGCACCCCTGGAGGAACTGCGCGAGCGACTTGGCGACCTGGGCGAACGTGGGGCAATCCTTCACGTCGTCGTCCGTGATGCCGTGGATGGCCGTAGCCTCCTCGGGGATGTGCATCCCCGGGTTGAGCTTGCGCGTCTTGCAGATTTCCTCGCCGTCGGGCATGATTTTAATCATCGATACCTCGACAATCCGGTCTTTCGCCGAGTCGACGCCCGTAGTCTCGAGGTCGAAGAAGACGATGGGCCGCTTGAGTTTGAGTTTCATCGGCCGGTGCTATGCGTTAATCATCATCGGCATGAGCAGCATGAGCGACGTGTTGCTCTGCTTCTCGTCGTAGACGGGTTTGAATACGCCGGCACGCGTCGAGTCGGCCAGTTCGATGACAACCGTCGGCGTCTCGATGTTGGAGAGAATCTCGACCAGGAAGGTCGACTTGAAGCCGATGGTGATGGGCTGTCCGTCGTAGCTGCACGAGATGGTCTCGTTGGCCGATACCGAGAAGTCGATGTCCTGCGCCGTGAGGTTGATGCGGTTCTCCTCGATGTCCATGCGGATGAGGTTGGTCGTCGGGTTCGAGCAGACGGCCACGCGCTTGATGCCGTTGACCAGCTCGATGCGGTCGACCAGCACCTTGTTGGGGTTGTTGGCCGGGATGACGGCATTGTAGTTCGGGTAGTTGCCCTCGATGAGGCGGCATACGAGCGTGTGGCTCTTGAGCGTGAAGACGGCATTCTTCGAGTCGAAGGCCACCTTGATGGCATCCTCCTCCTTGAGCAGCACCGATTTGAGCAGGTTGGCCGGCTTCTTGGGCAGGATGAACGAGGCGTTGACGTCGGACTCGCGCTCCGATTCGTACTTCACCAGCTTGTGCGCGTCGGTGCCGACGAAGGTGAGCGCCGTCGGTGCGAGGTTGATGAAGATACCGTTCATGACCGGACGCAGCTCGTCGTCGGCCGTGGCGAAAATCGTCTTGTTGATGCCGTTCACCAATACGTCGACATCGAGTTCGAGCTCCTTCTTTTCGGCGCTGAGTACCGGTACGGCCGGATAGCTCACGGCGCTGGCGCCCGGAATCGAGAGCGAACCGCTCTTCCAGTTGATTTTGATTTCCCAGCTCTTGTCGTTCACGTCGATGGTCAGCGGCAGCTCGGGGAACTCCTTCAGCGAATCGAGCATCAGCTTGCCCGGGGCGGCGATGGTGCCCTCGCTTTCGACGTTGTCGACCGTGATGGAGCCGATGAGCGTCGTCTCGAGGTCCGAAGTGGTGACTTTCAGTTCGTTGCCGTTGAGCTCCATGAGGAAGTAATCGAGAATCGGCAACGTGTTCTTATTGCTGATGACCTTGCCCGTTGTGGCGAGCAGGGAGAGTAAGGCCGAGCTTGATACGGTGAATTTCATGTCTTTGTGTTTTATATATATTCTACGTTTTTCTGTTGGTGTCCGTCAGTCTTTCCTCGGGCAGCCGCCCGGACAGCGGCCGTCCGCTCAATCCAGTTCGGCGAGCTTGTCGAGCGCCGTTGCAATCATCCGCCGCACGAAGGGCTTGTAGTCGGTGCAGGCATCGAGTGCCACGCGCTGGGCGATGATGGTGCAGATGGTGGCGGCGCGGTGCCCCATCAGAGCGGCGAGTCCCGCCAGCGCCGAGCCTTCCATCTCGAAGTTGGTGATGCGGCGGCCCTCATACTCGAACGATTCGATTTTCTCGTTCAGGTGGATATCCTGCGGTTCAAGCCGCACCCAGCGCCCCTGCGGAGCATAGAAGCCCGGGGCGGCGATGGTGATGCCCTCGCGCGTTACGTCGCGGAAATGCTCGAAGAGCGTCCGGTCGGCGTCGATGAAGTAGGGTTTGGGCAGCAGTTCGTTCCACCCGGTGTGCTTCATGAATGCCTGTTCGATTGCCAGGTCGCAGACGTCGTTGCGCCCCTTGTAGTAGTTGAGCAGGCCGTCGAAGCCCACCGACGTGCGCGAGAAGACCAGCTCCCCTACCCGGATGTCGGGCTGCAGCGCGCCCGAGGTGCCCAGACGCACGAGCGTCAGCTGCTGCTTTTCGCTCTTCTCCTGGCGGGTGGCGAAATCGACGTTGACCAGCGCATCGAGCTCCGTGACCGAGATGTCGATGTTGCCGATGCCGATGCCGGTCGAGAGCACCGTCATGCGTTTGCCGCGGTAGGTACCCGTCACGGTGTGGAATTCACGGTTGACGGCTTCGCACTCGCGCGTGTCGAAAAATTCGGCCACCATGGCCACTCGGCCGGGGTCTCCGACGAGAATTACGGTGGGGGCAATCTGTCCCGGACGCAGATGAAGGTGGAAAATCGAGCCGTCGTCGTTGATAATCAATTCGGAAGGTGGGATTGTTCTCATGGTAGCCTCTTTTTTTATTTTTATAATTGGCATAAAAGTAATAAATTTACCTCGAATAACAAAACAATCGAACTGCAAATTCTTGGAGTTACGTATAACCGTTTTTTGTAAACACACAGAAAGTCATGACTTTGATTAAATCCATCTCCGGTATCCGGGGAACCATCGGCGGACACGCCGGCGACAACCTCACTCCGCTCGACGTCGTGAAGTTCACGACAGCCTACGCACGCCTCATTGCCGAGCGCAATCCCGGTCGCAAGCTGACCATCGTCGTTGGCCGCGACGCCCGCATCTCGGGTGAAATGGTTGCCAATCTGGTCGAGGGCACACTGCTCGGATGCGGTGTCGACGTGGTGAACGTCGGGCTCTGCACCACGCCGGGCACGGAGCTGGCCGTGACGGCCCACA
This sequence comes from uncultured Alistipes sp., assembly GCA_900542505.1. Taxonomy (GTDB): domain Bacteria; phylum Bacteroidota; class Bacteroidia; order Bacteroidales; family Rikenellaceae; genus Alistipes; species Alistipes stercorigallinarum. Next base: position 22,636 of record UQNV01000014.1, read on the forward strand.
AGGCCGACGGCGGCATCATCATCACCGCCTCCCACAATCCGCGCCAGTGGAATGCCCTGAAGCTGCTCAACGGCGACGGCGAGTTCCTGAGTGACGCCGAGGGCAAGCGCGTGCTGGCGATGGCCGAAGAGGAGGATTATGCCTATCCCGAAATCGACGGCAGCGGACACGTCGTGTCGCGCGAGTCGTACAACGAACGCCACATCGAGCAGGTGCTGGCGCTGCCGCTGGTCGACGTGGAGGCCGTTCGCGCCCGGAAATTCAAGGTGGTTGTCGACGCGGTCAATTCGGTGGGTGGCGTAGTGATGCCCGAGCTGCTGCGCCGGCTGGGCTGCGAAGTGGTCGAGCTCAACTGCGAGCCGACGGGTGAATTTGCCCACAACCCCGAACCGCTGCCGCAGAACCTGACCGAGATTGCCGAGGTCATCGTGCGCGAGAAGGCCGACCTGGGCATCGTGGTCGACCCCGACGTCGACCGTCTGGCATTCGTCAACGAGGACGGCACGATGTTCGTCGAGGAGTATACGCTGGTGGCCGTGGCCGACTACGTGCTGTTGCACAAGGTGGGCAATACGGTCTCGAACCTCAGTTCGTCGCGTGCGCTGCGCGATGTGACGGAGCGTCGCGGCGGCCGCTATTACGCTTCGGCCGTCGGCGAGGTGAACGTAGTGGCAAAGATGAAGGAGGTTGGCGCCGTCATCGGCGGCGAGGGCAACGGCGGAGTCATCTATCCCGAGTTGCACTACGGCCGTGACGCACTGGTGGGTACGGCACTCTTCCTGACCTATCTGGCACAGCGCGGGATGACCATGACGCAGCTGCGCGCCACCTATCCGGCCTACTTCGCCTCGAAGAACAAAATCGAACTGACGCCGGCCATCGACGTAGATAAAGTGCTGCGTGAGATTAAGACGCGTTATGCCGGTGAACAGGTGAACGATATCGACGGTGTGAAGATTGATTTTGCAGAGAACTGGGTGCACCTGCGCAAGTCGAATACCGAGCCCATTATCCGCGTCTATACCGAGGCCAAGTCGATGGAGGAGGCCGATGCGCTGGCACAGCGTTTCATCGGCGAAATCAAGCAAATCTGTAATTTATAACATAGTAAACGGAGGACACCATGAAGCGTAGAAGAGTCTGGATGTGGAGCGCTGCGGCGCTTCTGCTGGTTGCCTGCGGCGGCAATGCGTCCCGGAAAAACTCGGCCGAAACCGGAACGGCCCCGGCCGAAGCTGTCGAGGAGACGCATAACGCCGGGAGTGTGGCACGGACAAACTCCGCCGGGACCGGGGCGGTCCCTGCTGCGGCTGTCGTGGAGATGCACAATGCCGAGAACGCTCTCGATTATTGCGGAACCTACCGGGGAACCATTCCGGCGGCGGACTGCCCGGGGATTGAACTGACGTTGACGCTGCAAGCCGACGGGAGGTTCGAGCAGACGTGGAACTACCTCGAGCGTGAGGGGATTTTCACCGAACGCGGCCCCTATAAGATCGAAGGCAATCTGCTGACGCTCCGTCCCGACGGCGACGGCGTGCCTCTTTATTATAAGGTGGAGGAGAACCGTCTGCGCAAACTCGATGCCTCCCGTCGGCCCATCGAAGGCGAGCTGGCATCTTATTACGTATTGCAAAAAATCGAAAAGTAAACGAATATGGATAAAGCGAAGAAGTATGTGGAGGAGCACAAGGAGCAGTTCCTCAACGAGTTGTTCGAGTTGCTGAGAATTCCTTCAATCAGCGCTCAGTCGGAGCACAAGCCCGACATGCGCCGTTGCGCCGAATGGCTGGCCGCGTCGCTGAAGCGTGCCGGCGCGGAGCGTGCCAAGGTGATGGAGACGGCCGGGAATCCGGTGGTCTATGCCGAAAAGCGGGTGTCGGAGACGGCTCCCACCGTGCTGGTCTACGGCCACTACGACGTGATGCCGGTCGACCCGCGCGAGGAGTGGAACACCGAGCCCTTCGAGCCGGTAATCCGCGACGGCCGCATCTGGGGCCGCGGTGCCGACGACGACAAGGGGCAGCTCTTCATGCATGCCAAGGCCTTCGAGGCGATGTGTGCCACCGGAACACTCCCCTGCAATGTGAAGTTCATGCTGGAGGGTGAGGAGGAAATCGGCTCGGCAAGCCTCTACGCCTTCTGCGAAGAGCACCGCGAGCTGCTCAAGTCGGACATTATCCTTGTTTCCGATACCTCGATGCTCTCGATGGACACCCCGTCGATTACGTGCGGCTTGCGCGGTCTGGCCTATATGGAGGTCGAGGTGACGGGTCCCGACCGCGACCTGCATTCGGGTCTGTACGGCGGCGCGGTGGCCAATCCGGCCAACGTGCTGACGCGGCTGGTTGCCGACCTCATCGACGAGCGGGGACGGGTGACCATCCCGGGCTTCTACGATGACGTGCGCGAGCTGACGCCCGCCGAGCGTGAGGCGTTCAACCGCGCGCCATTCGATGCCGAGGCCTACAAGCGTTCGCTCGATGTCGAGGAGCTGGCCGGCGAGGAGGGTTATACGACCCTCGAACGTACGGGTGTGCGTCCGTCGCTCGATGTCAACGGCATCTGGGGCGGCTACATCGAGGAGGGAACCAAGACGATTATCCCCTCGAAGGCATCGGCCAAGATCTCGATGCGCCTTGTGCCCAATCAGGACTACCGCAAAATCAGCGAGCTCTTCCAGCGTCATTTCGAGGCCGTTGCACCCAAGTGCGTGAAGGTCCGCGTGAAGTCGCTGCACGGTGGCATGCCCTATGTGGCGCCGACCGACATGCCGGCCTACAAGGCGGCCGAGCGCGCCGTCGAGGAGGTCTTCGGCAAGAAGCCGCTGCCGTTCTATTCGGGAGGTTCGATACCGGTCATCAGCGGGTTCGAGTCGATTCTGGGCGTCAAGTCGCTGCTCATGGGCTTCGGTCTGGGCGAAGATGCCATCCATTCGCCCAACGAAAGCTACGGGCTCGACCAGTTCTTCCGCGGCGTGGAGACCATTCCGCTCTTCTACAAGTACTTTGCCGAGTTGAAATAGGGCCATGCTTGAGGAGTATCTGGATTTCGCGGTGCGGATGGCCGAGGAGGCCGGACGCATCCAGCTCGCCTACTTCCGGGGCGACGACCTGGCCATGAAGACCAAGTCGAACGTCTCGGACGTGGTGACGCGCGCCGACCGCGAGAGCGAGGAGCTCATCGTCCGGCGCATCGCCGAACGCTACCCTACCCACGCCGTGCTGGGCGAGGAGGGCGGTGCACGCGGTGATGCCGCGGGTGAGTGGCGCTGGGTTGTAGATCCGCTCGACGGGACGACGAACTACAGCCAGGGCCTGCCCGTTTTCTGCGTCTCGATTGCCCTCCAGCATCGGGGCGAGACGGTCGTCGGGGTGGTCTACGCCCCCTACCTGCGCGAACTCTTCACGGCTGTACGGGGCGGAGGTGCCTGGTGCCGACGCGGAGCGGGTGAGCCCGTTCGGCTGCAGGTATCGGCCAAGCAGGAGCTCGCGCGTTCGGTCGTCGCGACGGGATTCCCCTACGACAAGAGCGAGAATCCCGACAACAACAGCGACAACGTGGCCCGCATCCTCCCCCGCGTGCGCGATGTGCGCCGGATGGGCTCCGCAGCCTACGACCTGGCCTGTGTGGCGTCGTCGATGCTTGACGGATTCTGGGAGTTGAACCTCCACGAATGGGATGTCTGCGCGGGAAACCTGCTCGTGACCGAAGCCGGAGGCGTTGTCGAATCGCTGCGTCCCGACCGGGGTGTTTCGCTCGTGGCCGGTAACGCAACGCTCGTCGGATGCATGAAGCAATACGTACGCTGACAGGCGCGACAGTCCGGCATGTGGCCGGCAGCAAGCAACAAGCAACAAGGGCGGGGTTCCACACCCTGCCCTTGTCTGTCGTATGCGGCGACAGTACGCATGGCGCGCCTGCGCTACCGCATCTCCTCGTAGGCGAATTGCACCGCCCGGTTGAGCAGCGCCACGAAGGGCTGCGTCTGGCGGAATGCCTCGAGTGTCCGCTCCAGCAGCCCGTCGTCGAGCAGTTCGCGCTCCGTCAGGCGCCGTTCGAGCAGCAGCTCCCTGAGCCGCAGCAGTTCGTCGTAGGCACTGCCCGACGGATAGCCCTTCGGCGTGCGGCGCAGCGTGTTGTCGCGACAGAGCGTAAATGCGTCGGCCTCGCGGATGGTACGCTCGACCTCGGCTCCGTTGTCGAAAATCTCGTCGCGCACCGAACGCAGCACCACCGGTTCGGGGCAATAGAGCCCCACGGCCAGCATGTGGCCGTAGGTCGAGCCTTCGCCGGTGTCGGGCTCCACATGAAAGTAGTAGCCGGCATATCCCGACTTCTTGCCTCCCGGGGCGATGTAGGCTCCGATGTACTCCTTGTAGGGCGTCTTGTCGGGGCTGAAACGGGTGTCGCGCGCGATGCGGTAGGTGCAGTCCTGCACGCGCAGCCCGCGCACCGAGGGGTCGAACGCCGAGATGCCGTCGATGAGCTGCTCCGTAAAACCGGCGAAGCGCGTTTTCACGCGCTTCCACTCGGCCCGGTGAGCGTCGAACCACTCCCGGTTGTTGTTGTCGTGCAGCTCCCTGAGGAACGCAATGACCTGCTTCATGCTACCACGCGAAGAGCGGATAGTTGGCCATCAGGGCATTGACGTCGCGGCGTACGGCGGCGATGTTCTCCTCGTTCTCGGGGTCGTTGAGCACGCGGTCAATCAGTCCGACGATGTAATCCATCTGGTCCTCCTTCAGACCGCGGGTGGTGATGGCCGGCGTGCCGAAACGCAGACCCGAGGTCTGGAACGGCGAGCGGCTGTCGAACGGCACCATGTTCTTGTTGGTGGTGATGTCGGCCGCCACGAGGCACTTCTCGGCCAGTTTGCCGGTCAGCTCGGGGAATTTCGTGCGCAGGTCGACCAGCATCAGGTGGTTGTCCGTACCGCCCGACACAATCTTGTAGCCGCGCTTGACGAAGGCCTCGGCCATTGCCTTGGCGTTCTTCTGCACCTGCATCTGATACTCCTTGTAGCTGGGCTCGAGCGCTTCGCCGAAGGCGACGGCCTTGGCGGCAATGACATGCTCGAGCGGACCGCCCTGGATGCCAGGGAATACGGCCGCATTGATAATCTGCGACATCTTCTTCACGACACCCTTCGGCGTGGTGAGTCCCCACGGATTGTCGAAGTCCTTGCCCATGAGGATGATACCGCCGCGCGGACCGCGCAGCGTCTTGTGCGTGGTCGAGGTGACGATATGGGCATACTTCACCGGATTGTCGAGCAGACCGGCTGCGATGAGACCCGCCGTGTGGGCCATGTCGACCATCAGCAGCGCCCCGACCTTGTCGGCGATTTCACGCATGCGCTTGTAGTCCCATTCGCGCGAATAGGCCGATGCTCCGCCGACAATGAGTTTGGGCTTGCATTCCAGCGCCTTGCGCTCCATGGCGTCGTAGTCAATCGTACCCGTGGCCTCGTCGAGCTGGTAGCCCACGGCCTTGAAGTATTTGCCCGACATGTTGACCGGCGAACCGTGCGAGAGGTGACCTCCGTGTGCGAGGTCGAGGCCCATGAAGGTGTCGCCCGGCTGCATCACGGCGAAGAAGACCGCCATGTTGGCCTGTGCTCCCGAGTGGGGCTGAACGTTGGCGTACTCGGCGCCGTAGAGGCGGCAGATGCGCTCGATGGCCAGCGACTCGACCTTGTCGACGACCTCGCAGCCTCCGTAGTAACGGGCGGCGGGATAGCCTTCGGCGTACTTGTTCGTGAGGACCGAGCCCATGGCCTCCATGACCTGGTCGCTGACGAAGTTCTCCGATGCGATGAGTTCGATACCGTGCATCTGACGGCTGCGCTCGGCGGCAATCAGGTCGAAAATCTGGGTGTCTCTTTTCATTGTGTTTTTTATTTGAAAGGATTTCAATGAATTCCGTTCCGCGACCGGCCCCTCCCCGCACTGTTTCCGCGCACAAGGGACCGTTTCCGGGTCTCGGAGCGCAGGCTTCGGCACCCTGTCGCCCCTCCTCTTCGGGAAGGAGCCGCGCAGGCGCCGGTTCGGAGCCGATGTACAAAGATAGTAATATTCGCCAATTTCCTGCTCGGGGAAGTCGCTTTAAAATATTTTTCTTATCTTTGTCGTGCAAAATCCGAAGCTTACCAAAAACAGCATAACTATGAAATTACTCGAAGGCAAGGTCGCCGTTGTGACGGGTGCAGCCCGCGGTATCGGCAAGGCCATTGCACTGCAGTTCGCCAAGGAGGGTGCGAACATCGCGTTCACGGACCTGGTAATCGACGAGAACGGCAAGGCTACCGAAGCCGAAATCGCCGCTCTGGGTGTCAAGGCCAAGGGATATGCTTCGAACGCCGCCAATTTCGAAGAGACGCACAAGGTCATCGACGAAATCGTCAAGGAGTTCGGCCGCATCGACATCCTGGTCAACAACGCCGGTATTACGAAGGACGGTCTGATGATGCGCATGTCGGAGGCTCAGTGGGACGCCGTGCTGACGGTGAACCTCAAGTCGGCATTCAACTTCATCCACGCGGTCGTGCCTGTCATGGCCCGTCAGAAGAGCGGTTCGATTATCAACATGTCGTCGGTTGTCGGCGTGAGCGGCAATGCCGGCCAGTGCAACTACTCGGCTTCGAAGGCCGGCATGATTGGTCTGGCCAAGTCGATTGCCAAGGAGATGGGTCCCCGCGGCATCCGCGCCAACTGCATCGCCCCGGGCTTCATCATCACCGATATGACCAACCAGCTGTCGGACGAGGTGAAGGAGAACTGGTGCAAGCAGATTCCGCTGCGTCGCGGCGGTACGCCGGAGGATGTGGCCAAGGTGGCACTCTTCCTTGCATCGGACCTGTCGTCCTATGTAAGCGGCCAGGTTATCCACTGCTGCGGTGCAATGAACTGCTAAAAGAGCGGTCGGTCATCGTCCCGGCGTGTGCCGTATGCGATGACGCCATGCATGACTTCGCCGGACTTTCGGGTCCGGCGATTTTTTTGTCGACGCACCGCTACCCTTTCCCGCCGGGCGGAGCGGTTTGCAGGAGACGAAGAGCGGAGGTGTCCGATGCGGAGCGCGCGCTGCGTTTTCCGTCGCGGTGCATCGTCCGAACCGGCTCGTTTTCCGCACATTCGGCTACATTGGCCTCATTCCGGCGGTTTTAGGCTCTTAAATGGCCGTTTTGAGTTGTTTTTGGGGGATAAAATGGTGTTCTTTGGAATATTTTTATATCTTTGCAAAGATTAATTATCCTAAATCTCTAATTTAAAAGTTATGGAAGCGTTAGTAGCAAAAATCAATGAGGAGTTCAAGGCGTTCCAGGAGAATGCCACGGCTCAGCTGGAGAAAGGCAACAAGGCTGCCGGTACGCGTGCCCGCAAGGCTGCGCTCGAGCTGTCGAAGCTGATGAAGGAGTTCCGCAAGGCATCTCTGGAGGCTGCTGCCAAATAATTGTCGGCACCTCAAGAAAAAGAGGCCTCCCTACGGGGATGGCCTCTTTTTTTGTCCGAATGTGCCGCACTCCCCTCCCGGAGAACAGGGGCGGGCGGACAGCGCGTGTCGTTCTGCGGCTTGCGGCGGACAGCCGTCCGGAATGCCTTAGAGCCGTCGGGAGGGGCTCAGAACCGAACACCGTAGCGTTCGAGCACCTGCAGGTCCTGCTCCGTCAGCCCCGTCTTGGGATACGGACGCGCTTCGTTGTGGTCGTTCAGGTAGAACCGCTGCGCCTTCCAGTCGAACTCCGGGCTGACGAACGACACCGTGTGGTCGATATACTCGGAGCTGATGGAGGCCATGTCGGCCATCGTATGGAACAGGGCGTGGGTGGTGGCCGGCGCATTCTCGTTGTGCTCGGCAGCCGCTACCTTGTCGGGGAAATTCCGCCGGTATTCGTCGGAGAACCAGCCCAGCGATGCCACGTAAATCTGATAGGCGGTCGTTGTCGGCGAGGCATGGAGGAAGCGCCCCCGCTCGTCGTCGAGGATATCCTCGCCGTGGTCCGAGCAGTAAAGCATCGCGACGTTGGCGTCGAGCGAATCGAGGTAGCCGATTGTGCGGGAGAGGAAGTAGTCCGTATAACGAATCGAGTTGTCGTAGGCATTGAGCAGCATCTCCTTGTGTTCGGGATTGATGGCCACGTCGTCGTCGGGACGGAAATGGGCGAACTCGCGGGGATAGCGCTGGTGGTAGCTGAAATGCGACCCGTAGCAATGGAGCACGATGAAGAGCCGTTCGGCCTTGCTGGTGGAGATGATGCGCTCCATCTCCTCGAGCAGCTGCATGTCCTGCCGCGGCGAACGGATGTAGAGCAGGTGCTCGGACTGCCGGGCCAGTTTGTCAATCATGGCGCCCTGAGGCGACTGGTTGGAGATGAACCAGGTCTCGAACCCGGCCTCGCGGAACAGGGCCGAGATACTCTTGCGGCGATAGAGCTCCTCGTGCTGGCCGGGGGCAATGGAGGAGAGAATCATCGGGACGCTCTTGTGGGTCGTATTGCTTTGGGTCAGCATGTTGCGGAACGGGATGATGCCCGGCGTACGCATCAGCATCGGGGTGGTTTCGCGGTCATACCCCCATAGCTGCCAGTTCATGGCGCGGGCGGCCTCGCCGATGATGTAGACATAGATTTCGCGTTCGGGGGCTTCGGCCGTGCGCGTGGCATTGAACGTAAAGCCGGCCGAGGTCTCCTCGTAGTTGTGCATCTTGCGGAATTCGACGGCGCTCAGACGCATGTTGTAAAGCACGTTGAGCGGGAAGATTTCATCGCGCAGCACGTGGCGTTCCTCGCTCACGCGGTAGGCGGGCCACAGCGCCAGCAGACCCAGGCAAAACAATACGAGGCCCTTCAGTCCGATGTTCATGCGCGAGGTGCGCGAGATGATGCGCCGGTGGGCGATTTCGCGGGCACCGAGCCACAGCAGCGGCACATAGATGGCACAGACGGTGATGACGGCGGGATAGATGTTGCTGAGCAGTTCGGATGCCTCGCCCGGATTGGTCGTCAGCAGATTGGTGAACATGTCCGTGGCGATAATCGAGTTGCCGAACAGATAGAGCAGCACAAGCTGGAAGGCACAGAAGAAGATGAGCGGGAATCCCAGCCAAATCATGATGCCCGAACGCTTGAGCGCCACGCTCCACATCATGTAGAATCCCAGAGGAAGCAGTATCAGCGCCTCGACCGTCCATCCCGAGTAGGACTCCGTGTTGGCCAGCACGCAGTTGGGAATAATCAGCGCCGCGAAGAAATAGACCGTGAGCACGATGGTGAACCGGCTTCGGGTCAGGGGCTTTTTCTTCCGTATGTTCCTTTCTTTACCTATTTCTGTGGCCATGGCTCATCGTTGTTTAGAACGCTTCGTTGATGTTGAGCATGAAGCCGCTCGTCTTGCGGCCGAAGCCGTAGTCGAGCCGCACGTTCGTGCGCTTCTTCAGTTCCCAGCGCAGGCCGATGCCGTAGTTGGGCAGGGTCTCCGACCAGTCGAAATCGGCCAGCGTCGGGAAGACGTTGCCCGCACCGCCCCACACCGTGACGCCGATGCGGCGCCAGACACGCTGGCGCAGTTCGACCTGGAACGTAATCATGTCGTTGTCCGTATACTGTCCTTCGTAATAGCCGCGCATGCGCTGGCTGCCTCCCATGCGTGCCAGCATGGGCCAGGGCGTACCGGCGGAATTGAATTCGCCGTAGAGGTCGGCTGCCAGGATGCAGTCGCGCCACACCTGCTGGTAGAAATCGGCCGTGAAGTTGGTACGCCACAGCGACTCGCCGCAATTGCCCAGCGGCTTGGGGTAGAAGGTCTCCACGAGGCTGATGTAGATGCCCCGGAAGGGGTTCGGGATGAAGTCGCGCGAGTCGTATTCGATGATGGCGCCGATACCCGTTGCCGTATAGCTCGTATTCTGCCCGTTGATATAGGCCAGGTCCGAGAACTTTTTGCCCGTCGTGTAGTCGAAGCCGAGCATGGCGCCGACGAAGGTGTTGGGAAGCACGCGGTAGAGGTAGCGCAGGTCGACGTTGTAGCGCTTCTCGACGAAGTCGCCCTTCTCGCCGTGGGCTCCGGCCTCATACCCTACTCCCCAGATGTCGCGCGGCTGCGACTTGAAGTCGACCGAGTAGTCGATGCGGCTTCGGTTGTGCGAGAAGATGTTGTTGCCCGTAACGCCCACCGCATAGAATCCCGAGATGGAGACGCTGGCGAAGATGGAGACGTTCGAGGGCGAGGTGACCGAATCGGTACGGTCGAGCCGGTAGAGGCCTGCGGCAAGCACGCCGATGCCCAGGCTGGTATTTTTCGAATAGCTGGGACCTCCCGCAAAGGTGAAATCGATTTTCTTTTCGAAGGTCCGGTCGGTTGTCGATTCGCTGAAGTAGTTCACGATGCGGCGCAGGAACGACGGCCGGCGGGCAGGCAGTGAATCCGCCGGTTGCGTCTCTTCGGTCGTTGCAGCGGCCGACACGGGCGTATAGGTGTAGTGCAGCGTGTCGGTGCCGCGCACGTAGATGCTGTCCTGCTGTGCCACGGCCGTCCGGACGAGGCACACGAAGAGGCAGACGAATAGGGCCGTACGCAGCATGCGGCTATTTGTATTTTTCGACGACGCGGTAGAATTCGGCGATGTCCTCTTCCGAGAGCTCGCCCTTGCGCATGAAGACCAGCTCGCCCTCCTTCGACACGAGCAGCAGCACGAACTTGTTGTTGCAGTCACCCAGTCCCCAGGCCGTGCTCAGCGCACGCTCCTCGTCGGCCAGAACGACCGCCCCGTTGCTTTCGGTACGCTTGCGGGCCATGGCGCGGGCCATCCCGTTGGGAATCATGGGGGCATCCTTGAGGTTCATCACGCCGAACCCGACGAGGTTGTCACCCTCGGCGCGGTGGTTCTTCTCCATATCGATGGTGAACTCCTCGTTCTGCTTGTGGCGGTCGGGGTCCACGTAGAAAATCATCAGGTTCTTCTCGCCCCAGTAGGGAAGCGTGGCCGGTTTGCCGTTCAGGTCGAGCAGACGGACATTTTTCACCTTATGGGGTTGCTCCTGCGCATGGGCTACCGTGAGGGCCAGGGCGCAGGCCGTAAGAGTCATTAATGCTTTCAGCTTCATTATCACACGTTTTAAAGAACTGCGCAAAGGTATAATTTTTTTGTCGTATATGCACTACCGAATGGCCGCATTTATGTCCTGAAAGTTTGACAGGCGGCTCCGAAGCGCCTCGCGAGGGCCTGTCGGCCTTGTCGAAAATCGCCGCCGGAGGCCTTCCGAAGGCCATTTCGGACGAATCCGAAGGGAAACCGGGTGACGACGGACCGTATCCGCGGGGATTTTCGTATCTTTGCCTCCATCATGAAACAGAGGATACTTTTCGTATGCCTGGGCAACATCTGCCGCTCACCGGCTGCCGAAGGCATCATGCGCCGGCTGGTCGACGAAAACGGCCTGTCCGGGGAGATAACGGTCGATTCGGCCGGCACCTATGGAGGCCATGCGGGCGATTTGCCCGACAGCCGCATGCGTCGCGCCGCCTCGCGGCGGGGTTATGAACTCACCCACCGTGCCCGCCGCATCCGCGAGTCGGACTTCGAGGAGTTTGACATGATTGTGGTGATGGACGACATGAACTACGAGTCGGTCCACCGTCTGGCACCGTCGCGGCAGTTTGCCGAAAAGATTTTCCGCATGGTGGAGTTCTGCCCGTCGTTTCCCGACCGGAGCTACGTCCCCGACCCCTATTACGAAGGGCACGAAGGGTTCGAGCTGGTGCTCGACATGCTCGAGGAGGGATGCCGCAACATCCTGGAACGCTGCCGTGCGTGAGGCTCAGAAGTCGAGTCCGAAGCTGATGCAGTAGGTGTCGCTCACGGGCGAATCGGAGGCGGCGAAGAGGTAGGCGAAGTCCAGGCGCAGGTGCATGAACCGTACGCCGGCGCCGACCGAGGCATAGCTCGGTGAGAAGTAACGGTTCTCGCCGTAGTGGTAACCGGCCCGCAGCTGGAAGAGCTGCATGAGGTTGTATTCGGCGCCTGCGGCCAGTTCGAACCCGCGGAACCTCCCCGGCGTGAAGCAATACCCCAGGTCGGTGCCGACGGTGATTTCGTGGGCGTCGGAGATATAGGTGTCGAGCGCCACGCCGGCCGTGGCATTCATCGGCAGCAGCTCGCCCGAACGGTTGAAGTAGCCTCCGAGATTGCCCAGCTTGCCGCCCACGCGCAGCGTCGAGTAGCTGCCGAGGTTCTCCAGCGGCAGCGCATAGAGCATGCTCAGGTCGACCGAAAGGGCGTCGAAGTCTGTTTCGGGACGCTGCAGGTGGAGGTATCGTCCCACGAGGCCGATGGCCCACCGTTCGTTGATACGCAGCGAATAACCCAGGTCGAGAGCCATGTCGCTGTTATCCCCGTCCCGCAGATACTGTCTCCAGCCGAGCTGGGCCGCATGGAGCTGGCCGAAACGCCAGTAGCCCGAAACGGCATAGAAGTCGTCGCCTTCGCGGGTAAGATAGGTCGAGGAGAGTTGTGCGGGGGCTGCGGCGAATGCCGCCGATGCGGCGTTCGTATAGACGGTGTGCGAGCCGGCGAGCAGCGTTGTCGAGAGGCCGCCCATGGCCATGGCCTTGGCATCGGAGAGCGGAAGTACCGCCTCCTGGGCGTACAACGTCCCTCCGAGCAGAATGGAGAGGACGAGTGCCGATATCCGTTTCATCATCATAAGGGTGCGGTTGCATTGGCGGGCGTGGACCCTGCCTGGTTTCGGACAAATATACGACATATCCGCCACACTCCCAAACGGCATAGGATGAAAAAGACCGTCTCCGGCCCGCACGAGGACCGGAGACGCGATGCGGATGTTTCCCGTAGATTTACTCCTCGACGATGCGGATGGAGAGAATCCGGTCGCCGCGGCGGATGTCGTCGATGACGTCGAGCCCCTCGACCACGCGCCCGAAGCAGGTGTGGACGCCGTCGAGATGCTTCGTGTTTTCGCGGTTCATACAGATGAAGAACTGCGAGCCTCCCGTGTCGCGGCCGGCATGGGCCATCGAAAGAACGCCCCGGTCATGGTACTGGAGCGGAGCCGAGGTCTCGCATTTGATGCAGTAGCCCGGGCCGCCCGTTCCGTCGCCGCGCGGACATCCGCCCTGGATGACAAAGTCGGGAATGACGCGGTGGAAGGTCAGTCCGTCGTAGAAGTTGTGGTTGGCCAGGTCGATGAAGTTGGCCACCGTACCGGGCGTCGCCTCGGAGTAGAGTTCGGCCTTCATCTCCCCTTTCTCGGTCGAAATTACAGCGTATTGTTTCATATGTGCGGGGTGTTTTGTTCCGGCGGGATGCCGCCGGAGCGGGTTATGGTTGAACGTATCAATATAGGTAATGCTCCATCAGCGGGGTGAGCAGCGCCGTGGCCAGCCCCATGAGTGCCATGGCCAGGCCGCTGAGGGCTCCCTCGACGGCCCCGATTTCGATGGCACGGGCCGTGCCGATGCCGTGGGCGGCCGAGCCCAGCGCAAAGCCGCGGGCCTGAGGGTCGGTGACCCCGCACCGGCGGAGAATCCACTCGCCGAAGATGCTGCCGAAGATACCCACGCAGAAGACCACCACCGAGGTGACCGTCGCGATGCCGCCCAGCGGGCCGGCGACCGATACGGCGATGGGGACCGACACCGACTTGGGCGCCAGCGAGTTGACAATCGCCCGCTCGGCGCCGAAGGCCATAGCGATGTAGACTACGCTCAGCACGCCTACGATACAGCCGGCGAGCGTCGAGACGATGACCGGCACGAGCCGGCCGCGAAGCTGCTCGATTTGTTCGTACATCAGGTAGCCGAGCGCTACGACCGACATGCCGAGTGCGAAATTCAGCACGCCGGTTGCCTCCTGATAGCGCGGGTAGTCGATGTCGGCGCAGCGCAGGAAGACAATGATGGCGATGAAGGTGAGCAGCACGGGATGGAGCAGCGGCGTGTGCACCCGCCGGTAGAGGCGCATGCCGACGCAGTAGAGACCGACGGTGAGCGTCAGCAGAAAAAGGTCCGAAGCGATGAATTCATGCCACATGGTTTCCGTATATCGAAAGGTTTTGTTTGACTGTTTGTATCGTGACTATTTACTATTCGTGCGGCTCGGGCCGGCGTCGGGTGTGTGATTTTCGGAGCCGGGCTCCGGCGATTCGGATGCCGCTCCGCAGGCTGCATCCTCCGCGTCAGGCTCTTCACCCGGCAGCGGCGGAATCTCGGCATCGGGCTCGGCGACGGGCGGCAGCGGTGCCCCGTAGCGGCGATTGAGGCTTTGGAACGTCTTGCCCGCCACCAGCAGCACGGCGACCGTCGAGACTACGCCCGAGACCACCACGGCCCACAGATTGTCGAGAATCACCCGATAGGAGTCCATCAGTCCCACGCCGTAGGGGACGAAGAAAAGTGCCATGCCCGCCAGCAGAAAACGGGCCGCCGGGCGGACTGTTTCGGCCTTGACCCAGCGCAGGCAGAGCGAGGCGAAGAGCAGTACCATGCCGATGATATTGCCTGAAACGATACTTCCGGTGAGACGGCTCAAAATATTGCCGATGAGCCAGAAAAACAGAATGTAGAAAAGACCTGCCATATCATGCGTCCAATTTGTAGCGTACCCAATGCTTCGCTCGGAGACATCGGCTTTCATCGGGGTGGCGGGCTGCGTCCGGGCTCCCGGCTGCTTGCCGCCTCGCGTTTTTGCGCGGCAAATATAGGGCATTCGCGGCGACTTTGTCCTTCGGCGGGGAAAAATTGACCGCGCATTTTTCGATTCGGCTGCGACAATACCTATCATTGGGGATTGATAGGCGCATGGAAAATTCGTATCTTTGTGCCGCTAAATTCGAATACACCAATGCGTCTATCGGAATTGAAGAGCGGCGAATCGGCCACCATCCTCAAGGTAAACGGCCACGGCGGATTCCGCCGCCGAATCATGGAGATGGGCTTTGTGCGCGGGCAGCGCGTCGAGGTCCTGCTCAACGCTCCGTTGAAGGACCCCATCGAATACCGAATCATGGGATACGACATCTCGCTGCGGCGGAGCGAAGCCGACATGGTGGAGGTGCTCTCCGACAGCGAAGCCCGGCAGCTGGCCGACGAACAGGCTCACCGCCCCACAGCCGATGAGGAGAGGGACGGGGCCGTCGGGAGTGACCTGCCCGAAACGGGGAGTGTCGAACGGGTGATTCACGAGCGGAGCCGCCATATCGAGGTGGCGCTTGTGGGCAACCCAAACAGCGGCAAGACGTCGTTGTTCAACGCCATATCGGGCGGCCGCGAGCATGTGGGCAACTACAGCGGCGTGACCGTCGGGGCCAAGCGCGGCCACTGCACCTATCGCGGCTATACGTTCGAGGTCACCGACCTTCCGGGAACCTATGCCCTCTCGGCCTATACGCCCGAGGAGCGTTTCGTGCGCAGCCATATCGAGAAGAACAATCCCGACGTGATTGTCAATGCGGTCGTGGCGTCGAACCTCGAGCGCAACCTTTACCTGACTACCGAGCTGATTGATATAAACCAGCGTATCGTCGTGGCGCTCAACATGTACGACGAGCTCGATGCAAGCGGTGCCACACTCGACTACGACAGCCTGGGCCGCATGCTCGGTGTGCCGATGGTGCCGGTCGAGGCGCGCAACAACAAGGGCATCGAGGCGTTGCTCGACACGGTCATTGCCGTCTACGAGAACCGCGACGAACGCGTCCGCCATATCCATATCGGAATGGGTCCGGTGGTCGAGGAGAGCGTCCGGCGGCTCCACAGCGACATGAACGAGTACCGCAACCAGCTGCCCAAGGCCTTTCCGCCGCGTTACTACGCGATGAAGATGCTCGAGGGGGACCACCAGGTCGAGGAGTGGCTGCGCGGATGCGAGCGTTTCCCGCATTGGGTCGAAATCCGCGACCGCGAGGCGCAGCGTATCTCCGAGGCGCTGGGTGAGGATGTCGAAACGGCATTTGCCAATCAGAAATACGGATTCATCTCTGGTGCGTTGCGCGAAACGCTGACTCCCGGCAAGGGGGCCGAACGGAACGCAACGGCGCTCATCGATACGCTGGTGACCCACAAGCTGTGGGGGTTCCCCATCTTCTTTTTCCTCATGTGGCTGATGTTCTGGTGTACGTTCAGCCTGGGCGCCTACCCGCAGGAGTGGATTGAGGTGCTGGTGGGCTGGATTGGCGAAGGGGTCAACGCCCTGCTGCCCGCGGGGCCCGTGCGCGACCTGCTGGTTGACGGCGTCATCGGCGGCGTGGGAAGCGTGATTGTCTTCCTGCCCAACATCGTCATCCTCTATCTGTTCATCGCCTTCATGGAGGACTCGGGCTATCTGGCCCGCGCCGCATTCATCATGGACCGCATCATGCACCGCATCGGCCTGCACGGGAAATCGTTCATCCCGCTGGTGATGGGTTTCGGCTGCAACGTGCCGGCAATCATGGCAACACGGACCATCGAGAGCCGAAGCAGCCGCCTGATTACCATCATGATTACACCGTTCATGTCGTGCAGCGCGCGAATACCCATCTACCTGCTGCTCGCCGGAACGTTCTTCCCGGGCAATTCGGGGCTGGTGATGCTCTGCCTCTATCTGCTGGGCATTCTGCTTGCGGTCGTCACCTCACGACTTATCAGGCGCTTCTTCTTCCCGGTGGACGAGACGCCTTTCGTCATGGAGCTGCCACCCTACCGGCTCCCGACCTGGAAGACAACGCTCCGCCACATGTGGGACAAATGCGCGCAGTACCTGCGCAAGATGGGCGGCATGATACTGATTGCCTCGGTGCTCATCTGGCTGCTGAGCTATTATCCCCGCGCCGAGGCGCAGCAGTCCGAATCGGCACACTACGAGAACTCCTACCTCGGCCGCATCGGCAAGGCCTGCGAGCCGGTCTTCACGCCGCTGGGGCTCAACTGGAAGGCGGGCGTGTCGCTGCTTTCGGGCGTGGCGGCCAAGGAGATTGTGGTCAGCACGCTCGGCGTACTCTATGCCGAAGGACCCGCCGAAGCGCAGCTTGCGACCGCCGCTGAGGAATCGCAGGATGCTCAATCGCCCCGGCCCGCCGTCGCTCCGGCCGATGACGCGGCGGCAATGAAACCCGTTGCAGCTGGAGGGGCCGTCTCCGAGGCCGTTACAGCCGAAACTTCGGCCGCGACGGTCGGCGAAGTCTCCGCATCGGCGCAGACCGTGGCTCCGGACGATGATGCCGAAGCGGAGGAGTTTGCCACCCTGTCGGCTCGACTTCGCGCAAGCGGCGATTTCGATACGGCTTCCGCCCTGGCATTCCTCGTCTTCATCCTGGTCTATTTCCCCTGCATCGCCACCGTTGC
This sequence comes from uncultured Alistipes sp., assembly GCA_900542505.1. Lineage (GTDB taxonomy): Bacteria > Bacteroidota > Bacteroidia > Bacteroidales > Rikenellaceae > Alistipes > Alistipes stercorigallinarum. Next base: position 39,975 of record UQNV01000014.1, read on the forward strand.
GGCCATCGGCTCGGAGGCTGGATGGAAATGGGCCCTGCTCTCGGTGTTCTACAATACGGCGCTTGCCTGGGTAGTTTCATGGGTGACCTATCATCTGGCAACATGGTTATGACGATGACGTGGCAGGATGTTGTCGTCTGGGCATTCGGGCTCGTGCTGGCGGCCGTTGTCGTATGGAGGCTCGTCCGCGCATTGTGCGGCAAGCGCCCCCTGGCGTGCGGGAGCTGCAGCCGCGATTGCCCGATGCGGCGGCATGGCGGGGCGAAATGCCCCGACGCGAAGGAGTGAATCCTCCGCATCGGGGCGGTGTCTGGCCGGAGCCGACGGGCGAACCATCCGCAGCACGCAGCGGTCTCCCGGGGCTTTGACAGCAGCTGTTCGGCCGCACAGGCATGCGTCGGGCCGGTGTTCCGTAGATACGGGGGCTTCCGCAGCCCAAAAAAGAGGCGGACCGATTCGTTGAGAATCGGTCCGCTTTCAGTTTGTCGCCGTCGGTTGCAGCGTCGGATTACTTGTGCAGGCGCGCCTTGACGTTGTCCGTCGCACGCTTGAGCAGCTCCTCGGGGCAGCAGAGCGTGATGCGGATGTAGCGCTTGCCCTCCGAGCCGAAGATGCCGCCGGGGGTCAGGAAGACATCGCACTTCTCCATCACCTCGTCCGAGAAGGCGAAGCTGTCGCCCTCGTAATCCTCCGGAAGCTCGGCCCACACGAAGAGACCGGCCTGATGGGGGCGGTATTTGCATCCCAGCGCATCGAGCAGGGCGTAGGCCTGACGCTCGCGGCCGTAGTAGATGTCGTTGAGCTCCTTGTACCAGTCCTCGCCCAGCGCCAGCGCCGTGTCGGCTGCGGCCTGAATCGGATAGAACATGCCCGAGTCCATGTTGCTCTTGAAGGTCAGAATCGAATCAATCCACTCCTTGCGGCCCAGGACGACACCCACGCGCCAGCCGGCCATCGAGTGGCCCTTGGAGAGCGAGTTCATCTCGAGCGCCACTTCACGTGCGCCGTCTACCGACATGATGCTCATAGGCTTGTCGCTGTTGCGGATGAAGCTGTAGGGGTTGTCGTGCACGATGAGGATGTTGTGCTTGGCGCCGAACTCGATGATTTTCTCGAACAGTTCGCGCGTCGGCGTCTGACCCGTCGGCATGTTGGGATAGTTGACCAGCATCATCTTGACACCGTCGAGACCGGCCTGCTCGATGGCTTCGAAGTCGGGATAGAAATTGGTCTGCTTGTTGAGCGCATAGGGAAGCATCTCACCTCCCGCGAGGCGAACGGCTGCCGAATAGGTGGGATAGCCCGGGTTGGGGACCAGCACCTTGTCGCCCGGATTGAGGAACGTCATGCAGATGTGCATGATACCCTCCTTCGAACCGATGAGGGGCAGCACCTCGGAGTTGTAGTCGAACTCCACGCCGTACCATTTCTTGTACCAGTCGGCAAAAGCCTTGCGCAGGATGGGTTCACCCTTGTAGGACATGTATTTGTGGACGTCGGGACGCTGAGCCTCCTTGGCCAGGCGGTCGATGACCGATTGGTGCGGCGGCAGGTCGGGGCTGCCCATTGCGAGTTTGACAATCTGGCGGCCCGTGGCGGCCTCGATGTCGGCGATTTCACGCAGACGACGCGAAAAATAGTACTCTCCAATCCCGTCCAGGCGGTGCGAACGGTCGATGTTTACTGCTTTTGCCATTGTTGAAAGAGATGATGTTTGATTTGTCGGTCCAAAATTACGAAAAAAATTGAAAAATGCGAAATCTTCGGCACAACCTGCCCCACTTCGATTCGGCGGCCGGGAGGCGAAGGCGCTCCGGCCCTCCGGAGGTGTGTGTCGGGCTGTTGCGGCGTCAGCAGCAGGCCGCCCGCCGTTTTCCGTTGACTGCCGCCGCAGCATGGGGTTGCCCGTGATGCCGGCAGCCGAGAGCTCCGTGCAGGACCCGGCGGATGCAAAACGCCCGGAACGGGGGCGTGAAGAGTCCGTTCCGGGCGAATTCAATCGGGAGGCTATCCTGCATTGGGACAGACGTCCATATCAGTATACCTTGACCTTTGCTGCAGCTGCCTTGGCGCGGTTGCGCAACGCCTCCAGGTCGCTGCCCAGCGGCGCATGGCTTACCACGACGCCCATGCGGCGGCCGGGGCGCATCGTGGGCTTGCCGAAAATCCGCAGGTCGGTGGCGGGGTCGTCCGCCAGGGCCTCTTCGAGCCCGTCGTACCGGGGTGCTCCGCTGCCGACCTCCTCGGGTGCGAGAATTACGGCGCTGGCTCCCATGCGCTCGAAGGTGACAGCCGGAATGGGCAGTCCGAGCACGGCCCGCGCATGCAGTTCGAACTCGTTGAGATTCTGCGTGCCGGCGAGCGTCACCATACCCGTGTCGTGAGGTCGGGGCGAGAGCTCCGAGAAGTAGACGCCGTTTTCGTGGCTGAGGAAGAACTCGACACCCCACAGTCCCGCTCCGCCGAGCGCCTCGGTGACTTTGGCGGCCATACGCTGCGCCTCGGCCAGGTGCTCGGGTGCGATTTCGGGCGACTGGAAACTCTCGCGGTAGTCGCCGCTCTTCTGGATATGGCCCACGGGCGGGCAGAAGAGGGTCGGTCCGGCCTTCTGCGTTACGGTCAGCAGCGTGATTTCACTGTCGAAGCGGATGAACTCCTCGACAATCAACTCGCGGATATCGCCGCGGCTGCCGGCGCAGCCGTACTCCCAGGCGTGCGGCAGCTCTTCGGCCGTGCGGACCAGCGACTGACCCTTGCCCGACGAGGACATGAGCGGTTTGACGACGCAGGGGAAGCCGATTTTATGCGCAGCTTCATACAGTTCGTCGAGTGATTTGGCGTAGAAGTATTTGGCCGTACGCAGACCGAGCTCCTTGGCGGCCAGGTCGCGGATGGCCTTGCGGTTCATCGTGAAGTTGACGGCGCGGGCGCTCGGAACCACCTGGATGCCCTCGCGCTCGAAATCATAGAGCCGTTCGGTGCGGATGGCTTCGATTTCGGGAACGATGATATCGGGACGGTGTTTGGCCACGGCCGCAGCCAGCGCATCGCCGTCGAGCATGCTGAAGACCTCGCACTCGTCGGCCACCTGCATGGCGGGTGCGCCCGCATAGGAGTCGCAGGCGACGATGTGCTGACCCAGACGCTGGGCGGCAATCACGAACTCTTTGCCCAGCTCTCCGGAGCCGAGCAACAGGATTTTTTTAGTCATAGTCGGTAGTTTTTGCTCTGCAAAGTTACTACAAAAAAGTGAAATGCGGAAAGATATAGTGATAGAATTGAGTTACAAGGGTTTTGGTTGAAGTGGCGATAATCCGTGAAGCCATTACAATCCCTGCCGAAGCCAAATCCTGACGCCGCTACGTTACTTGTTCGTAACCATGCCCGAAAATGCGACAAACGGGTACGAATAGCGAAACAAGGCTCTAAGGAATAGTGAGTTATCCATAACTCATGCGAAAAATCAGGTTACGGAAAAAGATTGCGCCGTTCCTCCCCGTTTTGCGTACCAACACCGGACTCTTCACCAACTAATTTTGAAACCCAAAAATTAAGGACAATGAAGAGTACATTTTCAGTAATCTACTACCTCAAGCGTCAGGTAGTGAAAAAGGACGGGACAGTTCCCGTCATGGGACGCATCACGGTGGACGGCAGCCAGACACAGTTCAGCTGCAAACTGACTGTCGATCCGAAACTGTGGGACACCAAAGGTGGACGTGTCACGGGCAGAAGCACGGCGGCACTCGAAACGAACCGTATGCTTGACAAGATGCGGGTACGCATCAACAGGCATTATCAGGAAATCATGGAGCGTGACAACTTCGTCACGGCGGAGAAGGTGAAGAACGCCTTTCTCGGACTGGAACACCGCTACCACACGCTGATGCAGGTGTTCCGCCAGCACAACGAGGACTACGAGAAGCAGGTGGAGGCAGGCATGAAAGCCAAAGGCACGCTGCTGAAGTACCGCACCGTTTACAAGCACATGCAAGAGTTCCTCGACATCCGCTACCATGTGAAGGACATCGCCCTAAAAGAGCTTACCCCGGCTTTCATCTCCGACTTCGAGATGTTCCTGCGCACGGACAAGCACTGCTGCACCAATACCGTGTGGCTGTACGTCTGCCCGTTACGGACGATGGTATTCATCGCCATCAACAACGAGTGGCTGACGCGCGACCCGTTCCGCGAGTATGAAATCAAGAAGGAGGAAACAACACGCAGTTTCCTGACCAAAGATGAGATCCGCCTGCTGATGGAGGGGAAACTGAAAAACGCCAAACAGGAATTGTACCGCGACCTCTACCTGTTCTGCGCCTTCACGGGGCTGTCGTTCGCGGATATGCGCAACCTTACGGAAGAGAATATCCGCACCTACTTCGACGAACACGAGTGGATAAACATCAACCGCCAGAAAACGGGCGTGGTGTCCAACATCCGCCTGCTCGACATCGCCAACCGCATAATCGGCAAATACCGGGGACTGTGCGGGGACGGCAGGATATTTCCCGTTCCGCATTATAACACGTGCCTTGCCGGTATCCGTGCCGTCGCCAAGCGTTGCGGCATCACCAAGCATATCACGTGGCATCAGAGCCGCCACACGGCAGCCACGACGATATTCCTCTCCAACGGTGTTCCCATCGAAACGGTCAGCTCCATGCTCGGACACAAGAGCATAAAGACGACGCAGATTTACGCAAAGATAACCAAAGAGAAGCTCAATCAGGACATGGAGAACCTTGCCGCAAGATTGAACGGCGTCGAGGAATTTGCAGGTTGCACCATCTAAAAAGAAAAGCCATGAAACGTGACACAATCATCATCGAGGACAAGGCAGTCAGCGTAACCGGTAACGACGTGTGGATGACCGCCACCGAAATAGCCGGATTGTTCCATACGACCGTCCCGGCAGTGAACGCCGCCATCAGAGCCGTCCGCAAGTCGGACGTGCTGAACGACTACGAGGTGTGCCGCTACATGCAGCTTGAAAACGGGCTGCACGCGGACGTGTACGCCCTTGAAATCATCATCCCGGTCGCTTTCAGGGTGAATACCTACAACACCCACCTGTTCCGCACATGGCTGGTGGGAAAGGCACTCTCACAAGAGAAACGGCAGACATACGTGATGTTCATACAGAACGGAAAAGCCGGGTATTGCTGATTGCACATACCCCATAAGACAAGTAAACGGGTAGCACCACAAAAGGTGTCACCCGTTTACTTTTTCATGAAACCGCCTCACTCCAGCGGCTTGCGGTAGTTCGCTTCCAGTACCCCGCGCAGCCCCGTTTCCGGGTAAAGCACCTTCCCTCCCAAAAGTATGAAGGGCAACACGCGGTTGTTGCGGTATTCCTGCAAGGTGCGCCGGCTCACACGGAGCAGTTCCGACACCTCGCCGTCCGTCAGGTAACGTTCCCCGTCCAGCGGAGGACGGTAGCTTTCCAGAAATGCGGACAGCCATTTCGAGCCTTTGCGCATATCCTGCACCACAGAGGCTATCGGCTCGTCTTCCATCGTAAAAACATCGTTGTTCTCGTTCATCATAACTTCGGATTCAGTGGGTGAATAAATCAAATCATCTGCCGTGCGGATAGAGCGTGCCGACAAGCGGTATCAGCCGCTTCACCTCCTCTGGCTTGTAATAGAACCTGCGGTTTATCTGCGAGTAGCCGATAAGCCGCCTGTCACGCAGCGTCTGCAACGTGCGCGGGCTTATTCTCAACTGCCCGCAGACCTCCTCGCCCGTGAGCCATCTTTCCATGCGCCCCGTGTCGCTTTTGCGCCTCAGGGCGGCGACCTTCTCCGAGAGTGCGCCGAATGCCGCCACCATCATCTCGAAAGTCTTTTTCTCGATAGATACTATTTCCATATTCATGTCATTTAGAGTTTGCCGCAAAGGTAACGAAACGGCATACAAGACGTATCGTTTTCCGCTGAAAGGCTGCCTGTTGCGCCGTTTGACCGGGTTACGGAGCCATCTTCCGCAAAAATCTTACGTGAGTCACGTAGTGAGTTGTTAAAGCCCCTTTTGTTTATTGCCGAATTTTGTCGCAGAAACAAAAAGAAAGGACTGAACATGAAAGTGATAACAATGGAAAGTTCCGCCTACAAGGAGATGATGGCGCAGATTGCGAACATCGCAGGGTACATCCGCGAGGCAAGGGACGAGAAGAAACGGAAGCGGGAAACCGAAGACAAGCTGCTTGACACGGCACAGGCGGCGAAGATGCTCAACGTGAGCAAGCGCACCATGCAGCGTATGCGCACCGACCACCGTATCGAGTATGTGGTGGTACGCGGAAGCTGCCGCTACCGCCTTTCCGAGATACTGCGGCTATTGGAGGACAACACAGTAAGGAACGAGGAAGGGACAATAGACACCCTGTTCCACAACCACACGCTGCGCACGGGCGGCAAACCAAAAGGAAGGAGGACATAGGTCATGGAACTGCTCACACGAAACAACTTCGAGGGCTGGATGCAGAAGCTGATGGAACGGCTCGACCGTCAGGACGAACTGCTGCTGGCGATGAAGGCTGAGGGGAAACAGCCCACTATCACGGAAAGCATCCGCCTTTTCGACAATCAGGATTTGTGCATGTTGCTCCAGATAAGCAAACGCACCCTCCAACGCTACCGCAGCGTAGGCGCATTGCCCTACAAGACGCTGGGCAAGAAGACCTATTACAGCGAGGAGGACGTGCTGACATTCCTTTCCAACCATATCAAGGACTTCAAAAAGGAAGATATAGCCTTCTACAAGGCTCGTATCCATAATTTCTTTCATAAATAACCCATTAAAACATTTTTCAGATGGCAAAGAAAAAAGACGAAAAGGACGTGCTGGTAGTCCGTGACGAGAAGACAGGCGAGATCAGCGTGGTAGCCGGGCTGAACGCGGACGGCACACCCAAGCGCACCCCCGCAAAAGCGGAGAACGCGCAGAGTTTCCTGCAATTCGACCGACATGGCGACGTGCTGGACAACTTCTTCAAGAACTTCTTCCGGCAGTGCAAGGAACCCAGCCGCTTCGGTTTCTACCGCATTGCGGCAGACCAAGCTGAAAATCTCTTAGAGGTGATGAAGCAACTGCTGAAAGACCCCGAAGCGAACAAGGAGCTGCTCGCCCCTCACAAGGTGGACACCTCCGACTATGAGAAGAAGGTGCAGGAAGAGATGGCAGCACAACAGACAGAGAAACAAGAACCTCAAAAACAGGAGAACATGGAACAACGGAAAGAACAGCAACAGGACAAATCCGAACAGATGCAGGGCAAACGTGGCTACCAGCCCATCGACGAGAGTAAAATCAACTGGCAGGAGCTGGAGGACAGATGGGGCGTAAAGCGGGACAACCTTGAAAAGTCCGGCGACCTTACGAAGATGCTCAACTATGGCAAGTCCGACTTGGTAAAGGTCAAACCGACCTTCGGCGGCGAATCATTCGAGCTGGACGCCCGCCTCTCCTTCAAGAAGGACGGTGAGGGAAACATCAGCCTCGTGCCGCACTTCATCCGCAAGGAGCAGAAGCTGGATGAGTACAAGGAACACAAATTCTCCGACAATGACCGGAAGAACCTCCGCGAAACGGGCAATCTCGGTAGGGTCGTGGACATTGTGGACAGGGAAACGGGCGAGATCATCCCCTCCTACATCAGCATCGACCGCAAGACGAATGAAATCACGGACATTCCGGCAAGCAGGGTGCGCATCCCGGAGCGCATCGGCAAGACGGAAATCACCACGCAGGAGCGGGACATGCTCCGCGCCGGACTGCCCGTACGCGACAAGCTCATCGAGCGCAACGACGGCAGAAAGTTCGTCACCACCCTGCAAGTGAACGTGGAGCAGCGCGGCGTGGAGTTCGTGCCGGGAACCGGCAAGTCGCCCCGTACCGCACAGACACAGGAAACCAAAGGCGACACATCGAAAAGTCAGGCGCAGGGCGGGGAAAATGCCGCACAGACCAAGAAGGAGCAACGCCGCAACACGTGGACGAACGAGGACGGCAGCATCCGCCCCATCAGCAAATGGAGCGGCGTGAGCTTCACCGACCAGCAGAAAGCCGACTATGTGGCGGGTAAAGCCGTGAAGCTGGAGAACGTGACCGACAAGCAGGGCTTCCATGCCACGATGTATATCAAGTTCAACCCGGAGAAGGGACGCCCGTACCGCTACGACACGAACCCTGACAATGCACAGCAGGTTGCTCCGTCCAACGAGAGCCGCACGCAGGTGGCGGTGAACAACGATGGCAAGACCAACGAGGCTACAAAGAATCTGAGAGAGCCGTTGCAGAAAGGTCAGACCAACCCGAAGGACGCCCGCCAGCAACAGCAGCAGGAGAAGCCGCAGAAGAAAACGGGCAAGGGCATGAAAATGTAATCCCGTGTCCGCCACTGAATCCAAAATAAAATCCAAAGTATCAACAAAAAAGAAGAAGACATGAAGACAATCATTGCAGAAAAGCCCTCCGTGGCACGTGAAATCGCCCGCATCGTGGGCGCGACAAAGAGAGAGGAAGGATATTTCGAGGGAGGCGGTTATGCCGTGACATGGGCATTCGGACACCTCGTTCAGCTTGCCATGCCCGACGGCTACGGCGTGCGCGGATTTGTCCGTGACAACCTCCCGATTATTCCCGACACATTCACGCTCGTCCCCCGTCAGGTCAGGACGGAGAAAGGTTACAAGCCCGACAGCGGCGTGGTGTCGCAGATAAAAGTCATCAAAAGACTGTTCGACACAAGCGAACATATCATCGTGGCGACCGATGCCGGACGCGAGGGAGAGCTTATCTTCCGCTACCTCTACCACTATACGGGTTGCACCACTCCTTTCGTGCGCCTGTGGATCAGCTCTCTCACCGACAAAGCTATCCGCGAGGGACTGCGGAAACTCGAAGACGGCAGCAAATACGACAACCTCTACCTCGCCGCCAAAGCGCGGAGCGAATCCGACTGGCTCGTGGGCATCAACGGCACACAGGCGTTATCCATCGCCGCCGGACACGGCACGTATTCCGTGGGGCGGGTGCAGACACCAACGTTGGCTATGGTATGTGAACGCTACTGGGAGAACCGCCGCTTTACGTCCGAAGCATTCTGGCAGCTCCATATCGCAACGGACGGTTGCGACGGCGAAGTCGTGAAATTCTCATCCTCCGAGAAATGGAAAGAGAAAGAACCGGCGATGGAACTATATAATAAGGTAAAGGCGGCAGGTTGCGCCACTGTCACGAAAGCCGAGCGCAAGGAGAAGACGGAGGAAACTCCCTTGCTCTACGACCTGACCACGCTCCAGAAAGAAGCCAACGCCAAGCACGGCTTCACGGCGGAACAGACGCTTGAAATCGCGCAGAAACTCTACGAAAAGAAGTTGATAACCTATCCGAGAACGGGAAGCCGCTACATCCCCGAAGACGTGTTTGCCGAAATTCCCAAACTGCTCGCTTTCATCGGCACACAGCCCGAATGGAAAGACAAGGTGCGGGCAAAAGCCGCCCCGACACGCCGCAGCGTGGACGACGGCAAGGTGACAGACCACCATGCCCTGCTCGTCACGGGTGAGAAACCGCTCTTCCTCTCCAAAGAGGACAATACCATCTATCAGATGATTGCCGGGCGCATGGTCGAGGCATTCTCTGAGAAATGCGTCAAGGATGTGACCACTGTCACGGCGGAATGTGCCGGAGTGGAGTTTACCGTAAAAGGCAGCGTCGTGAAGCAAACCGGATGGCGTGCCGTCTATGGCGAGGAAAAAGAGGAAATTACCATCCCCGGCTGGCAGGAAGGCGACACGCTGACACCGAAAGGCTCGTCCATTACCGAAGGAAAGACCAAACCCAAGCCGCTGCATACCGAAGCCACCCTGCTCTCGGCAATGGAAACGGCGGGCAAGGAAATTGAGGACGACGCACTGCGGCAGGCGATGAAGGACTGTGGCATCGGTACTCCCGCCACACGCGCCTCCATCATCGAAACGCTTTTCAAGCGCGGTTACATGGAACGCTGCAAGAAGTCGCTTGTTCCCACCGAAAAAGGACTTGCCCTCAATTCCGTCGTCAAGACGATGCGCATCGCCGATGTTGCCATGACGGGCGAATGGGAAAAGGAGCTGGCGCGTATCGAGCGCGGGGAACTGTCCGACGACACCTTCCGCAAGGAGATAGAGGCGTACACACGTGAGATAACCTCCGAACTGATCTCGTGCGACAAGCTCTTCGGCAGCCGTGACTCCGGCTGCGCGTGTCCCAAGTGTGGCACGGGCAGGATGCGGTTCTACGGCAAGGTGGTACGCTGCGACAACACGGAGTGCGGACTGCCCGTGTTCCGGCTGAAAGCGGGACGCACCCTGTCCGACGATGAAATCAAAGACCTGCTCACCGAAGGGCATACCAAGCTGCTCAAAGGGTTCAAGAGCAAACAGGGCAAGAGTTTCGATGCTGTTGTCGCCTTTGACGGGGAATATAACACGACTTTTGTGTTCCCGGAGGCTAAAAAGGACAAGAAATTTTCAGGACGGAAGAAATAGTATTAACTTTGCCACTTGTTCAGAGTAATGAATTGTTCTTCGATACCGGATTACACTCATACTTTGGATTTA
>UQNV01000015.1 GCA_900542505.1 uncultured Alistipes sp.
AGAGTTCGATGTTGTGGATGACCGTACCCAGCGGAATCTCGCTCAGGAAGAGCGTGTTTCCTACCTCGGGAGCGACACCTGCGCCGCTCATCACGGTCTGGCCCACCTTCAGGCCGTTCGGTGCGATGATATAGCTCTTCTCACCGTCGGCATACACCAGAAGTGCAATACGTGCAGTACGATTGGGGTCGTACTCGATAGTCTTTACAGTTGCGGCAATACCGTCCTTAGCGCGCTTGAAGTCCACGTGGCGATACATCTGCTTGTGACCGCCGCCGATGTAGCGGACCGTCATCTTGCCCGTGTTGTTACGTCCACCCGTACTCTTCTTGGGGCTCAGGAGCGACTTCTCCGGAACATTCGTGGTAATCTCATCGAATGTGCCGATAATCTTATGTCTCGTACCTGCGGTAACAGGCTTAAATTTTCTTACTGCCATCTTCGTTAGATATTACTGTAAAAATCTATCTTGTCTCCATCCTTCAAGGTGACAATAGCCTTCTTGAAGTTGTTCGCGCGGCCCTCCAGAAGACCCGCCTTCGTGTAGCGGCTCTTGAGCTTGCCCATGTAGTTCACCGTGTTCACGTCCGTGACCACGACGTTGTACATCTGCTCTACGGCGTTGCGAATCTGCAGCTTGTTAGCTCTCACGTCAACGATAAAACCGTAGCGATTCAACTTTTCGCCCTGAATCGTCATTTTCTCGGTCAAAACCGGCTTAATAATAATCTCCATTGTCTGTCTGCGTTTTTAAGCTAACATCGTGTTCAATACATTCTCGGCACCCTCGACCATTACCAGGGCCGAAGCGTTCATCACGTCGTAGGTGCAGAGGTTCTGAGCCAGTACCGGCTTCACGTAGGGAAGGTTGCGGCACGAGAGCTGCAGCGTGTGGTTCGACTCGGGCAGTACGAGGAGCACCTTCTTGTCGGCGACCTTCAGTGCCTCGGCCATAGCCTCGACGAACTTGGTCTTCGGAGCCTCCATCGTGATGGCCTCAACGACGCTGATGGCACCGGCCTGAGCCTTGTAGGTGAGGGCGCTGCGACGGGCCAGCTGCTTGAGCTTCTTGTTGAGCTTGAAGCTGTAGTCGCGGGGTACGGGACCGAAGACGCGGCCACCGCCGACGAACAGCGGCGACTTGATGCTGCCGCAACGGGCACCGCCGGTACCCTTCTGGCGCTTGAGCTTGCGGGTCGAGCCGGCAACCTCGTTGCGCTGCTTCGACTTGTGCGTGCCCTGGCGCTGGTCGGCCAGATACTGCTTCACATCGAGATAAATAGCGTGGTCATTAGCCTCCACGCCGAAGACAGCGTCCGAAAGGACTACCTTGCGACCCGTCTCATTTCCTTGTGTGTTCAATACAGCTAATTCCATGACTATTTCTCAATCGTTAAATAAGAACCCTTTGCACCCGGAATCGAACCCTTGACGAGAATCAGGTTGTTCTCGGGAATCACTTTCAATACTTTCAGGTTGAGCACCTTGACCTGCTCGCCACCCATCTGGCCGGGCAGACGCTTGCCCTTGAAGACGCGCGAAGGATAGGACGACGCACCCAGCGAACCGGGCTTGCGCTGACGGTTGTGCTGGCCGTGGGTCTGGCCGCCGACACCTCCGAAGCCGTGACGTTTCACAACGCCCTGGAAGCCCTTGCCCTTCGAAATCCCGGTAACGTCAACCCAGTCCTCCTCCGTGAAGAGGTCGACCGTAAGCGTGTCGCCCAGGTTCACTTCGGGCATGCCCTTGAACTCGGCAAGCTTGCGCTTGGGAGTCGTACCGGCCTTCTTGAAGTGTCCTAACAAACTGCTGCTGGTGTGCTTTTCGCTCTTGTCGTCATAGGCAATCTGAACCGCCTCGTAGGAGTCCTTCTCGACGGTTTTGATTTGCGTAACTACGCACGGACCAGCCTCAATGACAGTGCATGGTATGTTCTTACCCTCGGCACTGTAAACGGAAGTCATTCCGATTTTCTTTCCAATAAGTCCTGACATTTTTGTCGAATTACGTTTGTTATATTAAGTGAGCTTTCTTCTCATTCGGTAGCACGGACCCTCATCAGACCTTGATTTCCACCTCGACACCCGAGGGGAGCTCGAGTTTCATCAGCGCGTCGATGGTCTTCGGCGTCGAAGAGTAAATATCGAGAATGCGCTTGAAGGTGCAGAGCTGGAACTGCTCGCGGGCCTTCTTGTTGACGAAGGTCGAGCGGTTCACCGTGAAAATCTGCTTGTGCGTGGGGAGGGGCACAGGGCCGCTCACGACGGCGCCCGTGCTCTTCACGGTCTTCACAATCTTCTCGGCCGACTTGTCGACGAGATTGTGGTCGAATGACTTTAACTTGATTCTAATCTTCTGGTTCATATGCTTGCTTATTCTATATCCTTACGTTTACCACTCGCTTTCTCGATAATCTCCTTGGCAAGGTTTGCAGGAACCTCCTCGAAGTGCGAGAACTCCATGGAAGAGGTGGCGCGGCCCGACGAAATCGTACGGAGCACGGTCACGTAACCGAACATCTCCGACAGGGGGACCTTGGCCTTCACCACGCGGGCGGTACCCTTCGACTCCATGCCGGTGATTTGACCGCGGCGCTTGTTCAGGTCGCCGATGATGTCACCCATGTTCTCCTCGGGCGTAACGACCTCAACCGACATGATAGGCTCCATGATGACCGAACCGGCCTTGGGAGCTGCGGCGCGGAAGCCGTTGCGGGCAGCGATTTCGAACGACAGCTGGTCGGAGTCCACCGGGTGGAACGAACCGTCCTTGAGGGTAATCTTCATCGAGTCCATCGGATAGCCGGCCAGGGCGCCGTTGGTCATGGCAGCCTCGAAGCCCTTCTGAACCGAGGGGATGAACTCCTTCGGGATGTTACCGCCCTTCACCTCGTCGACAAACGTAAGACCCATTTTGCCCTCATCGGCAGGACCGATTTCGAAGATGATGTCGGCGAACTTACCGCGACCACCGGTCTGCTTCTTGAAGACCTCACGGTGCTGAACGGTCTTGGTGAGCGACTCCTTGTAGTTCACCTGGGGTGCACCCTGGTTGATTTCCACACCGAACTCGCGACGCAGACGGTCGACGATGATGTCGAGGTGGAGCTCACCCATACCGCTGATGACCGTCTGACCCGAATCCTCGTCGGTATGAACCGTGAAGGTGGGGTCCTCCTCGGCCAGCTTCGCCAGAGCGATGCCCAGCTTGTCGAGGTCCTTCTGGGTCTTGGGCTCAACGGCCAGACCAATCACCGGCTCGGGGAAGGTCATCTGCTCGAGTACAATCGGAGCGTTCTCGGCGCAGAGCGTATCGCCGGTGCGAATCTCCTTGAAGCCGACAGCGGCGCAGATATCGCCGGCACCGACGGTCTCCATCGGGTTCTGCTTGTTGGCGTGCATCTGATAGATACGGCTGATGCGCTCACGCTTGCCGCTGCGTGCGTTGAGCACGTAGGAACCTGCATCGAGCTTGCCCGAGTATACGCGGACGAAAGCCAGACGGCCTACGAACGGGTCGGTTGCAATCTTGAAGGCCAGACCGCAGAAGGGGTCGTCCTCCGTTGCGTGGCGAACCTCCTCGGCCTCGGTCTTGGGGTTGATACCCGTAACGGCGGGAACGTCCAGCGGCGAAGGCAGGAAAGCCATCACGTAGTCGAGCAGCTTCTGCACACCCTTGTTGTGGAACGACGAGCCGCAGAGCATCGGCACGAGCTGCATCGAGATGGTCGCCTTGCGGATGGCGGCGAGCAGTTCGTCGGGGGTAATCGAATCGGGGTCCTCGAAGAACTTCTCCATCAGGGCATCGTCCGTAGCGGCAGCCTCCTCGATGAGCTTGGCACGCCACTCGGCTGCCTCGGCCTTCATCGACTCGGGAATCTCGCGGATTTCAAAGTTGTCGCGGACGGTCTTGTCGTCGAAGTAGTAAATCGCATTATTATAAATAAGGTCTACCAGTCCCTCGAACTTGTCCTCGGCGCCGATGGGCAGAACCACCGGAAGCGCCGTTGCGCCGAAGTGCTCCTTAATCTGCGCGCAGACCGAAAGGAAATCGGCGCCCGTGCGGTCCATCTTGTTGACGTAACCGATACGGGGAACGTTGTACTTGTCGGCCTGACGCCAAACGGTCTCCGACTGGGGCTCAACGCCGCCCACTGCACAGAAGGTGGCGATGGCGCCGTCGAGTACGCGGAGCGAACGCTCCACCTCGACGGTGAAGTCCACGTGTCCCGGGGTATCAATCAGGTTAATCTGATACTGATGGTCCTTGTAGTGCCAGAACGCCGTGGTAGCGGCCGAGGTGATGGTGATACCGCGCTCCTGCTCCTGGACCATCCAGTCCATGGTGGCGCCACCTTCGTGAACCTCGCCGATTTTGTGGGTCTTGCCCGTGTAGAAAAGGATACGCTCCGATGTCGTAGTCTTGCCGGCATCGATGTGCGCCATGATACCGATATTACGCGTGTAGTGTAAGTCTCTGGTTGCCATCTGTCGTCTCCTTTTTTAGAATCTGAAGTGTGCGAACGCCTTGTTGGCCTCTGCCATGCGGTGCATCTCCTCCTTACGCTTGAAGGCAGCGCCCTGCTGGTTGTAGGCGTCCATTATCTCTGCCGAAAGCTTCTCTGCCATCGTTTTGCCGGCGCGCTTGCGCGAGTAAAGGACAAGGTTCTTCATGGAAATAGAAATCTTGCGCTCCGGCCGAACCTCCATAGGAACCTGGAAGGTCGCGCCACCGATACGCTTCGACTTCACTTCGACTTGGGGCGTGATATTCTCGAGAGCCTGTTTCCAGATTTCCAGCGGAGATTTATCAGCATCCTTCATCTTCTTGCCCACCAGCTCCAGTGCATCGTAGAAAATGGTGTAGGCAATACTCTTCTTACCATCCAGCATGAGGTTGTTCACGAAACGGGTCACTGCCACGTCGTTGAACTTCGGATCCGGAAGTAGAATTCGCTTCTTAGGCTTAGCTTTTCTCATTGTTTCTTGCTAAAAAAATTCGATTGATTCTTGTGTTTTCGATTATTTACCGGCCTTAGGTCGCTTTGCACCGTACTTCGAACGACGCTGACGACGTCCGTCGACACCGGCCGAGTCGAGCGCACCGCGCACGAGGTGGTAACGTACACCGGGGAGGTCCTTCACACGACCGCCGCGGACGAGCACGATGGAGTGCTCCTGCAGGTTGTGGCCTTCGCCCGGGATGTAGGCGTTGACCTCCTTGCCGTTGGTCAGGCGCACACGCGCCACCTTACGCATAGCCGAGTTAGGCTTCTTGGGGGTCGTGGTGTACACACGGGTGCAGACGCCGCGGCGCTGGGGGCACGCTGCGAGTGCAGGGGACTTCGACTTGTCCTCGAGGGCAACCCGACCGTTTCTCACTAACTGTTGAATAGTTGGCATTTCTTAAACGTTTTTGTCCTTAAAACTTGGTTAAAAAATCTATCTCCATTGTCCAAAATGGACTGCAAAGGTACGCATTTTTTTGGATATTCCATATATAGCCCCATCTTTTTTCGCGTTTTTTCAGCATTTTGCAGGGTTTTCGATTCTTTTTGCTTATCGGTTTTTTGAAATCATATCGTTTTACTTATAAACAATCATCCAATGCGGGAAAAATCAATCCGTTACCGCGCCCCTGAGCAACTGCGGCAGCGGAGCAGACGCGAGGCCCTGGAACCACCTTCGGGAACGACGCTGCCGATACGCTATCGCCGTATGGCAGAGGAGACTGCCCGCTCCGAACCAGAAAGCCGCGGGACGCCATCGGGCGGCCGGGCGGCAACCGACGACAAAACGGCCCGCAAGCCCCGCCCCGAAGCGGGCCGGAACCCGCGCACAACGACGGCCGGAGCGGAGCCCAGGCAGGAAACCCGACGGAAAGACGACAACCAACATCCGAACCGGAAGGCCACGGGACGCCATCGGCAGCCGGGCGGCAACCGACGACAAAACGGCCCGCAAGCCCCGCCCGAAGCGGGCCGGAACCCGCGCACAACGACGGCCGGAGCGGAGCCTCAGGGAGGGGACAGACGAAAAAACGACGGAGCCGTCCCCGAAGGAGACGGCTCCGAACAAGTTCGATATGAGGTACTCTGTCAATGCTTTTCGCATCCCGACTCGGAGGAGGCCACAAGCATCCACACGAGCTTCTCCTGACCGGCCAGATAGTCGCTCATCAGCGCAACGGTCGTCTCGTCGCCCGCCTCGGAGGCAAGCGCCAGCAGCTTGCGCTCCTCGCCGATGAGATGTCCGAGCGTATCGAGCACCAGCCGGATGGCCTCGTCGGAGCAGGTGATGCGCCCCGCCTCGGAGATGCGCGCCTGACGGAGATACTCGCTGAAACGGTGCTCGGGCACACCGCCGAGGGTGAGAATCCGCTCGGCCAGTTCGTCGGCCTTGGCCGCCGCATCGTTGTAGAGCTCCTCGAATTTGGCATGGAGGACGAAGAAGCCGCGTCCTTGGATATTCCAGTGCAGTCCGCGCAGGTTGGCGTAGAAAATCTGATAGTCGGCCAGCAGGCTCTTCAGCGATGCTACGATTCCGTCGGAAGCCGACGCGTTCAGGTGCAGATAATTCATCGTTTTCATGGTTTCAGGTTTTTTATGGTTTATAAATTAATTTTATTGCATTTCTTGTTTTCATTGGCAAAGATAATACACAAAAACCGGTTTGTCAAATCGTTATTTTTTATATACCAATAAGTTGCCCCTATATCCGCCCGACCGACCCGACTGCACCGGGAGCGGGCAGGAGCACGCCAAGACGCAGAGGTGACCCATGAAGCAAAGCGGAGGAAGGCGGCTCCGGGGCGACAGAAAAAGAGCGGCGGCAAAGGAGGACGGCGGAAAGAAAGAGCGCGACACGGCGCGGCCGGAAGAGCCCCCTCAACGGAGCCACATGCGGCAAATACGGGTGCGCCGCAACGCATAGGACGGCCCCCGAAACAGAAGGACGGACGACCGGCAACGCAAGAGCGGTCCCTCCTCCAAAAACGACCGGACGAAAAACGGCGGAAAAAGTGCGGCAGAAAACCGAGCGCCGCGCCGGAAGCCGGGACCTTCGGAATCCGGAAACGGCACCCGCACCTCTTTTCAAGGGGAAACTCCCCCGAAATGGCCAAAATCCGAAAAGTTTTCCTTACTTTTGCGGGAAAAACGACAACAAACCGAAACGAGATATGGAATACAATTTCAAGGAGATTGAATCCAAATGGCAGCACCGCTGGCAGGAGGAGGGAACCTACCGCGTCGAAGCCGACCCTTCGCGCCCGAAATACTACGTACTCGACATGTTCCCCTACCCCTCGGGTGCGGGTCTGCACGTCGGCCACCCGCTGGGCTACATCGCCTCGGACATCTATGCCCGCTACAAGCGGCTCAAGGGCTTCAACGTCCTTCACCCGATGGGCTACGACGCCTTCGGACTTCCGGCCGAACAGTACGCCATCCAGACGGGCCAGCATCCGGCCGTCACCACCGAGCGCAACACGGCCCGCTACCGCGAGCAGCTCGACAAAATCGGCTTCTCGTTCGACTGGTCGCGCGAGGTGCGCACGTGCGACCCCAAATACTACAAGTGGACGCAGTGGGCCTTCCTGCGGATGTTCGACCACTGGTACGACCGCACGCTGCAGAAGGCGCGCCCCATCGCCGAACTGACGGCCTCGTTCGCCGCCTCGGGCACCGAGGGCATCGACGCCGCCTGCACCCACGAGATGAGCTTCACGGCCGCCGAGTGGAACGGCTGGGACGAGGCACGCCGCGAGCAGGTGCTGCAGAACTACCGCCTGGCCTACCGCGCCGACACGATGGTCAACTGGTGTCCCAAGCTGGGCACCGTGCTGGCCAACGACGAGGTGCGCGACGGACTGTCAGTGCGCGGCGGCTACCCCGTCGAGCAGAAACGCATGAAGCAGTGGCTGCTGCGCGTGACGGCCTACGCCGAGCGGATGCTCAACGGACTGGACTGCCTCGCCTGGAGCGACTCGCTCAAGGAAATCCAGCGCAACTGGATTGGCCGCTCGGTCGGCGCACAGGTCTTCTTCGACATCGCCGGCTCGGAGCGCAAGCTCGAAATCTTCACCACGCGTCCCGATACGATTTTCGGCGTCACGTTCATGGTCATCGCCCCCGAACACGAATGGGTTGCGGAGCTGACGACCGACGAGAACCGCCCGGCCGTCGAGGCCTACATCGAGCAGACCAAGAAGCGTTCGGAGCGCGAGCGCATCGCCGAGACGCGGCGCGTCAGCGGCGTGGCGACGGGCTCCTTTGCCGTCAACCCCTTCACGGGCAAACGGATTCCCATCTACGTCTCGGACTACGTGCTGGCCGGCTACGGAACGGGTGCCATCATGGCCGTTCCGGCCCACGACTCGCGCGACTGGGCCTTCGCCCGCCACTTCGGCCTCGACATCGTGCCGGTAGTCGAGGGCGGCGACGTGGAGCGCGAATCCTACGACGCCAAGGAGGGCCGGCTCATCAACTCGGACTTCCTCAACGGCATGGAGGTCAAGGAGGCCATCGCACGCATGTTCGACGAAATCGAGCGCCGCGGCCTGGGCAAACGGCTGGTCAACTACCGTCTGCGCGACGCCATCTTCTCGCGCCAGCGCTACTGGGGCGAGCCCTTCCCGATTTACTACCGCAACGACATCGCCTGCCCGCTTGCGGACGAGCAGCTGCCGCTGACGCTCCCCGCCATCGAGAACTTCGGCCCCACGGCCGAGGGCGAGCCGCCCCTGGCCCGCGCCAAGGGTTGGACCACTCCCGAGGGCTACCCCTATGAACTCTCGACCATGCCGGGCTTCGCCGGTTCGTCGGCCTACTACCTCCGCTACATGGACCCGCACAACGACCATGCGCTCGTCGGCAGCGAGGCCAACACCTACTGGCGCAACGTCGACCTCTACGTCGGCGGCATCGAACACGCCACGGGCCACCTGATGTACTCGCGCTTCTGGAACATGTTCCTCTACGACCTGGGCTACGTCTGCGAGCAGGAGCCCTTCCAGAAGCTGGTCAACCAGGGCATGATTCAGGGCCGCTCGAACTTCGTCTACCGCGTGGTGGGAACCAACAAGTTCGTCTCGCTCGGTCTGCGCGACCAGTACGAGACGCAGGAAATCCACGTCGACGTCAACATCGTCCGCAACGACATCCTCGACCTCGACGCCTTCCGCGCCTGGATGCCCGACTTCCGCGACGCGGAGTTCATCCTCGAGGACGGCAAGTATGTCTGCGGCTGGGCCATCGAGAAGATGTCGAAATCGATGTACAACGTGGTGAACCCCGACCGCATCATCGAGCTCTACGGCGCCGACACGCTGCGCATGTACGAGATGTTCCTCGGGCCGCTCGAGCAGGCCAAGCCGTGGGACACCAACGGCATCGACGGCGTACACAAGTTCCTGCGCCGCTTCTGGCGTCTCTACTTCGACCGCGACGGACGTCTGGCCGTCACCGACGAGGAGCCGACCGAGGAGGAGCTGCGCACGCTCCACAAGACCATCCGCAAGGTTACGGACGACATCGAGAACTTCTCGTTCAACACGGCCGTGGCCGCCTTCATGATTTGCCTCAACGAGCTGGGCGACTGTCCGAAGCGCCGCGTGCTCGAGCCGCTGGCCGTGCTGATTGCCCCCTTTGCGCCGCACCTGGCCGAGGAGCTGTGGGAGGCGCTGGGCCACACGACGACGGTCTGCGACGCGACGTACCCCGTCTGCGAGGAGAAATACCTCGTACGCAGCACGTTCGAGTACCCCGTGTCGGTCAACGGCAAGCTGCGCTTCAAGAAGCAGTACGCCGTGGCGATGACGCCGGCCGAAATCCAGGCCGCAGTGGTCGCCGAGCCCGAGGCGCAGAAGTGGCTCGAAGGCAAGACGCCCAAGAAGGTGATTGTCGTACCGGGCAAAATCATCAACATCGTCATCTAACCCCCGACGGACGGCAGAACCCGGGGTACGACCAAACTCCCCGAAAGGGGTTCCCGGCCGGAGGCCGGAAGCCGAAACACCGCACCGGGAATACCGGAGATGAAACAGCGGGAAGGACGGATGGCCGGGACAAAACACCGGGCACACCGCACCCCGTCACAATTTCCCAGGCAGCCGGGACGAAGCAAATGCTTCAGTCCCGGCTGTGTGCCGTAAAGACGCCGGACCGGAGGTCGCTGCTCTCTGCAGGCCGTTGTTCGTTCCGGGGGAAATTCGTATCTTTGCCGCAAAGGACCGAAAACCGAATCGCCTATGAAATAGAACGCCAGCAACGACATTGGCGCCACGTGCGCCCAGACATAAAAAGCGGAATCTTTTTCCCTCCTCTCGAAATCGCCAAATTCAGGAAGTAACAGGGAACGAAGTTTGCGCTCACGCTTCCGGCGTGGGCTTTACTCGTTATCCGGTTGCAGGGTGTTTGGCGATACCCGAGAGGCGGAAATGAAGTTCGGTCCCACGCTTTTTCATGTCCGTCACCCATCCGGAAACAAATTCGGCCGCCGGGACCCGGCCTCCACTCTCGAAATCGCCAAACTATGAAAATTCGACTCATCGCCCTGCTCGCAGCAGCGGCACTCGGCACCAGTTGCGCCATACAACAACGACTCACCTACACGGAATCCTCGGCACGCAACATCGAACCGCGCGTCGGTGCGGTCATCACCCCGATAATTGCCGACCAGGAACTGCTTTCCGAAGAGAAAATCGCCCCCTACGAACTGACCGTACCGGGAGATGTTACCCCGATGCTGATTGCCAACCTCGACGGATGGAAGAAAGTAGCCCTGAACCAGGCAGCCCAGAAGTATCGGGCCGACGCCATCATCGGGGCGCTCATCAACGTCCGCACCGAAAACAACCGACTGGTTATCTCCGTCACGGGCTGGCCTGTCCGTTATGTCAACTTCCGCTCGGCAACCTCCGGTGACGCCTGGATTGCCCCGCTCTACCAGGTCATCGGCAGCGACAACGAAGCCTTCATCCAGAGCAATTCCAAACATTAGAGACGCAACGGCCATGAAAAGATACATATTGTTGCTGTTCCTGCTCGGATGCGGCCTTATTGCCCGCGCCCAGATTATCCAGGGGGCAACCGTCACCGTCGAAAACGAAGCCAATGCCTCCACAGCAAAGGGATATAAAGGATATGCCGAAGCGGGACTTGGTGTAAATCTGATGAGTCCGAAGTTCATCTATGAACTCACCACCACCCACGGATACCAGTTCGAGCATCTTTTTCTGGGCATCGGAACCGGTTTGACGACTCTTTCCGAAACAAAATGCGACCGGGTCTATGCCCTTCCTCTCTACGGTGAAGCCCGCTGGTTTTTCAGTAACAACCGCCCTTGGAAAATATATGCCGGCTTCAGAATAGGATATAATATTCATTTGGGTGAATTTAGGACTTCCATAACTGAATTTGGGCAACAGCCCATCTTGAAAAACTATCGTTTGACGGGGCTCTATGGTTCACCCGGATTCGGAGTCGAATACAAACGACTGAATTTTTCCATAAACTATCTGATTCAAGGACTTGTTATGGAAGAAACCAATCCCTCCTACCAGAAGCATACGTTTTACGACAACAGCACCCTGCTGTTCCGAATCGGCGTCAATTTCTGACGGACAATTCGACATCCCACTGCATGAAAGTTCCCGGCTTCCGGAAGCCGGGAACTTCTTTCCCACGCCGCATGCCGGAGCCCGCATACTCCCTCTCTCGATGGCCATCGCGCAAAGCGGATGGGCCCGGAACTGCGGCAGCAGGATACTTCGCACCGCCGGCAGGCGAAATTCGGGCTACGATTTCCAAATTCGTCAAATGTATCGTATCTTTGTACGCTGAACAAGATACGATACTTTTTTTATGGCAGACAACACCATACTGACCCGCCTCGACGGGCTGAAGCTCAAGTACGAGGAAATCGGCCAGAAGCTCACCGACCCCGAAGTGATTGCCGACGTCAAGCAGTTCGTCCAGCTCAACAAGGAATACAAGGAGCTCGAGCCCATCATCGAGACCTCGGAGCGTTACCGCACGGCGCTGGCCAACCTGGCCGAAGCGAAGGATGTCCTGGCCAACGACAAGGACGAGGAGATGCGCGAGATGGCCCGCGGCGAAATCTCGGAGCTCGAACCCGCCATCGAACGCATGGAGGAGGAAATCAAGCTGCTGCTCATTCCCAAGGACCCGCAGGACGCCAAGAACGCCATCGTGGAGATTCGCGGCGGTACGGGCGGCGACGAGGCGGCCATCTTTGCCGGCGACCTGCTGCGCATGTACACCAAGTACATCGAGTCGAAGGGGTGGCGCTACGAAATCACCTCGTCGTCGGAGGGTGCCGCCGGCGGCTACAAGGAGGTGGTGATGAAGGTGACCGGACAGAACGTCTACGGCACGCTCAAGTACGAATCGGGCGTGCACCGCGTGCAGCGCGTGCCCCAGACCGAGACGCAGGGCCGCGTCCACACCTCGGCCGCTTCGGTGGCCGTACTGCCCGAGGCGGAGGAGTTCGACGTCGAGATTTCGATGAACGACATCCGCAAGGACATCTTCTGCGCCAGCGGACCGGGCGGACAGTCGGTCAACACGACCTACTCGGCCATCCGACTCACCCACATCCCGACGGGTATCGTCGTGCAGTGCCAGGACCAGAAGTCGCAGTTGAAGAACTTCGACAAGGCCTTCGAGGAGCTGCGCACGCGCGTCTTCAACCTCGAGTATTCGAAATACCTCGACGAAATCGCCTCGAAGCGCAAGACGATGGTCTCGACGGGCGACCGCTCGGCCAAAATCCGCACCTACAACTACCCGCAGGGGCGCATCACCGACCACCGCATCAACTACACCATCTACAACCTGGCGGCCTTCATGGACGGCGACATCCAGGATGTCATCGACCACCTGATTGTGGCCGAAAACGCCGAGCGGCTCAAGGAGAGCGAACTCTGACGGCTGCCGGAGCTCACGACCGATGAAAACGACGCTGCCCGCGGCTCTCGACGCCGAGCTCTACGAGCTTGTCCGACAGATTCCCGCGGGCAGCGTCGCCACATACGGGCAGCTGGCCCGGCTGCTGGGTGTTCCCAACCATGCGCGGCTCGTCGGACGGCTTCTGAGCCGCGCGCCGGAGGGCGTCCCCTGCCACCGGGTGGTGAGCGCCTCGGGCGCTACGGTCGCCTCGTGGGCAGAGCAGCGCCGGCTGCTTGCGCAGGAGGGGGTATGCGTCCGCCCCGACGGCCGCGTCGACCTCCGCCGCCTGCGCTGGAACCCCGAGCAGGTGGAGTAATGGACCGTCGGGCCGGCGGGGAACGGCGGGGAACGGCGGGGGACGACGGGGCTCCGATGCCCCGCCCTGGCCGAACGGCCCGAACAACCCGAACAACCTGAACAATCCGAACAATCCGGCCCGGCCCAACCCGAACAACCCAGACGCCCCGGTCCGGACGCAGAGGCGCTCCGCACGTCCATCCGGGGCCGAGACACCGATTCCGCCCGAGGCGGAGGACAATAGACGGGCACCCCGCAACGTTATAGGAAGAAAACGACCATGAAACGACTTTTGCTCCTGCTTTCCCTGCTGCTTGCCGCCGCGCACGACGCCGCGGCCCAGGAGCCGCTCTATCTGGTGAACGGCCGGGAGGTCGAGGAAATAGGCTCCATCCCGCCCGACGACATCGAGAGCGTCGAGATGCTCCCCGCCGACGAGGAGACCATCGCCCGCTACGGCGAGAAGGCCTTCAACGGGGTGATGGTCGTCACGCTGCGTTACGACTCGCCCGCCCGCTTCACGGCTGCGGAGTCGTTCGACGCCTACATCGCCTCGCAGGTCAAGTGGTCCGACGACGAGACCGCCGCACGCGTGGTGCTGCGCTATACGGTGAACACCGACGGACGTGCCGAGGTGAGCGCCGAGCTCGAATCGACCGACAGCCGCCTGCGCCGCCGCGTGCTGAAGGCCGTCGAGGAGGCCCCCCTGTGGGAGCCCGCCACCAAGAACGGCGCGCCGGTGGCCAGCGAAGGGGTGCTGCGCATCCAGCTGCCCGAAGGCAAACCGCTCCCCCGCCTGCCCGAGCTGATTTGGCGCTGAGCCGCCGCCGGGCCTCCCCGCTTGTTTTTGCCGGGACAATCCATTATCTTTGCATCCCATGCAGTCACCGGCCCATATCACCCTCGTGGAGTTGCAGCGACTCGTGAAGGAGCGCCTTCACGAGCAGTTCCCGCTGCCGCTCTGGGTCAGCGCCGAAATCGCCGAACTGAAGGTCAACTACTCGGGCCACTGCTACCTCGAACTGGTCGAGAAAGGGGGTGACAACGGCGTGCCGCTGGCCCAGTCGCGGGCCGTCATCTGGCGTTCGGCCTATCCGCGCGTGGCCGCCTACTTCGAGGCGGAGACCGGCCGCAAGCTCGCTCCCGGCATCCGCATCCTGGCCCGCGCGACGGTCACCTACCACGAACTCTACGGCTTCTCGCTCCAGATTACCGACATCGACCCCACCTACACGCTGGGCGACATGGAGCGCCAGCGTCAGCAGACCATCGCCCGCCTGCAGCGCGAGGGGGTCTGGGAGATGAACCGCGAAACGGCGCTGCCCCCTGTCGTGCAGCGCATCGCGGTGGTCTCGAGCGCCCACGCTGCCGGCTATCAGGACTTCTGCAAGGAGCTGGCGAAGAGTCCCTATGCCTTCCGCACGGAGCTCTTCGACGCCTTCATGCAGGGCGACGCCGCCGAGGAGTCCATCATCGCGGCGCTCTGCGCCGTGGCCGAGCGCATCGGGGAGTTCGACGCCGTAGTCCTCATCCGGGGCGGCGGCTCGGCCAGCGACCTCAACTGCTTCAACGCCTACCGTCTCTGCGCCTACATCGCCCAGTTCCCGCTCCCCGTGCTGACGGGCATCGGCCACGACAAGGATACGAGCGTGGCGGACATGGTGGCCCACACGGCGCTCAAGACCCCGACGGCGGTGGCCGGCTGGCTCGTCGACCGCTCGGCGGAGGTCGACGCCTGGCTCGACCGGGCCGCCGGGCAGCTTCACGACACCACCGTCGAGGCGATGCGCCGCGCCGAACTGCAGCTCGAGCGCCTCGCGGGTGAACTGCGGCGGCGGAGCGACGAACTGACCGCCCGCCGGCGTCTGCAGCTCGAACGGCTTGCGGGCGAACTCTCGCAGCGCAGCGCCACGCTCGTGGCCCGGCAGCGGATGCTGCTCGACGCCGCAGCGCAACAGCTGCCCCGTGCCGTCGGGGAGCTGCTCGCGCGCCAGCGCAACCGCCTCGAGGCGGCCGGCGAACTGGTCGAGGCGCGCTCGCCGCGGCGGATTCTCAAGCTGGGATTCGCCGTCGTCCGCACCGGAGGGCGGGCCATCGCCTCGGTGCGCGGCATCGCGGGAGGCACGCCGCTCGAAATCGAGGTAGCCGACGGCCGGCTCCGCGCCACGGCCGACCCCGCACCCGGCGACGGGACGGCCCCCGCCCCGAAAAGAGGCGACAAAGGCTCCCGGCCGGGCGGTCCGAACCCGGACGCAACGAAATAAAACACCGAAAAACACCCACGCAATATGGCCAAGAAAGAGATAAGCTACACCGAGGCGATGGCCGAAATCGAGAAGATTCTCGCCCGCCTGCGCGACGAGGAGATGGACGTCGACAGCCTCGCCGCCGAGGTCAAACGCGCCACCGAGCTGATTGCACGCTGCAAGGAGCGGCTCTGCAAAGCCGAAACCGAAGTCCGGAAGATTCTGGAATAACCCCTCCGCCCCGAGCGGCCGGCGGCAATGCCGGCGGACCTGCCGGGCCGGCCAAACACGACACGCATGCGACGAATCATCAAATGGGCCCTCAACCACCTGCCGCGCACACTGCTGCAGCGGCTCGCCGGCTGGATGGTGCCCGTCATGGGGCTCTTCTACCGCGGCCGCAAGGTCGAATGCCCCGTCTGCGGCGCCCACTACCGCAAGTTCCTCCCCTACGGCTACGTCACCTCGCGTCCCAACGCGCTCTGCCCCCGCTGCCTCTCGCTCGAACGCCACCGCCTGCTCTGGCTTTGGCTCGTGCGCGAGACGAGGCTGCTCGACGACTGCCCGCGGCTGCTCCACATCGCCCCCGAGGTCTGCCTGATGCGCCACCTCGGCCGCCTCTACGCCGGCCATCCCGAACGCTACGTGACGGCCGACCTCGAGAGCCCGCTGGCCAAGCTCCACTTCGACGTGCAGCAGATTCCGCTCGAGGAGGGATATGCCGACGTGCTGCTCTGCAACCACATCCTCGAACACGTGGCCGACGACCGCCGTGCAATGCGCGAACTCTGCCGCGTACTGCGCCCCGGCGGCTGGGGCGTCATCCTCTCGCCCGTCGACCGCTCGCGCGCGGAGACCTTCGAGGACGACACCATCACCGACCCCGATGAGCGCACCCG
The DNA here is from genome assembly GCA_900542505.1 of uncultured Alistipes sp. Classification (GTDB taxonomy): domain Bacteria; phylum Bacteroidota; class Bacteroidia; order Bacteroidales; family Rikenellaceae; genus Alistipes; species Alistipes stercorigallinarum. Next base: position 16,413 of record UQNV01000015.1, read on the forward strand.
CATCTTCGGGCAGTACGACCACCGGCGCATCTACGGCCGCGACTATGCCGACCGGCTGCGCGAGGCGGGCTTCGAGGTCATGGAGCTCGACTACGCCTCGAACTGCACCCCCGCGGAGCGCCGCCGCTACGCCCTCTGCGACGACTGGCTCTACATCGTCCGCCGCCCCTGCCCCGACCCGGAGCGGGAGGCTGCCGACGGCCGCCGCACGGCGCCGGCCCGCGAAGCATGAGAAGACCCCACATACGTCCCGATTCCGCCCCCTGTCCGCCCGGAACCGACCCAACGTATTCAAAAAATCATTTGCCCATGAAGACAAATTCACTGCGAGCATGGCTCCTGGCCGTGCGTCCCTACAGTTTCGGCGCCACCTCGACGCCCGTATTCGTCGCCTCGGCGCTGGCCTGGAGCGACGGTTCGTTCCACTGGCTGCCGGCGCTGCTCTGCCTCCTCTTCGCACTGCTGATGCAGTGCACGGCCAACCTGGTCAACGACCTGTGCGACTTCCAGAAGGGGGCCGACAGCCCCGAACGGCTCGGTCCCGACCGCGCCTTCGCCAAGGGCTACATCACGCTGCGCGCCATGAAGTGGGGCATCGCCGCCTTCACGGTGGCGGGAGCCGCCGTCGGACTGACGCTGCTCCGCTACGGAGGGTGGGAGCTGCTGCTGGTCGGCGCCGCCTGCATCCTCTTCGCCTACCTCTACACCGCCGGGCCGTGGCCGCTGGCCTACCACGGACTGGGCGACGTGGCCGTCGTCCTCTTCTTCGGCGTCGTCCCCGTCGGCTTCACCTACTACATCCTCGCCCACGACTGGACGTGGGAGGTGACGCTGGCCGGACTCGCCTGCGGCCTGGTTATCGACACCATGCTGATGGTCAACAACTTCCGCGACCGCGTGGAGGATGCCGCCAGCGGCAAGCGCACCATCGTCGTCTGCCTCGGCGCCGGAGTCGGCCGCTGGGGATACCTCTTCCTCGGCACGGCCGCCACGCTGCTCTGCCTCGCCTTCGCCCTCTTCGGACGCTGGTACGCCGCACTGCTGCCGCTGCTCTACTGGGTGCTCTTCTTCTTCACGTGGCGCAAGATGGTCCGCATCGACCACGGCGAGGAGCTCAACATCTGTCTGGGCGAGACGGCCCGCAACCTCACCCTCTTCGGGGTGCTGCTCACCGTCGGGCTGCTGCTCGGCTGACGCCTGATACGGTCCCGCAAAGGGAAGCGCCGCACCTTCGCGAACGAGGGTGCGGCGCTTCCGCTTTACCGTCACGGCGCTCCGGCCGCAGACCGAATCCCGGCCGTCAATAGAGGAAGAAGACAATCCCGACAAAGTGGCAGGCGGCGCCGAGGTTGATGAGCAGGTGCCAGACCAGATGGTGGTAGCGGAACCCCTTGCGGGCATAGAACCACGCCCCGAGCGTATAGAAGAGGCCGCCCGCGGCGATGAGCCACAGCAGCGGCGTCGAGGCGTTGCGCAGGAAGAGCGGCAGGAAGAAGAGGATGGTCCACCCCATGACCAGATAGATGGTCAGGCTCACGGCCGGCAGCGACCGCCGCGAGAGCGACTTGTAGAAGATGCCGAAGAGCACCATCGCCCACTGCAGCACGGCGATGAGCACCCCCTGCCATCCGCCGATGACCGACAACGCGATGGGCGTATAGCTGCCGGCGATGGCCACGTAGATGAAGATGTGGTCGAGGATGTGGAAGACCGCCTTGTGCTTCGAGGCGGGATTCATCGAATGGTAGAGCGTCGAGGTGAGGAACATCAGGAAGAGCGAGACCACAAAGACGCTCACCGAGACGCTGGCCAGCACCCCCTGCACGTCGTGGACATAGGCCCACACCGCCGCAAAGGGCAACGCGCAGAGCGACAGCAGCGCCATCACGCCGTGCGACACCGTATTGGCTATCTCCTCCCCCAGCGTGGGGACATAGGGCGCATTCTTTCGCAACATGATTTTCAGACGGATTGTACGGTGTCAAAAGTAGGAATTTTTTCGTATCTTTGTCCCGGTTAGGTTACAGGTAATCAAAAAATGGACTATTCACGCTACGAAAAACTCCGCGCACTGGTGCGCGGGAGTTTCTCGTCCGAGACCCAGCGCCTGGTAGACGACGCGCTGGCCTATGCGGACGAGCAACTCGCCGGGATGACCCGTTACGACGGCTCCCCGCTGCTCGAGCACGGCGCGGGAGTAGCCTGCATTGTCATCTCCGAAGTCGGACTGGGCCGCAACTCCACCATCGCGTCGGTGTTGCACGACGTGGTGCGCATCGCCCACAAACAGCAGTCCCAGGAGGAGTTCCTCGCACTGATGAACGACCTGCGCAGCCGCTTCGGCGAGCAGGTGGCCGGCATCACCATGGGGCTCTGCAACATCTCGGAGCTGAAACTCAAGGTGGCCAAGGAGCAGGCCGGCAACTTCCGCGACCTGATTGTCAGCTACTCGGAGGACCCGCGCGTGATTCTCATCAAGTTGGCCGACCGCCTCGAGGTGATGCGTTCGCTCGACATCTTCCCGCGCGAGAAGTGGCGCAAGAAGAGTTGGGAGTCGATGAACCTCTACGCCCAGATTGCCCACAAGCTGGGCCTCTACGGACTCAAGAGCGAGCTGGAGGACATCGCCCTCAAATACCTCGAACCGAAGGACTACGACCACATCGTGGCCAAGCTCGAAGAGAGCGCCGACGAGCGCCGCGCCTTCATCGCCCGCTTCATCGTACCCATCGAGGAGCGGCTGCGGAAACTCGGCATCAACTACCACATCAAGAGCCGCACGAAGTCCATCTTCTCCATCTGGAACAAGATGCAGAAGCAGCGTGTCCCCTTCGAGGGCGTCTACGACATCTTCGCTATCCGCATCATCATCGACTGCCCCGTGGAGGAGGAGAAACGCCTCTGCTGGACCGCCTACTCGGTGGTGACGGACTACTATACGCCCAACCCCAACCGCATGCGCGACTGGATTTCGATTCCCAAGTCGAACGGCTACGAGTCGCTCCACACGACCGTTTCGGCCGAGGGGCGCTGGGTCGAGGTGCAGATTCGCACCGAACGCATGGACGCCGTGGCCGAGCGGGGTATCGCCGCCCACTGGCGCTACAAGGGGGTAGGCCAGGGGGCCCGCACCAGCGAGCAGTGGCTCGGCCGGCTGCGCGAACTGCTCGAGGATACGACCCACTCGCTGGCGCAGCGCTTCGACGCCAAACCCGCCTCGGGCGAGATTTTCGTCTTCACGCCCAACGGCGACCTGCGCAAGCTGCCCGAAGGGGCCACGCTGCTCGACTTCGCCTTCGACATCCACACCAACCTGGGCGCCACCTGCTCGGGCGGCAAGGTGAACAACCGCGCCGTCTCCATCCGCGAGGTGCTCCACAACGGCGACATCGTCGAGATTCTCACCCAGAAGAACCAGACGCCCAAGGCCGACTGGCTCTCGGTGGTGGTCACCTCGAAGGCGCGCAACAAAATCAAATCCTACCTGCGCGAGGAGCAGGCCAAGCATGCCCGCATGGGACGCGAGGAGCTCGAGCGCAAGCTCAAGAACTGGAAGTTCCCGCTCTCCATCGACGAGGCGGTAGCCTACCTGGCCAAATACTTCAAGGTGCGGACGGGCACCGAGGTCTACGGCCTCATCTCGACCCAGAAGGTCGAGCTGGCCTCCATCAAGGAGATTCTCTCGCGCCACCTCTCGGGGGCGGCCGAAGAGGAGCGCCGTGCCGCGGCGGCCGAGGTCGAACGGGCCAAGGCCGCAGCGCGCGAGACGGCTCCCGCACGGAGCAGCGATGCGCTGATTATCGACGACGACATCTCGAAAATCCAGTACAAGCTGGCCCGCTGCTGCAACCCCATCAAGGGCGACGAGGTCTTCGGCTTCATCACCATCGGGGCGGGCATCACCATCCACCGCACCGACTGCCCCAACGCGCGCCGCATGCGCGAGCGCTATCCCCACCGGGTCATCGATGCGCGCTGGCGCTCGACGGCCGAGGGGGCCTTCCGCGTCTCCATCCGCATCGTGGCGGCCGACATGACCGGCATGGCCAACCACATCACCGAGGTCATCAGCCGCGACCTGAGGCTCAACATTCGCTCGATGAACTTCTCGGCCGCCTCGGGAGGCAGTGTCGAGGGTGTGGTCAGCGTCGAGGTACCCGGCACGGCCGCCGTCGATACGCTCATCCACTCCATCATGCGTATCCGAGGTGTACAGCGAGCCTACCGCATCAACAACTGATGCGACCGATGCGCCCCGGAGGTGGACGTTTTCCAAAGTTGTTCGATTGACAATTCCTTTTTATTTTACCATATTAGATAGATGAATAACAATTCCATCAGCGTCGTTTTCGCCGACTCGTCGCATGCGCACTACGCACAGCGTATCTGCGACCTCATCTACGAGTCGGCTCTGCAGCGGGGCACGGGCATCGCCAAACGGTCGCCCGAGTACATCGCGGCAAAGATGACCGGCGGCAAGGCCGTCGTGGCGCTGGACGGCGAGAAGCTCATCGGCTTCAGCTACATCGAGTGTTGGGGGCACGGCGATTTCGTCGCGACCTCCGGATTGATTGTCGACCCCGAGTACCGGCACATGGGACTCGCGGAGCAAATCAAACGACGAACATTCGAGCTGGCCCGACGACGATTCCCCTATGCGAAGTTATTCAGCATCACCACGTCGTTGCCGGTCATGAAGCTCAACTCGCGGATGGGATACGTTCCCGTGACCTTTTCGGAACTGACCGAAGACGACGAATTCTGGCAGGGCTGCCAGGGATGTTGCAACTACGACATCCTGCAGCGCAACAACCGGAGGATGTGTCTCTGCACGGGCATGCTCTACGACCCGGCCAAGGAACAGCCCCGCCAGTCGCGGCTGACGCCCTACGTGATGTTCCTCCGAAACCGGTTCCGCAAGCTCTTCCACCTCAAGTAAGGGCGGCGCACGGAGCCAAAAATCCGGGACTCCGCTCCCGGGAAACAATGTACAACGTAAAATAAAAAAAGAATCAACCGAAAATGGAAAAGAAGAAAGTGGTACTGGCGTTCAGCGGCGGTCTGGACACCTCGTTCTGTGTGAAATATCTCTCCGAAGAGAAGGGTTACGACGTCTATACGGCCATCGCCAACACGGGCGGTTTCTCGGCCGACGAACTGGCACGCATCGAAGAGCGCGCCCTGGCGCTGGGCGCCGTGAAGCACGCCACGCTCGACATCGAGCAGGAGTACTACGAAAAGAGCATCCGCTACATGGTCTACGGCAACATCCTGCGCAACGGCACCTACCCCATCTCGGTCAGCTCGGAGCGCATCTTCCAGGCCATCGCCATCATCGAATACGCCAAGCAAATCGGCGCCGACGCCGTTGCCCACGGCTCGACCGGCGCAGGCAACGACCAGGTGCGTTTCGACCTGACGTTCCAGGTGCTGGCTCCCGAAATCGAAATCATCACCCCGACGCGCGACATGACCCTCACGCGCGAATATGAAATCGACTACCTGCGCCGCCACGGCTTCGAGGCCGACTTCCGCAAGATGGAGTACTCCATCAACAAGGGACTCTGGGGCACCTCCATCGGCGGCCGCGAGACGCTCCACTCGGAGCAGACGCTCCCCGAGGAGGCCTATCCGAGCCAGATTACGGCCACGGGCGAGGAGACGCTCCGTCTGGGCTTCACCGAAGGCGAACTCACGTCGGTCAACGGCACCCCCTACACCGACCGCGTCGAGGCCATCCGCGCCGTCGAGGCCATCGGCTCGCGCTACGGCATCGGCCGCGACATGCACATCGGCGACACCATCATCGGCATCAAGGGCCGCGTGGGCTTCGAGGCCGCCGCGCCGATGCTCATCATCTCGGCCCACAAGATGCTCGAGAAGCACGTGCTGACCAAGTGGCAGCTCTACTGGAAGGAGCAGGTGGCCACCTGGTACGGCATGTTCCTCCACGAGGCGCAGTACCTCGAGCCCGTCATGCGCGACATCGAGGCGATGCTCCTCTCGTCGCAGCGCAACGTCACGGGCGAGGTCGAGCTGACGCTCCGCCAGCGCTGCTTCACACTGGTGGGCGTCTCGTCGTCGTTCGACCTAATGAAGACCGACTTCGGCGAGTACGGCGAGGTGAACAAGGCCTGGACGGCCGACGACGTGAAGGGCTTCACGAAGATTCTGGGCAACCAAATCAAGATTTACCACAACGTCCAAAAGCGCAACGGCAAATGATACGCGCAGGAATCATCGGCGGCGCCGGCTATACGGCCGGTGAGCTGGTACGCCTTCTGGTGAACCACCCCCATGTCGAGCTGGGCTTCGTCCACAGCACGAGCCATGCGGGCGACCTCATCACCGCGGTCCACGCGGGGCTCGACGGCGAGACCCCGCTGCGCTTCTGCGCCGAATACAACCTGGAGCAGGTCGACGTGCTCTTCCTCTGCTCGGCCCACGGCGAGAGCCGCAAGTGGCTCGCCGCACACGAGCTGCCCGAGTCGCTGCGCATCATCGACCTGGCGCAGGATTTCCGCGACGAGAGCGAAGGGTTCGTCTACGGACTGCCGGAGCTCTGCAGCGAGCGGATTCGCGCCGCACGCCGCGTGGCCAATCCGGGCTGCTTCGCCACGGCCATCCAGCTGGCGCTGCTGCCGCTGGCCTCCGCCGGGCTGCTCGAGGACGAGGTCCATGTGACGGCCGTCACCGGTTCGACCGGCGCCGGCGTGAAGCCCTCGGCGACGACCCACTTCAGCTGGCGGAGCGACAACCTCTCGGTCTACAAGTGCTTCACGCACCAGCACCTGCTCGAAATCGGCCGCAACCTGCGGCAGCTGCAGCCTGCGTTCGACCGCGACGTCAACTTCGTCCCCATGCGGGGCGACTTCACCCGCGGCATTCTGGCCAGCGTCTACACGCGCTGCCGGCTCGACGAGCGGGAGGCCGAACTCCTCTACCGCGATTACTACGAGGATGCGGCCTTCACCCGCGTGACGGAGCAGTACCCCGACCTCAAACGGGTGGTCAACACCAACCGCGCGCTGCTGCACACGGCCCGCTACGGCGACAAGCTGCACGTGGTCTCGGTCATCGACAACCTGCTCAAGGGAGCCTCGGGACAGGCCGTGCAGAACATGAACCTGATGTTCGGCCTCGACGAGCGCGAGGGGCTGCGGCTCAAGGCCAGCGCCTTCTGACCTGACAGGCAGACCGGGGAAACCCGCACGCGCACAGACAACCCATCCGGCAGTGTCCCGACCCGCGTCGGGATGCGGCCGGGTGTATTCACCCCGAAACAACGCCGGGGCCATCCACCTCAAAAAACAACACGGACATGAAACCATTCAACGTATATACGCTCTACCCCACGGAGCCCGTACGGGGCCGCGGCAACTTCGTCTACGACGCCGCCGGCATCGAATACCTCGACCTCTACGGCGGCCATGCGGTCATCTCGCTCGGCCATGCCGACCCGACCTACGTCGGCCGCATCTCGGAGCAGGTCGCACGGCTGGGCTTCTACTCCAATTCGGTCGAAAACTCGCTCCAGAGCGAGCTGGCCGAGCGGCTGGGCCGCGCATCGGGGTACGAGGACTACAGCCTCTTCCTCTGCAACTCGGGGGCCGAGGCCAACGAGAACGCCATGAAGCTGGCCTCGTTCCATACGGGCCGCTCGCACATCCTCGCCTTCACGGGGGCCTTCCACGGCCGCACGTCGGGAGCCGTCGCCGTCACCGACAACGCGGCGCTCCGCGCACCGTTCAACAGCACGTCCCATGTCGAATTCGCCCCGCTGGGTGACCTGGCGCGGGTCGAGGAGCTGCTCGCGACGGGGCGCTTCGCCGCCGTCATCATCGAGGGCATCCAGGGCGTGGCGGGCATCCGCGTCCCCTCGGACGACTTCCTGCGTGGGCTGCGCGAGGCGACCCTCCGCCACGGCGTGCAGCTCATCCTCGACGAAATCCAGTCGGGCTACGGCCGTACGGGGCAGTTCTTCGCCCACCAGAAGGCGGGCGTCCGCCCCGACCTGATTACCGTCGCCAAGGGAATGGGCAACGGCTTCCCCATCGGAGGTGTGCTCATCGCCCCCCACTTCGAGGCGCGGCCGGGGATGCTCGGCACCACCTTCGGCGGCAACCACCTGGCCTGCGCCGCCGCGCTGGCCGTGCTGGAGGTGATGGAGCGCGACCGCCTTGTGGAGAACGCCGCCGCAACGGGCGCCTACCTGCTCGACGGGCTGCGCCGCATCGACGGAGTGCGCGACGTGCGGGGCCGCGGCCTGATGGTCGGCTTCGACGTCGAGGGTTCGGCGTCCGAATTCCGCCGCCGGCTCCTCTTCGAAAAGCACATCTTCACGGGCGGCGCCGGAGCCACGACCGTCCGTCTGCTGCCGGCCCTCACGCTGACGCGCGAGCTGGCCGACCGTTTCCTTGCGTCGCTCGAAGCGTTGCTCCGCAGCTGACGCCCCACCTTTCAAAAAAACGCGAATCATGAAAAAATTCACCTGCGTACAGGATATCGGCGACCTGCATCAGGCCGTCGCCGAGGCATTCGAAATCAAGCGCGACCGCTTCCGCCATGCGGAGCTGGGCCGCAACCGCACGCTGCTGATGCTCTTCTTCAACTCGAGCCTCCGCACCCGCCTCTCGACCCAGAAGGCGGCGATGAATCTGGGCATGAACGTCATGGTGCTCGACGTCAACCAGGGCGCCTGGAGGCTCGAGACCGAGCGCGGCGTGGTGATGGACGGCGACAAGGCCGAACACCTGCTCGAGGCCATTCCGGTCATGGGCTCCTACTGCGACATCATCGGCGTACGCTCGTTCGCACGCTTCCTGGACCGCACCGAGGACTACGAGGAGCGCGTGCTCGAGCAGTTCATCCGCTACTCGGGCCGCCCGGTCTTCTCGATGGAGGCCGCCACGCGCCACCCGTTGCAGAGCTTCGCCGACCTGCTCACCATCGAGGAGTACAAGCGCACGGAGCGCCCCAAGGTGGTCATGACCTGGGCGCCCCACCCCAACGCGCTGCCGCAGGCCGTGCCCAACTCCTTCGCCGAGTGGATGAACGCCACCGACTACGACTTCGTCATCACCCACCCCGAGGGCTACGAGCTCGACCCGCAGTTCGTCGGCCGCGCCCGCGTGGAATACGACCAGTGTAAGGCGCTCGAAGGGGCCGACTTCGTCTATGCGAAGAACTGGGCCGCCTACACGGGAGACAACTACGGCAAGGTGCTGAGCCGCGACCGCTCGTGGACCGTCACGGCCGAAAAGATGGCGCTCACCCGCGACGCCTACTTCATGCACTGCCTGCCCGTGCGGCGCAACATGATTGTCACCGACGAGGTCATCGAGTCGCCGCGCTCACTGGTCATCCCCGAGGCGGCCAACCGCGAAATCTCGGCACAGGTCGTACTCAAGAGGCTGCTGGAGGGGCTCGGGCAATGAGGAGCGTCACGGTAGTGAAAATCGGGGGCAACGTCATCGACGACCCCGCGGCGCTGAAGCGCTTCCTCGGCGAATTCGCCGCGCTCGAAGGGGCCAAGATACTTGTCCACGGCGGCGGGAAGCTCGCCACGCGGCTTGCCGAACGGCTCGAGCTGAAGACGCAGATGGTCGACGGCCGCCGCATCACCGACCGGGGAACGCTCGACGTGGTGACGATGGTCTACGCCGGGCTGGTCAACAAGCAGCTCGTCGCCGGACTGCAGGCCGAGGGGTGCAACGCACTGGGGCTGTCGGGCGCCGACGGCAACGTCGTGACGGCACGCCGCCGGGCCCCCGAACCGGTCGACTACGGCTTCGTGGGCGACATCGAGCGGGTCGATGCCGGGCTGCTCGTGCGGCTGCTCGACGCGGGGCTGACCCCCGTCTTCCCGGCCATCATGCACGACGGCCGCGGCACGCTGCTCAACTGCAATGCCGACGGGGTGGCTACGGCCCTGGCCACGGCGCTCGCGCCGCAGATGCCCACCGATCTGGTCTTCTGCTTCGAGAAGCGCGGCGTGCTGCGCAACCCCGACGACGAGGAGTCGGTCATCGCCGAAATCACGCCCGACGACTTCGCGGCACTGCGCGCCGAGGGGGTCGTCAGCAAGGGAATGCTGCCCAAAATCGAGAATGCGCTGAAGGCCGTCGCCGAGGGAGTCCGGAGCGTCGTTATCCGCAGCGCCGGGAACCTCGCCGAGCCCTCGGGCACCGTCATCCGGGAGCACCCCGCGGCGCAGTGACCCGTTCGGGCCGGGTCGCGGCGCATCCCGCGGCGGACCCATGTCCCCCGGATGCACCCGGAGCCGGCGTCGCGCCGCAACCCGCGGCCGCGACCCACGAACCCCCAACACGGAAAACCATGCAACACGCCATCCAACACGCAACCGGCGAAGCCGTCGAACTGCTGCGCGGGCTCATCGCCCGCCCCTCGCCCTCGCGCAGCGAGGAGGCGACGGCCGACCTGCTGTTCGACTTCCTCGCCGCACGGGGCGCCGCACCCGAGCGGCTCCACAACAACGTCTGGGCCCGTGCCGAAGGGTTCGACCCCACGCGTCCGACGCTGCTGCTCAATTCGCACCACGACACCGTCCGTCCGGCGGCCGGATACACGCGCGACCCGCACGCTCCCGACATCGAGGGCGACCTGCTCTACGGGCTGGGAAGCAACGACGCCGGGGCCTCGGTCGTCTGCCTCACGGAGACATTCCTCGCCTGGCGGCAACGGCAGCTTCCGTTCAACCTTGTGCTGGCACTCTCGGCCGAGGAGGAGTGCATGGGCGAGCATGGCATGCGGGCGCTGCTGCCGGCGCTCGGACGCATCGACATGGCGCTCGTGGGCGAACCCACCGGCATGCAGGCGGCCGTCGGCGAGCGGGGACTGGTCGTACTCGACTGCACGGCCCGCGGCCGCAGCGGCCATGCGGCGCGCGGCGAGGGGGTCAACGCCCTCTACATCGCGCTGGACGACATCGCCCGGCTGCGCACGCTGCGCTTCGAACGCTGCTCGGAGCTGCTCGGCCCCGTGGGCATCGCCGTGACGCAGATTGAGGCCGGGACGCAGCACAACGTCATCCCCGACACGTGCCGGTTCGTGGTCGACGTCCGCACCACCGACGCCTACACCAACGAGCAGACGGTCGAGCTGCTGCGCCGCGAGCTCCGCTCCGAGGCCGTGCCCCGCTCGACGCGCGTCCGCGCCTCAGCCCTCGCGGCAGAGCATCCGCTCCACAGCGCCGCACGGGCCGCCGGCTTCGGGACCTTCGTCTCGCCGACCACCTCCGACATGGCGCTCATGCCCTTCCCCTCGCTCAAGATGGGGCCCGGCGACTCGGCCCGTTCGCACACGGCCGACGAATACGTGCGGCTCTCGGAAATCGAGGCCGGAATCGCCGGATACGACACCCTGCTCGAGGCGCTCCGCCGCGAAGCGGAGCACCTCGGCTGACCCACGTACGGGGGAGGCCGGCCGCACGGCGCCGCACCTCCCCGCAACATGTTTCACCCGAAAAAAACGCAACATACCGATATGGCAGGAAAACTCTGGGACAAGGGCTTCGAGCCCGACGCACAAATCGAAGCCTACACCGTGGGCAACGACCGCGAACTCGACCTGCGGCTGGCCCGCTACGATGTCGAGGGGTCGCTGGCCCACATCGCGATGCTCGAAAGCATCGGACTGCTCACCCGCGACGAGCTGCAACGGCTCACGGCCGGACTGAAGGAGATTGCCGCCGAAATCGAGGCGGGCCGCTTCGAAATCGAGCCCGACACCGAGGACGTGCACTCGCAGGTCGAGCTGCTGCTCACCCGCCGCCTGGGCGACGTGGGCAAGAAAATCCACTCGGGCCGTTCGCGCAACGACCAGGTGCTCGTCGACCTCAAGCTCTTTCTGCGCGACGAGCTGCGGCAGACGGCCGAGGCCGTGCGCACGCTCTTCGACCGGCTGCAGGAGCTCAGCGAGCGCTACCGCGACGTGCTGATGCCGGGCTACACCCACCTGCAGGTGGCCATGCCCTCGTCGTTCGGACTCTGGTTCGGCGCCTACGCCGAGACGCTCGTCGACGACCTGCGCCTGGTGGCGGCCGCCTACCGCATCGCCAACCAGAACCCGCTGGGCTCGGCGGCCGGCTACGGCTCGTCGTTCCCGCTCGACCGCACGATGACCACACGGCTGCTCGGCTTCGAGACGCTCCACTACAACGTCGTGGCGGCGCAGATGAGCCGCGGCAAGAGCGAGCGGGCCGCCGCCAACGCCATTGCGGCCGTTGCCGCCACCGTCGGGCGGCTGGCCATGGACGTCTGCCTCTTCATGAGCCAGAACTTCGGCTTCGTCTCGCTGCCCGATGAGCTGACCACCGGTTCGAGCATCATGCCCCACAAGAAGAACCCCGACGTCTTCGAGGTGATGCGCGGCAAGTGCAACCGGCTGCAGGCCGTCCCCAACGAGATTGCCCTGCTGACGACCAACCTGCCGTCGGGCTACCACCGCGACCTGCAGCTGCTCAAGGAGATTCTCTTCCCGGCGACGACCGAAATCCGGCAGACGCTCGCCATGTGCACCTTCATGGTGGGCAACCTGCGCATCAACCGCCGCATCCTCGACGACACGCGCTACGACTACCTCTTCACGGTCGAGGAGGTGAACCGGCTGGTGCTCGAGGGGGTCCCCTTCCGCGAGGCCTACCGCCGCGTCGGCATGGAGGTCCAGCAGGGCGAATACCGCCCCGTCAAGGAGGTGCACCATACCCACGAGGGGAGCATCGGCCGGCTCTGCACCGAGGAAATCCGCCGCAAGATGGAGGGCGTGATGGCCGAGTTCGAATAACGCCGCACGAGATGCGGACCCTGCGGGCCGCCGCTCCGCCGAAGGAGGTTACAGAACGGACCTCCGGAGGAGAGCGGCGGCCTTTTTTGCCTCACGGGGGTCTCCAATCCGAAAAAAATGGCTCTGCTGCCGAAAAAATATCTTCAGTCCGCAGCGCCATTACCGCATAAAGTGTAAGCAATCGAAAGTTTCTTCTTTCAAAATCGCAAGTCCTGACCGGTCCGAAGCCCGCGGCACCTCCTCGGAAGCCGGAGCCGCGGCCGCCGGTCGCTCTTGCACAATTGCCCGAAACGGCTATCTTTGTGGAGAAAGGAGGGCCGAAGAGACTCCCATCGCTCCTTTCCCCATGTTTTACCCTTAAAAAAATTAATGCTTATGAAAAGATTCCGGACCCATCGGTGCGTTGCAGCGATGTTTGCTGTGCTGTTGTTGGCAACAACCGGTTGCAATGAGGACAATACGGAGGAGCCCGCTCCCCCGTCGAACGTGACGACGACGCTCGAGCCGGGGCTTGTTCCGGCCTCGGGAGGTGAGGTGACCATTACCTGCGTCATTGAAAATCCCGTGAAGACGGCCATTCTCGAAGCACGAACCGACGACGAGTGGGTGACCGAACTCACCGTGCTCGAGCAGGAGTCGACCGTGACGGCCGTCATCGTCGCCAACAAGGAGTCCGAGGAGCGTACGGCCACCGTGACGCTCTCCTACAACGGCAAGGAGTACCCCGTCGAGATACCCCAACAGGGCTACGTGGCACCCTTTGAACTCACGGCCACGGAGCTGACCCACTGCGACGCACTCATCAGCGTCGTACCCGACGACAAGGAGGCAACCTACTATTCGAACGTCGCCCCCGCCGAAGGGTTCGATGCCGAAACCATCGCCGCATGGAACCTCGCATCGTTCACCTCCGCAGCCGAGACCGAAGGCATAAGCCTGGCCGAATACCTCGCCTCGGTGACCCGGAAGGGCGATGCGGAGTACCACCCCGAACGGCTGACGCCCGAAACCGCCTACGTGGCCTACGCCTACGGCATCGACGGGACGACGGGCGCCGCAACCGGCGAAGTGATTGTCTGCCCCTTCGAGTCGCAGCCTGTCCCCGAAGGCGAGATGAGCGGCTGCACCATCGCTATCACGACGCAGGACCTGACCTCGACCTCGGTCACCGTCATCTTCACCCCTTCGGACCCCTCGGTCTATTACTACTACGACATGCTGGACGCGAAGGGCTACGAGGAGGTGCGCGACAACATGCCGTCATACCTCTACAACTCCCTCATCGAGCAGGTGTCCGACTTCTGGTCGCTCGAGCAGGTCATAAAGTACTCCTGCGCCACCGGTGAGAAGAGGGTGCAGAGCCGGGAACTCACGCCCGAGACGACCTACTATGCTCTGGCCGTAGGCGTCAACCTCGAGGGACTCATCAACACCGAGGTGGCCGTGCTCGAAATCACGACGCCCGAGGATACGCCCATCGACTACGGATTCAACTTCACCGTCGGCGAGGTGACGGCAACGGGTGCCGCGCTGACCATCACGCCCAACGACCCGCGCGCCTTCTACTACTGGGACCTGATGACCGAGGCCGAATATGCCGAGCTCAACGGCGACGAGGCGAAAATCGCCGAGTACTTCACCAGCAAGATGGACGCCAAGCGCATCGAGCAGTACGGCGATTATGCTTCGTTCTTCCCGCTGCCCGACTACATCGTCTCGCAGTGCTCCGAGGGTGCGGACGACTACACCTACGGCACGCTGTCGCCCGCAACGACCTACTACCCCTACGCCTTCTGGATTGACCAGAAGAGCGGAGAGCTCGCCTCGGAGACCACCTTCGGCGAACCCTTCACCACGAAGGAGATGGAACTCTCAAGTGCCGCAGCCACGCCCACGCTCTGGCTCACCGACGGCGACGACTGGGCCGAACTTGACCCGCAGGGCTATCTCTACCTCCGCGGAATGGCCATCCTCGGCGCGCGCCTGACCCCCAACTCCAGCGCCGTCCACTGGTATTCGAACATCTACAAGGCTTCGGACATCGCCTCGACGGACGACCTGCTGCTGGGCTCGTCGCTCATCAACAGCCGCTACTACATGGACAAGACCTCCTACAACCTCTCCTACGGCGTGGCATGGGACAACACTGAGTATGTAATTGTCAGCATCGCCGTCGACGCCGAAGGCAACCGCGGCGAGTTGCAGAAGGTTCCGTTCCGGGTCGACAAGTCGCTGGCCGAAGAGCTCACCGAACTGCCGTAACGGCCGCGGGCCGGGGGCTGCACAGCCTCCGGCTCCGGCTGCCGGACTCCGGCTCGTAACGCAAAGCGTCCCGCTCCACACGAGGAGCGGGACGCTTTTTTCGGTTGCGGACCGGGGCCGGATTAGTCGACCGGAATGTCCTTGTTGACGTTCTTCGAGCCGAAGAGTGCGTAATAGAAGATGTAGCACAGGCAGAGGATGATGACCCAGTAGCTTGCCAGATAGCCGGCCAGGTCGGCCACGTAGCCCTGGATGAGCGGAAGAATACCGCCGCCGCAGACCATCACCATGAAGATGCCCGAGCCGACCGAGGTGTACTTGCCCAGACCCTCGACCGCAAGGTTGAACAGACCGCCCCACATCACCGAGGTGCAGAGACCGCACAGCACGAAGAAGACCACGCCGACGGGCACGCTCGCCAGACCGAAGCTGATGTCCGAACGGAAGACGGGCATCGAAACCGTGGCGGTCGTGGGGGCGAAGATGCCGATGAGCACGAAGATGATGGCCAGTGCGCTCACGAAGGTAATCTGCGCACGGCTCGAAACCTTGGCGCCGACCAGACCGCCCAGCAGACGGCCGCACATCATCAGGAACCAGTAGGTACCCACCACCGAACCGGCGATTGCCGTGTCGAGACCCATGCCGACGGCACCCGAGGCACCATCCTTGGCCGACGTGAGGAAGAGGTTGATGAAGTTGGGAATACCCACCTCGATGCCCACATAGATGAAGATGGCCACCGTACCCAGCACGAAGTGGCGGAACGACATGGGACCGTACTTGTCGCCGGCCTCCTTCTTCTCATCGATGGCATAAGGCTCGGGAATCTGCATCAGCCACAGCACGATGAAGGCCACGGCGAAGATACCCATCGCGATGAAGAGCGCGGGGGCCGCATCGCTCAGCTGCGCCTTGGCCACGTCGCCCATGAGGTAACCCACCAGCACGGGGACAATCGTCGCCGAAATGGAGTTGAGCGAACCGCCGAACTGAATGAGCTGGTTGCCGCGCTTGCCGCCGCCGCCCAGCGTGTTGAGCATCGGGTTGACCACCGTGTTGAGCATACACATCGAGAAGCCCGAAACGAAGGCGCCGACCAGATAGATGTAGAAGGGACCGAACGAGGAGCCGTCGCCCGAACCGGTGCGGCCGGCCAGGAACTGGATGCCCACACCGATGAAGCCCACGGCGATGGCGGCCAGCGCCGTCTTCTTGTAGCCGATGCGCTTGAGCATCAGGCCCGCCGGCAGACCCATGAAGAAGTAGGCGATGAAGTTGGCGGCATTGCCCAGCTGCGACATCCAGTTCGGAAGGGCGAACTGGTGCTTGACGATGACACCCAGGGGGTTGGTGAGGCCCGTCACGAAGGATATCATCGCAAAGAGCGCGAACATCATGATGATGGGCAGGATGTAGCTTTTTTTCTGTTCCATTATTAATTAGAGTATTTAGGTTTGATTTGTCTCTCTTCGGAGGGGAGGGTCATCGGTCGCGCTCGGCCACATAGGCGCACAGGTTGGCCAGCGCCGTTCTGAAGGGCGAATCCTCGTAGGAGGAGAGCAGGTCGAGCGCATGCTTCAGGTAGCCCTGCATCACCTCGGCGGCAGCAGCAAGGCCCCCTTCGCGCTCCACCGTCGTGCGGAGCTGCTCGACGGCGGTCTCCTCCTCGCGGCAGCGGGCAAGCAGCGCGAGCAGCTCGGCGCGGCGCTCTTCGCCCGCACGGTCGAGCACCGCCAGCAGCGGCAGCGTGATTTTCCCTTCACGCAGGTCGTTGTTGAGCGGCTTGCCCGTATGGGCCGCCGGCGAATAGTCGAGGATGTCGTCCTGAATCTGGAAGGCCATGCCCAGCGCCTCGCCGAAGTTGCGCATGAGCACCACCCGTTCGTGGGGTGCACGCACGGCCAGCGCTCCGACCGACGCACTCGTCCCGAGCAGGCTGGCCGTCTTCTTGCGGATGATGTCCAGATAGGACTGGCGCGTCATCGTTCCCTTCTCGGCGCAGTCGCTCTGGAAGATTTCGCCCTCGCAGAGTGCCGTGAGCGAGCTGCAGACATGGGCGACGATGTCGTACTGGCCGCTCGACATGCCGATATTCATGTTCCGGGCCAGGATGAAATCGCCCAGCAGCACCGCCTTGTGCGACTGCCAGCGGGCATTGACCGAGGCCCGGCCCCGTCGTTCCGACGATTCGTCGATGACGTCGTCGTGGATGAGCGACGCCACGTGAATCATCTCCACGAGCATCGCCGCCAGCGAGACGCGCAATCCGAGACGCTCCGTTTCCTGCGGGGCATTCATCGCTGCCGAGAGCATCACCAGCGTGGGGCGAATCCCCTTGCCGCGCGACGAAAGGGCATAGCGCAGCATCTCGTCGAGCAAATCCCCTTCGGCCGTAAACTGCCGTGCGACAAACTCATCGAATGCTTGAAGGTCGGCCTCCACGGGTTTGCGGATTGTATCGAGTGTTATCATAAACGGATGGTCTTTTGCTTCGCAAAGATAGTTATTTTTCGCCATAACGGCGCGGGGAGTAAATGTTTTTTCGTACCTTTGGCCGTCGGTTAAGGACTGAAACGATGAATTTTCCGAAAGATACGAAGACAAAATGGCTGCCCGCCGCGGCGGCCCTGCTGCTCTTTCTGGCGGTGAGCATCTTCTACTTCGCGCCGCAGTTCCGGGGCGAGGTGCTGCCCCAGCACGACGTGCTCCAGTACCGGGGCATGAACAGCGACATCGAGCAGACGCGCACCCAAACGGGCGAAGACCCGCAGTGGACCGGCGGCATGTTCGGCGGCATGCCCGCCTACCTCATCAACGTGGCCTACCCGGCCCAGCTGGTCAAGCAGAGCGTGGGCAAGGTCTCGAAAATCATGGACATACCCGCCTCGCTGCTCTTCTTCTCGATGGTGTCCATGTGGCTCATGCTCGTCATGTTCGGCGTCAACCCGTGGGTGGGCATCGTCCCGGCGCTGGCCTACGGACTGTCGACCTACTTCCTGCTGAGCATCGGCGCGGGACACATCACCAAGATGTGGGCCGTGGCCTACGCACCGCTGATGATGGGCGGCGCGTGGATGACCCTGCGCGGCAACATGTGGGCCGGAGGGGCCGTGACGGCACTGGCCGCCTCGCTCGAAATCGGCGCCAACCATCCCCAGATTACCTACTACTTCCTGCTGGCGATGGGGGCCTTCTGGCTCTCGGAGGGCATCGTCGCCCTCAGGGAGCGGCACCTGGCCTCGTTCGCCCGCCGCACGGCCGTGCTGGCCGCCGCGGGCATTCTGGCCGCAGGCTCCAACTTCTCGCCGCTGTGGTACACGCTCCAGCACTCGAAGGAGACCACGCGCGGCGGCTCCGAACTGGCCGACGGGAGCGGACAGGGGACCTCGGGGCTCGACCTGGAGTATGCCACGGCGTGGAGCTACGGCCGCGCCGAGAGTTTCAATCTGCTCGTGCCCGACTTCATGGGCCGCGACTCGGCGACGGCCTTCTCGTCCGACGGCGAGGTGGCGGCCGTACTGAACGACTACGGTCTGCGCGGCGCCGCCGGGCAGCTGCCCGCCTACTGGGGCCAGCAGCCCTATACGGGAGGCCCGACCTACCTCGGAGCCGCCGCACTGATGCTCGCCGCACTGGGCCTCGTGCTGGCGCGCGGCCGCAACAAGTGGTGGCTCGTGGCCGTGAGCGTCGCGGCGCTGCTGCTCTCGTGGGGCCACAACTTCATGGAGCTCACCCGACTGGCATTCGAATACCTGCCCGGCTACGACAAGTTCCGCACCGTGACGATGATTCTGGTCATCGTGCAGTGGGCCGTGCCGCTGCTGGGCGCGCTGGCGCTCATGCGCCTGTGGCGCGACGAGGTGCCCCGCCGGCAGCTGATGCGCGCACTGGGCTGGGCCGCAGGCATCACGGGCGGCCTCTGCCTCATCCTGGCACTGGCCGGAGGGTCGCTCTTCGACTTCGGCCGTGCCGACAGCTCGGCCTTCATGACCGAACAGTTCCACCACATCTTCGAGGCCAACGGCATGCAGGAGTACATCGACCGCGGCGCCGACGTCGAGTGGGGCGAGGCCGCGGGAGCCGCCATGGCGACCGAACGGGCCCGGATGATGAGCGCCGACGCATGGCGTTCGTTCCTCTTCGTGGTGCTGGCCGCCGGCTGTGTGGCGCTCTACGCCTTCGGCCGAATCAAACGCGGCGCGATGGTGGCGCTGCTGGGCGTGGTGGTGGTTGCCGACCTGCTGCCGGTGGACCGCCGCTTCCTCTCCGACGAGAACTTCGTGCCGGCCCGCCGCCAGCAGATTGTCCCCTCGGCGGCCGACAAGGAGATTATGGCCGACAAGGGCGAACCCGGCTACCGGGTCTTCAACCTTACGGTCAGCCCCTTCAACGACGCCACGACCTCCTACTTCCACCGCTCGGTGGGCGGCTACCACGGCGCCAAGCTGGCCCGTTACCAGGACCTCATCGACCGCTACCTCTCCAACGGCGACGAGCAGGTGCTCGACATGCTCAACACGCGCTACCTGCTCGTCCCGGGCGACGACGGTTCGCCGCAGGCCGTGCAGCGCACGTCGGCCTTCGGTGCCGCCTGGTTCGTCGACAGCCTGCTCCGCGCCGATTCGCCGCGCGAGGAAATCGAACTGCTCGGGCAGGTCAACCTCCGCACGACGGCGGTGACGGGAGCCGACGACGCGGAGACCGGCCGGACGATGTCGCCCGAAGGGTGCGCCGCGGCACGCATCACCCTCACCGAATACCGGCCCAATTACCTGAAATATACCGCCAGCACGCCCGAAGAGGCCGTGGCCGTCTTCTCGGAAATCTACTACGACAAGGGATGGCGCGCCTTCATCGACGGAGAGGAGGCCCCCTACTTCCGGGCCGACTACCTGCTGCGGGCCATGCGGCTCCCGGCCGGCGAGCACACCGTCGAGTGGCGCTTCCGCGCACCGGGCTGGGTTGCAGCCGAGACGGTGACGGGCATCTGCTCGGGCATCATCCTTGCCGGAGCCCTGGCGGCGCTGGTCGCGGCGCTCCGTCGCCGCCGGCAGAGCCGGGAGGCATAGCCCCGCGGCACAGACCGCATGCATCCGGCGCCCACCCCGAAGGGCGGCCGCCGACCACGAAACAAACCGTCAGTCAGCAAATCGGAAACGAACCATGAAAGACGACAAGAGACTCAAGCGGAAAGTCCGCAATTCATACATCGTATCGACCGTCAGCGTGGCGCTGGTCCTCTTCCTGCTGGGCTCGGTGGGCTATCTGATGGTTGCCGCCATGAAGATGGCCGACACGCTGCAGCGAAGCATCGCCGTGACGGTCGAGCTGCGCAACGACCTTACGGAGGAGGGGCGCGAGGCGCTCAACCGCGCGCTTACGGCCGAGGAGCTGGTGAGCTCCATCGCCTACTCGTCGAAAGAGGAGAAAATCGAGGATGCCGAATTCCGCAAGATGTTCGCCAGCGAATTCGAGGAAATCCTGGGCGAGAACCCCCTGCGCGACTCCTTCGAGCTGACCCTCACGGCCGAATCGTCGGACGAGGAGCTGCTCGACGCCTTCATCGCCCGCATCGAGGCGCTCGACGGGGTGGAGTGCGTCTCCTATCCCGCCATGGTGGCGCGGCAGATGCACGCGACGGTGCATAAAATCCGCCTCGTGCTGCTGCTCTTCGGCGGAGCGCTGCTCGTCATCTCGCTCATCCTGCTCAACAACACCATCCGGCTGGCCATCTTCTCGAAGCGCTACCTCATCAACACGATGAAACTCGTCGGGGCCACCAAGTGGTTCATCATGAAGCCCTTCCTTGCAAGCAGCGTCACGCAGGGTCTGGCGGCCGGCGCCGGCGCCTCGCTGCTCTTCGGCGCGACGGTCTACGGACTGAACGAGGCGGTGCCCGAGTTGCTGACCATCGCCGAGGCGACCAAAATCGGCATCATCGTCGGCGCGATGCTGCTCGGCGGCGTGGTCATCTCGCTCCTCTTCACGCTCGTGACGCTCAACAAGTTCGTCAACATGAAATCCAACAAAATCTATCTTTACTGATACATCCACCGATGAAAAAAGAGAATCAAACGTCTTCGGAACGGAACGACTCCCGCATGCCCCTCACGCGGCGCAACTACATCCTGCTCGCCATCGGCTTCGCCGTCATCGTCCTGGGCTTCGTCCTCATGGCGGGCGGCGGCAGCGACTCGCCCGACGAATTCAACTACGCCATGTTCTCGTGGCGGCGCATCACGCTGGCCCCGATTCTGGTCATCGGAGGTTTCGTCGTCGAAATCTTCGCCATCATGAAGCGCTTCCGCAACGAATAATCCCGCGGCGGCAAGCGAACGACCGTCGGACGGCCTCCGCGACAGCCTCCACAACGAATAACAACAAGCCAACAGAATAGAACAGACAGAGACAATGGACACATTGCAAGCCATCCTGCTCGGCATCGTGCAGGGCATCACCGAATTCCTCCCCGTATCGAGCAGCGGCCACCTCCAGATTGCCAAGGAGCTGCTGGGTGTCGAGCTGGAGGAGAACCTCTCCTTCGACGTCACGCTCCACGCCGCCACGGTGCTGAGCACCATCGTCGTCTTCCGGCTCGAAATCCTCCGCCTCGTGCAGGGGCTCTTCTCGCGCCGCTTCAACGAGGAACAGGCCTACGTGCTCAAGCTCATCCTCTCGATGCTCCCCATCGGCATCGTGGGCTTCCTCTTCAAGGAGCAGCTCAACGCCATGCTCGAATCGCCCGCCATCCTGGCCATCGTGGGGGCCATGCTGCTGCTGACGGCCGCACTGCTCGCCTTCGCCTACTACGCCAAGCCGCGCCCCAAGGAGCAGATTTCCTACCGCGACGCGCTGCTCATCGGCGTGGCACAGGCCTGCGCCGCCATGCCCGGACTCTCGCGCTCGGGTTCGACCATCGCCACCGGCCTGCTGCTGGGCAACCGCAAGGCGGCCGTGGCCCAGTTCTCGTTCCTCATGGTGCTGGCCCCCATCATGGGCGAAACGCTGCTCGAGGCGGCCAAGGGGGAGCTGACCTCCGGCATCGGCACCGTACCGATGCTCTGCGGCTTCCTGGCCGCCTTCGTCACGGGCTGGCTCGCCTGCCGCTTCATGATTGAAATCGTCAAGCGCGGCAAGCTCATCTGGTTCGCTCTCTACTGCACCGCCGCCGGTATCGTCTCCATCCTCAGCTACACGCTCCACGCATGATGACGCCGCAACAGGACCTGCGCGAGGTAAACTTCGAGGAGGGTTACATCGCGGTCATCGACAAGCCGCTGCGCTGGACCTCGACCGACGTGGTGCGCAAGGTGAAGTTCGCCCTGCGCCGCGCCGGCTACCGCAAAATCAAGGTGGGCCACGCCGGGACGCTCGACCCGCTGGCAACGGGCGTACTACTGGTCTGCATCGGCCGCGCCACCAAGATGGTCGACGCCCTGCAGGCCGAAGAGAAGGAGTACGTGGCCGACGTGATGCTGGGAGCCACCACCCCGAGCTACGACCTCGAACACCCCGTCGACCGGACCTTCCCGACGGAACACATCACGCGCGAGGGGGTCGAGCAGGCGCTCGCCGCCCTCACGGGCGAGCGGCTCCAGACGCCGCCCCTCTACTCGGCCAAGAAAATCGAGGGAACGCGCGCCTATGAACTGGCCCGCGCCGGCGAGGAGGTGGCGCTGCGCCAGGCGCTCATCCGCATCTACGAACTGCAGCTCGAGGAGTACGACCTGCCGCGCATCCGCATCCGCGTACGCTGCAGCAAGGGCACCTACATCCGCTCGCTGGCCCGCGAAATCGGAGAGGAGCTCCACAGCGGAGCCCACCTCACGTCGCTGCGCCGCACGCGCAGCGGCGGCTTCACGACCGACGGGGCGTGGCAACTCGAAGATTTTCTGAAAAAACTCTCGGAAATTGAAACAAAAACGGCTTTTCCGCGTATGGAAAAATACTGATTGTTTGTTTTTCCAACCACCGAAAAGTCAAATTCCTACATATCATGAAACTTTCGCAATACGGCTACGACTTCAGCCCCGAGATGCTGGCCAAATATCCGGCGGAAAACCGCGACGAGTCGCGGCTGATGGTCATCAACCGCTCGAAGGGGACCATCGAGCACCGCATCTTCAAGGATATTCTCGACTACTTCGAGGAGAAGGACCTCTTCGTCTTCAACGACACGAAGGTCTTCCCGGCACGCCTCTACGGCAACAAGGAGAAGACGGGCGCCGAAATCGAAATCTTCCTGCTGCGCGAGCTCAACCGCGAGCTGCGCCTGTGGGACGTGCTGGTCGACCCGGCGCGCAAAATCCGCATCGGCAACAAGCTCTATTTCGGCGACGACGACCTGCTGGTGGCCGAAGTCATCGACAATACCACCTCGCGCGGCCGTACGCTGCGCTTCCTCTTCGACGGCTCCTACGAGGAGTTCAAGGAGGCGCTCTTCAAGCTGGGCGAGACGCCCCTCCCGCGCTGGGTGCGCGAGAAGGTCGAGCCCGAGGACGCCGAACGCTACCAGACCATCTTCGCCTGCCACGAGGGCGCCGTGGCCGCCCCGACGGCCGGCATGCACTTCTCGAAACATCTGATGAAGCGCATGGAAATCAAGGGCGTCGACCGCGCCTTCATCACGCTCCACGTCGGGCTGGGCAACTTCCGCACGGTCGACGTCGAGGACCTCTCGAAGCACAAGATGGACTCCGAGCAGTTCTTCGTCACCGACGAGGCGGCCGAGGCGGTCAACAGCGCCAAGCGGAGCGGCCACAAGGTGGTCTCCATCGGCACCACGGTGATGCGCACGCTCGAGACGGCCTTCTCGACCAACGGCATGATTAAGCCCATGGAGGGGTGGACCAACAAGTTCATCTTCTGCCCCTACGACTTCACGGTGGCCGACGCCATGGTCTCGAACTTCCATCTGCCCTACTCCACCCAGCTGATGATGGTGGCGGCCTTCGGCGGCTACGACACGGTGATGAACGCCTACAAGGTGGCCAAGGAGGAGGGGTATCGTTTCGGCACCTACGGCGACGCGATGCTGATTCTTTAAGATTTTTTTCGTACCTTTGCGGAGACGCTTCGTTTCGTCGCTGCGGCGGCGGAACGGATTCCAACCATTGAAAACGAGTCAGTCATGGCATCAAAGATTCTGTACGTGTGTCAGGAAATCGCCCCCTATCTGCCCGAAACGGAGGAGGCGAAACTGTGCCGCATGCTTTCGCAGGCAATGCAGGAACGCGGGAACGAAATCCGCACGTTCATGCCGCGCTACGGGTGCATCAACGAACGCCGGCATCAACTGCACGAGGTAATCCGCCTCTCGGGCATGAACCTCATCATCGACGACAACGACCATCAGCTCATCATCAAGGTCGCCTCGATACCCTCGGCCCGCGTGCAAATCTACTTCATCGACAACGACGACTACTTCTCGCGCAAGGCCGTGCTGAAGGATGCCGAGGGCAACTTCTTCGCCGACAACGACGAGCGGGCCATCTTCTTCGCCCGCGGCGTGCTCGAAACGGTCAAGAAACTGCGCTGGACCCCCACCGTGGTCCACTGCCACGGATGGCTCTCGGGCGTGGTGCCGGTCTACCTGAAGCGGGTCTTTGCCGACGACCCCATCTTCAAGCAGGTGAAAATCGTCGTCTCGCTCTACGACGACGCCTTCCCGGGCGAACTCGACCGCAACTTCCGCACGAAAATCGGGCACGAAGGGGTCAAGGACAAAAATCTTGCGATTCTCGACACGCCGTCATACGAAAATCTCTGCCGCTTCGTTATGGAATATGCCGACGGCGTGGTCGTAGGTTCGGCCGGGGCGGACGCAGCGGTCGTCGAACTGGCCCGCCGCAGCGGAAAACCCCTGCTCGAGTACCAGTCACCCGAAGCCGAGGACTTTTTCGACAATTACAACCGATTCTATGAAGCACTCCAATAACCTCAGCCGTGTGCTCTGTTCGCTGGCCATCGTGGCCGTGGCCGGAGTGATGGCCTTTGCAGGTTGCACGAAAGTGGACGACACGCTGGGTTCGAACCTCATTCCCGAGAACCAGGAGATGAAGGCGGGCTTCGCCACCTTCAGCGGAAAACTCGCCGACGGGAGCATCAACCCCAACAAATACTTCGAGACGCGGCTCTACCAGACCGACTCGATTATCGCCTCGAACCTCGGCTCGGGGTACTTCGGCACGATGCTCAGCGACACGTTCGGTCTGCGCACGACCGGATTCCTTTCGCAGTACGTGAGCTACTACTCGGTCGACTCGGGATACTTCGGCTACCGGCCGATTTTCGACTCGGCGCAGATTCTGCTCGGCATCAACAGCTACACGGGCGACACGCTCCAGCCGCAGACCTACTATGTCTACGAGGTGCTGAGCAACAAGTACATCACCGACAAGCCGGTGGCCGAGGGCAAGAGCGAGCGCGACTCGAACTTCTACCTCAACTTCGACCCCGTGAAGGAGGGCATCATCGCGGCCGATTCGAAGCCGCTCTTCGAGTTCACCTTCCCCGACGGCACGTCGACCGGTCCGGCCACCACCGCTGTGACGATGACGCCCACCGACGAGGGACGCGCCTTCGTACGGCGCCTGATGCTGCAGGAGGGCAAGTACAAGGACGACTATTCGATTTACAGCCTCGACAGCCTCGAGCAGTTCATCGAGGAGTTCAAGGGGCTTTACATCATGCCGAAGGAGGATGCCACCTCGGGCGGCGCCATCTATACGACGAACCTCGAGTCGACGGGCCTCTCGATTTACGGACGTAACCGTCTGGAGAGCGACCCGACGCTCATCAAGGATACCATCGGACTGGTCTTCTACTTCTATGACGAATATGCCGAGGAGGGCAACCTTTCGGTCAACACCGTCAAGCGCGACTACAGCAAGGCAACCGTCGGCGGCGACCTGGCCATCAACCTGGCCGATGCCGTCGAGACCAACGAATCGCGTCCCGAGAACCGCCGCATCTACGTCGACGGCATGGGCGGCGTCATCTCCGAACTGACCTTCTCGGAGACCTTCTTCAAGGAGCTGGAGGCCGTACGCGAAAAGGAGAACGAACTGGCGCAGCGCGAAGACCCCTCGCTGCGGTACACCAACATGGGCGTGAGCCAGGCGAAGATGTCCATCTACTTCACCGACAGCGACTACGACTGGCAGAACATCCCCAACCTCAGTTCGCTCATCGACGAGATGGACCGCTCGATGGAGCGCGTGGGCGCCTACACCAGCTACAAGAGGCTGAACGGCATCTCGGACTACGCCTACCTCTACGAACAGCAGTACAGCACGACGCTCGCCTACGGCGGTTACATCAACCGCAGCCGCGGCTGCTACGTGCTCGACATCTCGGCCCACCTGCAGGAGATGTGGAACAGCTACATGAAGGAGAAGAAACGGCTCGGCCTGGAACGGCTCTCCTACGACGAACTGACGGCCGAGGAGAACTGGAGCCGCATCGAATGGGACAACGTCGAGAAACGCTCGTTCTTCATCGGGCCGGAAGCCTACTCGCTCTTCACGCCGACACATACGGTCATCCAGGGCGGTAACGACGGTCAGAACTCGGCACCCATCCAGCTCGACCTGACCTACACGATGCTCAAATAGAGCGGAACAAAAACAACGGAATACACAACCGCGGACAACCTAAGTGCGATACTTAGGTTTTCGCGTTTTAGGACAGAGATACAAAACATGCAGGAAAACTTAGTAATCGTCGAGTCCCCTGCCAAGGCCAAAACCATCGAGAAGTTCCTCGGCAAGGACTACGTCGTCAAATCGAGCTTCGGACACATACGCGACCTGGCGAAAAAGGACCTCGGCATCAACATCGGCGAGGGATTCAAACCCGTCTACGAGATTCCGAGCGACAAGAAGAAGGTCGTCGACGAGCTGCGGAAGATGGCCCAGAAGACTCAGACCGTCTGGCTCGCTTCCGATGAAGACCGCGAAGGAGAGGCCATCGCATGGCACCTGACCGAAGTGTTGGGTCTCCCCGTGGACCAGACCAAGCGTATCGTATTCCACGAAATCACCAAGCGGGCAATCCTCGACGCCATCGAGCACCCGCGTACGGTCAACATGAATCTGGTCAACGCCCAGCAGGCGCGCCGCATTCTGGACCGTCTGGTGGGCTTCGAGCTCTCGCCGGTGCTGTGGAAGAAGGTGCGTCCGTCGCTTTCGGCAGGCCGCGTGCAGAGCGTGGCCGTGCGGCTGCTCGTGGAGCGCGAGCGCGAAATCATCGCCTTCCGCTCGACCCCCTACTACCGCGTGGTGGCGCAGTTCCATGCCGCCGACGACCCCGACAAGACGCTCTTCAAGGCCGAGCTCTCGTCGCGTTTCGAGACGCATGAGGAGGCCGAAGCCTTCCTGCGCAGCTGCATCGGTGCCACCTTCACGGTGGCCAAAGCCGAGGAGAAGCCCGCACAGCGCTTCCCGGCGCCCCCCTTCACCACCTCGACACTCCAGCAGGAGGCCGGCCGCAAACTGGGCATGAGCGTCTCGCAGACGATGTCCGTCGCACAGCACCTCTACGAGCAGGGTCTCATCACCTACATGCGTACCGACTCGGTCAACCTCTCGCAGCAGGCGCTGGCCCAGTGCAAGGAGGAGGTCATCAAGCTCTACGGCGAGAAGTACTCGCGCTGGTACAACTACAAGACCAAGACCAAGGGTGCACAGGAGGCCCACGAGGCCATCCGCCCGTCATACATCGACCGCCAGACCATCGAGGGCACGCCGGCCGAGAAGAAGCTCTACGACCTGATTTGGAAACGCACGGTCGCCTCGCAGATGGTCTGCGCCGAATTGGACCGCACGACGATTGTCATCGACATGTCGGGCGGCAAGCAGCAGTTCGTCGCCACGGGTGAGGTCATCCGCTTCGACGGCTTCCTGCGCCTCTACTCCGAGTCGACCGACGACGAGCAGAGCGAGCAGGGCGGCGAGGGCATCCTGCCCAAGATGGCCAAGGGCGACCGCCTCGAGGCGGAGCAAATCACCGCCACCGAGCGCTTCACGCAGGCGCCGGCCCGCTACAACGAGGCTTCGCTGGTCAAGCGGCTCGAGGAGCTGGGCATCGGCCGTCCGTCGACCTATGCGCCGACCATCACGACCATCATCAACCGCGGATATGTGGTCAAGCAGAGCAAGGAGGGGCAGAAACGCCCCTACACGCAGCTGACGCTCACGGGCGACCGCATCGCCGAGAAGAGCCTCACGGAGAACTTCGGCAAGGAGAAGAACCGCCTGCAGCCGACCGACATCGGCATGGTGGTCAACGACTACCTCGAGGCGCAGTTCAGCCCCATCATGGACTATAACTTCACGGCCAACGTCGAGAAGGAGTTCGACCGCATCGCCGAGGGCGACATTACGTGGGAGAAGATGATTGAGGAGTTCTACGGTCCCTTCCACCAGATGGTCGACAAGGCCATCGGCACGCAGACCGACAAGACGGGCATGACGCGCATCCTGGGTACCGACCCGGCAACGGGCCATGTGGTCAAGGCGCGCATCGGCCGTTACGGACCGATGGTCGAGATTGAGGGTGCCGAGGGCGAAAAGAGCCGCTACGCCTCCCTGAAGAAGGGGCAGCTCATCGAATCCATCACGCTCGAGGAGGCACTCGAGCTCTTCTCGCTGCCGCGCAACGTGGGTGTGCTCGACGGAGAGACGCTGATGGTGGGCATCGGCAAGTACGGCCCCTACGTACGCTACGGCAAGACGTTCGCCTCGCTGCAGAAGGGCGACGACCCCTACACCATCTCCTACGAGCGGGCCGTCGAGCTGATTCATGCCCAGCAGGCCTCGGCCGCCGCAGCCCACACGCCGCTCAAGAGCTTCGACGAGGAGCCCGAGCTGCTGGTCAAGAACGGCCGCTACGGACCCTACATCGCCTACAAGGGGAAGAACTACCGCATCCCGAAGGGGCGCAAGCCCGAGGAGCTGACGCTCGAGGAGTGCCGCGACATCATCGCCCACTCGAAGAAATAGCCGACAGCGGGCGACAGGAGAGAAGACACACAAAGAAAAAGAGACAATCGAGAGAAAACACAACGAGAAAAACACAACATCCCATAAACCAAAAACCGTATCATGAAGAAACTTCTGACCCTCATCGCGCTCTGCGGTGCCCTCACGGCCGGAGCGCAGACGCCCGCTGCGGCCGACGCGGCCTCGGGCTACAGCTTCACCGACCTCAAGGTGCTGCGCACGACCCCCGTCAAGGACCAGAGCCGCAGCGGCACCTGCTGGTGCTACTCGACGATGACCTTCCTCGAGAGTGAAATCCTGAAGGCCGGCGGCCCCGAAATGCATCTTTCGGAGATGTGGATTGTCCGCCACTCGTTCATGGACAAGGCCGAGAAGTACATCCGCATGCACGGTACCATCAACTTCGCCGAGGGCGGCGCCTCGCGCGACGTGACGGAGGGCATCAAGGCCCACGGCATCGTCCCCTTCGAGGTCTACCAGGGCTTCAACTACGGCACGCCGAAGGCCGACTTCCACGAGCTTTCGCTGGTGCTGAAGGCCTACCTCGACGCCGTCCTGAAGGCCAATGAGGAGAGCGGCAAGGCTCTTTCGACGGCCTGGAAGCGCGGCTTCAACGCCCTGCTCGACGAGTATTTCGGCCCGATGCCCGAGCGCTTCACCTACGAGGGCAAGGAGTATACGCCCGAGACGTTCGCCGCTTCGCTCCCCATCGACCTCGACAACTACATCGACATCACCTCGTTCACGCACCATCCCTTCTACGAGCCCTTCATCATCGAGGTTCCCGACAACTGGATGTGGGGCGAGGCCTACAACCTCCCGCTCGACGAGATGATGCAGGTCATCGACCACGCGCTCGAGGAGGGCCACACCGTATCGTGGGGCACCGACGTGAGCGAGAAGGGCTTCAGCCGCACCAAGGGCATCGGCATCGTTCCCGAGGCCGACCTCGAGAGCATGAGCGGCACCGAGGCCGAGAAGTGGGGCAAGCTGACCGACCGCGAGAAGGAGGCTGCGCTCTACAAGTTCGACAAGCCGGGCAAGGAGCTTACCATCACGCAGGAGCTGCGCCAGACGGCCTTCGACAACTTCGAGACGACCGACGACCACGGCATGGTCATCGTCGGCACGGCCAAGGACCAGGCTGGCAACAGCTACTACAAGGTGCAGAACTCGTGGAACACGGTGGCACCCTACGACGGCTTCTGGTACTTCTCGCGTCCCTTCGTAGCCTACAAGACCACCTCCATCATGGTCAACAAGCAGGCCCTTCCGAAGGAAATCCGCAAGAAGCTCGGACTCTGACCCCGGCGTCCGCCACAGCATAAACGACGCCCTGCCGAACGATTCGGCAGGGCGTCGTTCTTTCCCCCCCTTCCTCAAAAGGCCGCCCTGCACCCGAAACGGCGAACCGGAGCGTGCCGCCCGCTCCGCTCCCCTGCCCCTGCCCCTGCTCTCCTCCGCCTCCGCAAGGTCGGTGGCCCGTTTGTGCCGAAAGAGGTACCTGCGCTTCTTCACTTCCCCACTTCCCCACTTCCCCCCGCTCTTTCTTCTTCCCCTTTTCTTTCGCTCCTCCGCCCATTCGGGACTCCGTTCTCCCGCGTTCCCCGCCATGCAACACTCCTCTCCACTCCTCCGCTCATTCATCACCCCCTTTTTTTCTTCTTCTCCTTTCCTTCGTCCCTCCGCCCATTCGAGTCCCCGTTTTCCCGCGTTCCCCGCCGTGCGACACTCCCATCCGCCCCTTTACGCCAGGTCCTGACAGGCAACAGGGAGAAAAGCCGGCAACCGCACCGCCAGAGCAGCAGGACAAAAAAATCCGGCCCTCACGGGCCGGACTCTATCGGGTATCAATCTGTATTCCAGAAAAAAAGGGGCGATTACATCTCGCGCATACGAATGCTCTCACCCAACATAATCAAAGCGGTGCGTACCCACTGATTAATCCTTGCTCTCATAACTAACTAAATAATTTTAAATAATTCTTAAAATATTTTATCATTTATGACGGGTGCAAAAGTAATACGTGGAAAGGAATTGTGCAAGAATTTTATTCAAAATATTTATTAAATATGTAAATTTTTTGAATAACACACCTTCAGCGAGGGCACGTAGGCCAAGAACGGACGGCACACACATCACAACACACTGTATTACAAAACAATGCACATTCGGAACGCCGTCAACAGCCGGAGAGAAAGATGCGGGCACAAAGTCTCACCCCGAAGTTCATAACGGGAAGTCCCCGAAGTTCAGGAGAGAAAACAGGATTGGAATGGACCGGACTGGGGTGAACCGGGTCGGACAGGGCTGGACAGAGGTGGGTTGCTGTCTCTTATACACATCTGACGCTGCCGAC
>UQNV01000016.1 GCA_900542505.1 uncultured Alistipes sp.
CCCCCCCGAGAGAACGGACCTAGCTCGCCTCCCCCGGGAGCAAGCGGACCTCAGCCAGCCGTGCCGCCGCTCTCCCCAGGCGCCGGTCCGATGACAAAACGATGAAACGTGGCCGAGCATTCCGTTTTTTGTTGCATGTTGCCAAATTTTTAGTATCTTTGTTTTAAGTTTCGTTTTGTAATCATTCAACCGACAAATACCATGAAAAAACTTTCGCTTCTTTTCATCCTGCTGGCAATCGGAGCAGGCACGGCCCTGGCCCAGCCCAAGGTCATCGCCCATCGGGGCTACTGGGAGACCCCCGGCTCGGCCCAGAATTCGCTCACCGCATTCATCAAGGCCGACTCAATCGGCGTTTTCGGTTCTGAAATCGACGTATGGCTTACGGCCGACGACCGTCTCATCGTCAACCACGACCGTGTCTTCAAGGGGACGGACATCGACATGGAGCGCTCGACGCAGCGCGAAATCTGCAACATCGTACTGCCCAACGGCGAGAACATCCCGACGCTGGACGCCTATCTGAGACTCGTGGCATCGAAGCCCAATACCCGGCTGATTCTCGAGATGAAGTCGCTTTCGGACCTGAACCGCGAAGGCCTCGCCGCTGAAAAAATCGTCAAGTCGCTGCGTAAATACGGACTTGTCGAGCGCACCGACATCATTGCCTTCTCGCTCAACGCATGTCTGGCTTTCAAGAAGCTGCTTCCCGACTCGAAAATCTACTACCTCGACGGAGACCTCGCCCCCAAGAAAATCAAGAAACTCGGCCTGGCCGGCATCGACTATTCGGTGAAGGTGCTCCGCAAGCACCCCGAGTGGGTTGAGCAGGCCCACAAGCTGGGACTCGAGGTCAATGTCTGGACCGTGGACGAGGAGGAAGATATGCGCTACTTCATCGACCTGGGCGTCGACTACATCACCACCAACTTCCCCGAACAGCTGCAGCAGCTGCTCGGGCAGAAGTAACCGCACGGCACGCCGCCCCGCAACGGAGAGCGACAAAAAGCGGAAGCCCCCGAAAAGGGGGCTTCCGCTTTTTCATGCATTCACCAATCGGAGCATCGATTCCACCGGCTCTTTTGTCGGCAGCCGCTCCGCGAACACCGCTCCACGAACGCCGCTCCGCAGTTTGGGCAGCCGCCCTGCCTCCGGCAAAGCCTCCGCACATTTTACTCAGCAGAGATTCTCTTTCAGAGTCGGGCATCCGGCCATCTTATCTGCCATCCTGCCTCAAAGCCTCGGCTCATTCTCCACCGCGGGAACTTTCCGCCGGATTCAGGCACCCGGCCGTCTCACTCCGCCCTGCCGGCCGGGGCCTTCGCTTTTGGGTCCGGAACCTCGCTGCGGCACGAAAGATGCCGTTATCGGAGCCATGCAACACAACAGCACGCTCCCCACCAGCACGCCCCAACGGACGGAAGACCGCCCGACACGACGGCCCCTCCGTGCGACCGGCAAGGGAGGGAATGCCCCCTCGGGGCATCCGTCAGGCCTCGACCACACGCACCTCGATGCCGCGCTCACGCAAAGCCTCGAGGAAATGGGGCTGCGCCTTGCTGTCGGTGATGACCATGTCCACCGAGTCGAGGCTGCAAATCCGGCTGAAGCCGCGCCGGCCGAACTTCGAACTGTCGGCCAGCACGATGACCTTCTGCGCCGAATTAATCATCACGCCGTTGAGCGCCGCTTCGAGCAGATTGGTCGTCGTCAGACCGCACTCAAGGTCGATGCCGTCGACTCCCATATAGAGCTTGCTGCAGTTGAAATGCTTGAGCATCTCCTCGGCAAAGGGGCCGACGACCGACACCGAGCTGCTGCGCGTAATGCCGCCAAGCTGAATGACGTCGATATTCGATTTCTGCGAAAGAATCGAGGTGACGGGGACCGACGAGGTGATGACCGTCAACCGCCCCACCGGTTCGATTTCGTGGGCCAGAAAGGCTACCGTCGTACCCGAGGCGATGATGACCGAATCGTCGTGCTCGAGCAGCCGTGCCGCCTCGGTTCCGATGGCCCGTTTCTCGGCCACGTTGCGCTTCTCCTTCTCGTTCACGTAGCGGTCGCTGATATAGGGGCTGATGAGAATCGCACTGCCATGCGTACGGTAAAGCTTCTTCTGCGACTCGAGGTAGGAGAGGTCCTTGCGGATGGTCACCTCCGACACCTTGAACATTTCGGCCAGCTGCGTTACCGAAATCGACCCGTGCTGTTGCAGCAGCGCCAGAATGCGGCTGTGCCGCTCGGGCAGACTCAACAGCGACTCTTCTTCGATTTTATTATTCATTCGAAAGCGTTTTTCGATTATTATTTACGCTAAGTTACGAAAATATATTCGAAAATCGAAACTCCGGAGCCCAAAATAACGGCACTATTGTCATTTCAGAACAAATTTTAGTTATATTTTGAAATAAAAGGACAAATATTTTGAAATACAAAAAATCATAACTACTTTTGTTGCGAAACGAAATTCACAAACCTATGAAAAGATCAACCCAACTCGAAAAATTATCCGAAAAAGGAAAAATCTGGGATATGGTCGTAGTGGGCGGCGGTGCCACCGGCCTGGGTGTCGCAGTCGACGCCGCATCGCGCGGATACAGCGTTGCATTGCTCGAAAAGACCGACTTTGCCAAATGCACCTCCAGCCGCAGCACCAAGCTTGTCCACGGAGGCGTGCGCTACCTCCAGCACGGCGACGTCATGCTCGTACTGGAAGCCCTGCGCGAACGCGGCCGCATGAAGGCCAACGCCCCCCATCTGGTCAAGGACCAGGCGTTCGTCATCTCGAACTACAGCTATTGGGACAACTTCCTCTATTTCTGCGGTCTGACCTTCTATGACATGCTCTCGTTCGGCTTCGGATACGGACGGTCCAAGTTCATCTCGGCCAAGAAGGTGATGAAATACATCCCCACCTCCGTCGAGAAGGGTCTCAAGGGCGGCGTCGTATACCACGACGGCCAGTTCGACGACTCGCGCATGGCCGTCAATCTGGCCCAGACCTGCGTCGAGCAGGGCGGCGTGGTCGTCAATCAGGCAACCGTCACCGGAATCCTCCACAATGCCGAAGGCAAGGTGAGCGGCGTGAAGTTCTCCGACAACCTCTCGGGCAAGGAATACATACTCAATGCACGCAGCGTGGTCAATGCCGCCGGATGCTTCGTCGACGACATCATGCACATGGACAGCCCCGAGCACCGCAAGATGGTGACCCCGAGCCAGGGCGTACACCTCGTGCTCGACATGAAGTTCCTCCAGAGCGACTACGCCATCATGGTGCCGAAGACTTCGGACGGCCGCGTGCTCTTCGCCGTACCCTGGCACGACAAGGTTGTCGTGGGCACCACCGATATCGTACGTCCCACGGCCGAGGAGGAGCCCAAACCGCTCAAGGAGGAGATTGACTTCATCCTGGGCACGGCCGGTCTCTACATGAATCCCGCGCCGACCTACAAGGATATCCTCTCGGTATTCGCCGGACAGCGCCCGCTGGCCGCACCCAAGAAGGAGGGCAAGAGCACGAAGGAGATTTCGCGCAGCCATAAAATCATCGTCTCGGACAACGGTCTGGTGACCATCACCGGCGGCAAGTGGACCTCCTACCGCCTCATGGCCGAGGACACGGTCGACCGTGCCATCCAGGTTGCCGGACTTCCCGCCCGCAAGTGCGTCACCAAGAAGCTCCACATCCACGGCTACCGTCCGAAACCCAACCTGAAGGACCACATGTATGTCTACGGCAGCGACGAGCCGAAGATTCTCGACCTCATCCGCCAGCAGCCCGAACTGGGCGAAAAGCTCTCGCCGAAGTTCGACTACACGATGGCCGAGGTCGTCTGGGCCGTACGCGAGGAGATGGCCATGACGCTCGAGGACGTGCTGGCACGCCGCGTGCGCATGCTCTTCGTCGACGCCCGCGAGGCCATGGCGGCCGCCCCGAAGGTCGCTGCGGTCATCGCCCGCGAACTGGGCCGCGACAAGGCCTGGGAAGAGGAACAGGTGAAAAATTTCACGGAACTGGCAAAAAGTTATATCTTTGAGCAGAAATAACCGACCGTTCCGCTCTCGTACCAACAACGATTAACCGATACGGGTCCGCCGGAGAGTTCCGCCGGACCCGTTTGAACGAAAACCCGACTCATGTTCAGCTTTTTCAATCCGCCGGCCCCGAAACCCCTCCTTCCGGCCGACAAAATCGACAAACGCTACAGCCAGATGCGACTGCGCGTCTTTCTGGGCGCCTTCATCGGCTACGCGGCCTACTACCTGGTCCGCAAGAACCTCTCGCTCGCCGCTCCCGGCATGATTGAGGCGGGACTGCTCGACAAGGCCAGCGTCGGCATCGCCGGCTCGGCCATCTCGATTGCCTACGCCTTCAGCAAGTTCATCATGGGCAGCCTCTCGGACCGTTCCGACGCCCGCAAGTTCCTGGTCATCGGTCTGATTCTCTCCTCGCTGCTGATGATTGGCACGGGACTGTTCCCCTACAGCCACACCAATCCGGGACTCAACGTCACGGTGGTCTTCCTGCTGATGCTGGCCATCGGCTGGCTGTCGGGCATGGGCTGGCCTCCGTGCGGCCGCATCATGGCCCACTGGTTCTCGCAGAACGAGCGGAGTTTCAAGATGTCGGTCTGGAACACCTCGCACACCATCGGCAGCGGTTCGCTCGGTCTGCTGGTCACACTGGGCGTGGGTATCTTTCTGAGCTGCGGCTGGGGCGACACGTGGCGCGCCGCCTTCATCTTCCCGAGCTGCATCGCCCTGCTGCTGGCACTCTTCTGCTGGTGGGCGCTGCGTGACACGCCGCAGTCGTGCGGTCTGCCGCCCATCGACGAGTACCGCAACGACTATTCGCCCGTCAAGGCGGCCAAGGGCGAGGAGGAGAAAATCCCCTTCCGCCGCCTGTTCGTGGACTACATCTTCAAGAACAAGATTCTCTGGCTCATCGCACTGGCCAACGCCTTCGTCTATCTGGTGCGCTACGGCATCAGCGACTGGGCGCCGGTCTACCTGCAGGAGATGGACATCATGGACGCTTCGCAGAGCAACCTCGCCTTCTCGCTCCACAACTATGCCGGTGTGCCGGGCACGCTCATCTGTGGCTGGATTTCGGCCCGCTTCTTCAAGGGGCGCTGCGCTCCGGCCAACGTGCTCTACATGGTGCTCGTGCTGCTCGGAATCCTGCTCTACTGGAAGGCTGCGGCCGTAGCCCAGCTGCTCGCCGGCAGCTTCGGCGGCGACCCCACGGCCGTCTGCCGCACGATTGTCTATGTGGCGCTCTGCGTCATCGGTTTCTGCATCTACGGCCCCGTGGCGCTGGTGAGCATCCAGGCGCTGAACCTCGTTCCGAAGAATGCCGCCGGTACGGCCGCCGGATTCGTCGGGCTGTTCGGTTATCTGTTCGGCGATGCACTGCTGGCCAAGATTGTC
Organism: uncultured Alistipes sp.; assembly: GCA_900542505.1. Lineage (GTDB taxonomy): Bacteria > Bacteroidota > Bacteroidia > Bacteroidales > Rikenellaceae > Alistipes > Alistipes stercorigallinarum. The sequence continues at coordinate 5,437 of UQNV01000016.1, forward strand.
ATCGGCTCGGTTGCCGAGAGCAGCGCGGGTGGCTGGAACGCCACCTTCTGGATTTTCGTCATCGGCACGCTGCTTGCCACGCTCTTCTGCGCAACGACGTGGCGCCGCGAAAAGATGGCGGTAAGTTCGGGCAGGTAACCGCTCCGGAATGCCTGCCCGTGCAGGCGCCTGATTTGATTTGGAATGTGACGACCGAGCCGTCTCAACGGCCCGTCGTATAGGCCCTCAACTCCCGGTTGAGGGCTTTTTCGTGCCCGCCGACCAGACGGTCGAGCAGCGCATGGAAACGCGGCGAATGGTCGTGATGGACCGTGTGGCAGAGTTCGTGGAGAATGACGAAGTCACGCAGATGTTCCGGGAGGGTCATCAGAAAGAGGCTCAGCGAGATGTGGTTCTGCCCCGTGCAACTCCCCCACTTCGAGCGCGAGGCGCGGATGGTGAGCTTCGCATAGCGCAGCCCCGTGAGCTGCGACCAGCGCTCGATGCGCGGCGGAAGGTCCTCGCGGGCGGCGCGGCGCAGCTCCTCGATGCGCGCCGTACGCTCCTCGGCCGACAGTTCGGACGGAAGGGCTGGCTGCCGGCGGGCCATCCGCTCGCGGGCAGCCTCGACCCACTCGATTTTCGTCTCGAGAAACTCCAGGGCCCGGGCCTGCGCGAAGCGCCACGGATAGGCCAGCCGCACCGCACCCGACGGCCGCACCGAAAGCGTGACACGCCGCACACGGGGGCTCCGGGCGAGGGTCACCTCGCCCAGACGGGGATGGATGATGGTGCGCAGTTCGGTCATCGGTCATCGGTCTGTCGGGTTATCGGAGGGTTATCAAAGGGTTATCGGGTCATGGCGCAGTCGACCGCAACATGGTCGAGCCTCAAGACCGAATCGCGGCAGAAACAGGCATTGGAAAACAGAATCAGGATGTCGTCATCCTCATAGAAGAGCATGCGGTCCTTTTCGCGCTCGAAGTCCTCTCCCGAGGCGCTTGCCGCATCGAGATGCACCCGGCGGAGCATCTGCTCCATCAACTCGCCGCCCGCAATCCGGAAATCGGGGCGACCGTCGCCGAAGGCAAGGCGCAGCGTATCCTGCTCGAAGATATAACAGGGTCCATCACCCGCATAACCGTAGAAGTCCGCATAGAAGGTCCTGAAGCGGTCAATTCCCTCAATCCGCCGGTTCGACGACGGCATCACCCAGCACTCCTCTTCTCCGGTTCCGACCTCCGTCACATACTTCTCCTCAAGAGCAAAGGGAACCGCATGGCGGAACTCGTCGGGGGTGACCCCGAAACGGCCCATGGCAAGCGTATCGCGGTATTCGAGGTAGTCGAGCGCTTCGTAAAGGTTGCGGCACGTGCGGCGCTGCGTCGTGTCGGCCTCGAACTTCGCGAGGTCGATGCGCCCCTCCGGCGTAAGGATGCCCAGCCGCCCGGCGGCACGCTCGGCCCGCTCCGTCTGGGAACGGAGGGCAAGGCGCGCAGGTTCGAGGGGCGGAATGTAGAGCAGCACGGCTGCCGTGACCATAGCCGCCAGTACGACCCACAGATAGCGTCCCGCCCGGCGCGAGAGGAAGAGCAGCACGCAGAACGACATCACTGCGCCGCACGCCAGCAGCCAGACGCGCATCTCCGTGAGTCCGTATTCACCCACGCGCCGTGCGACGCCGATCCAGAACAGGGCGACAAACGGCAGCGACAGATAGCTGAAACGGTCGTAGAACCAGTCGAGCGTCCGCCGCTCGAGCAGTTCGCGCAGCGCCTTGACCAGCAGCGCCGCAATGGTGAAGCCGAAGACCAGGTAGGCCACGCCGCCGTCGGGCAGCCGCCACGTGAAGAGAATCTTGAACAGGTAGAGGTAGAGCATGGCCGCATAGGCGACCACAGCCGGCGTGAAGATGTAGTTGAGCATCACCTCGAGCAGTCGGTTGCCCGCGGCGCGGCGTGCAAGCCAACGGTCGAGCATCATCAGGAAGAGCACCGGAACCGCGAAAAAATGCGTCACGGGAGCGAGCCGTCCCGAAAGCGTTCCGACCCATTCGGCCGACGAAAAGCCGAAGATGAAGGCCGTCGACCAGAGAATCGCCTCGAAGAGTCCGAAGGCGACATACGCGAGGAGCATCGCCAGAACGGCCGAGCGCAGATAGAGCACCGCGTCGGAGACAAACCGCCGGTTCTCCCGTGCACGGCGGCATGCGAGCAGCGCCAGCGGCGTGAGCACCAGCAGCGAGACAAGTCCCTGCGGCGTGGTCAGCCACTCGGGAAGCCCCGGCCAGAGCGCCAGCGGCACGAACGGCGTCCATGCGACCCAGTAGATGCGGCGCCAGGGGCCCTGCCCGACCAGCAGATTGACAACGAGCTGCACCAGCGCACTCCACCCCAGGAGCACCACCCACGAACCGGGAGTCTCGTCCCGTCCGTAGAAGACGAGCAGCGTGACGGTCAGCGCCAGCAACAGCACCAGCTCCACCGGATGGCGGCGCAGGACGGAGAGGGCCCCTTCGCGGAGCGCCTCGAGCCCGTTTCGGAATTTTTGCTTCAGTTCCATATTCACTACGATTATGAGATTTTGTTCGGATGCGGAAGAGAGGGCGGCATACGTCGGAATCCCGGCCAAAGAGGCGGGCAAAATCCTCGGCCGCACCATCCGCCCCAATTTTCCGCCGATGGCACACGCCCCCCCCTTCCGGCGGAGGGCACGATGCGGCGGACATTCTTCGCCGAGGGCTACTCGCCGATGCGCTGGCGGACCGCCTCGAAGAGCATCACGGCAGCCGCAGCCGAGACGTTGAGCGACTCGATGTGGCCGATGAGCGGAATGGCCAGCTGCTCGTCGCAGAGCTTGAGCACCTCCTTCGAGATGCCCGTATCCTCGGCCCCCATGACGATGACCGTCGGACGGCGGAAGTCGGCATCATAGAGCAGCTTGCGGCTCTTCTCGGTGGCGGCGACCACCTGGAAGCCCTCCGTCTGGAGCTGCTTGAGCGTATTGCGGATGGAGCCCACGCGGCAGACCGGGATGGTCGTCAGCGCTCCGGCCGACGAACGGATAGCCTCGGCGTTGACCGGCGCCGCATTCTTGAGCGGCACAATCAGTCCGTGAGCACCGGCGCACTCGGCCGAACGGGCGATGGCGCCGAAGTTGCGGACGTCGGTCACCCCGTCGAAGAGGACCACCAGCGGCGTCTCGTCGTCGGGCACCCGCTCCAGAATATCGGTCAGCTCGACATACTCGATGGCGGCAATCTGCGCCACGACCCCCTGGTGGTTGCCCCGCACCAGCCGGTTGAGCTTCTCGACCGGCACCTCCTGCACGCGGATGCGGTGTCGGAAACAGAGGTCGCGCAGCTCGGTCATCAGCGCCCCCTCGGCACCCTTGCGGATGTAGAGTTTCTCAATCTGCTTGCCCGACTCGACAGCCTCGGCCACCGGGCGTATTCCGAAAATGATATTATCCATCGTTGTTCCAGTATTTGCTTGTTCGTAGACCGCTCCCCTGCGGCACGGTCGACAACATTCGCACGCCCGGGACCGAGCCATGCGGCGGGGCTACTCGCCCTCGGTGATTTCCAGTTCGTAGGAGGCCTTCTCCCACTCGTGCATCTGGTGGTCGTAACGCGCCTTCAAATCGTTGTAGGCCGTGAAATCGGCCTCGTTGTATTCGCCACCGGCTGCAAAGCGGGCATCGTATTCGGCAATCTGCCGCTCGATGTCGGCCAGCTCGGCCTCGATATTCTCCACCTGTTTGCGCAGCTTGCGCAGCAGTTTCTCCTGCTCCTTGCGCTGCTCGTAGGAGGCCTTGCCCGAAAGCGGTGCGGAAGAGGGCTCCGTCCCGGCCTTTTCAGTCCGGGGTGCAGCAGCCGTCTTTGCCGGCGCATCGCGCCGCTCGATTTCCTGCAGCGACTCGAGCTTGCGCTTCTCGAGGAAGTAGTAGATGCCGCCCAGATACTCCTTCACGCCGCCGTCGCGGAACTCGTAGACTTTCTGCACCATGCCGTCGAGGAATTCGCGGTCGTGCGAGACAACCACCACCGTGCCGTCGTACTTCATCAGCGCACTCTTCAGGATATCCTTCGACCGCATGTCCATGTGGTTCGTCGGCTCGTCGAGCACCAGCAGGTTGCGCGGTTCGAGCATCATGCGGGCCATTGCCAGACGCGCCCGCTCGCCGCCCGAGAGGACCTTGACCTTCTTGTCGATGTCCTCGCCGCGGAAGAGGAAGGCGCCCAGGATATCGCGCAGGCGGGTGCGGATGTCGCCCACGGCCACGCGGTCGAGCGTATCGTAGACCGTGAAATCGCCGTCCATCAGGTCGTCCTGATTCTGGGCATAGTAGCCGATGTTGACATTGGCGCCCAGACGGATGGAGCCCTCGGTGGGCGTAAGCTGCCCGATGAGCATGCGGGCCATGGTCGTCTTGCCCTCGCCGTTGCGTCCCACCAGCGCAATCTTGTCGCCCTTCTCGATGGTGAAGTTGGCGCCGCTGAAGACATGCTTCGCGCCGAACGACATGCCGGCCTCCTTGATTTCGGCCACAATCTGCCCCGAGCGGGGGGCGGGCGGGAACTTGATGTTGAGCGTCGCGAGGTCCTCTTCCTCGATTTCGATGCGTTCCAGACGGTCGAGCTGCTTGATGCGCGACTGCACCTGGTTCGACTTGGTGGGCTTGTAGCGGAACTTTTCGATGAACTCCTCGGTCTTCTCAATCATCCGCTGCTGGTTTTCGTAGGCGGCCAGCTGCTGCGCCCGGCGCTCGGCGCGCAGGACGACGTATTTCGAGTAGGGAACCTTGTAGTCGTAGATTTTGCCCAGCGAGAGCTCGACCGTGCGCGTGGTCACATTGTCCAGAAAGGCACGGTCGTGCGAGATGAGCAGTACGGCGCCGTTGTAGTTGCGCAGATACTCCTCCAGCCACTGAATCGACTCGATGTCGAGGTGGTTCGTCGGCTCGTCGAGCAGGAAAATCGAGGGGCGTCGCAGCAGCAGCTTGGCCAGCTCGATGCGCATGCGCCAGCCGCCCGAGAACTCGCTCGTCGCCCGGCCGAAATCCTCGCGGCGGAATCCCAGGCCGAGCAGCGTCTTCTCGATGTCGGCGTCGCGCGTCTCGCCGCCGAGGATGTGGAAGCGGTCCTGCGCATCGTTGAGCCGGTGGAGCAGCTGCTCGTAGGCGGCACTCTCGTAGTCGGTGCGTTCGGCGATTTCACGCGTGAGCGAGGCAATCTCGGCCTCGAGGCGCAACACCTCGTCGAAGGCCTTGGCCGTCTCCTCGACCAGCGTCGTGGTGTCGGCCACGCGCATCGTCTGGGGCAGATAGCCAATCGTGCATTCGCCGTTGATGGTCACGGCACCCGACGTAGGCTGCTGTTCACCGGTGATGATGCGCAGCAGCGTGGTTTTGCCCGCGCCGTTCTTGCCCACCAGGCCGATACGGTCCTTGGGATTGATGAGGAACGAGATATTGTCGAAGAGGGTCCAGCCCCCGTAGCTTACGGTAAGATTGTCCAGTGAAATCATAATCGGAATAAAAACAGCGCAAAGGTAGCGATTTCTCCCGACAATCCGCCTTTCGCAGCGCGGAAATCACCCCGCACATCTCCGGCAAGGAGGCGGGCCCCACACGACGGGACGGACTCAGACGCGGAGCATCCGCTCAATTTCGGCCGCAGGGTCCTCGGCGCCGAAGACGGCATTGCCCGCCACGAGCACCTCGGCCCCGGCCTCGAACACCTCGCGCGCATTGCGCGACGAGATGCCGCCGTCGACCTCGATGACGGTCTCCAGCCCCAGCTCCTGCGCCAAAGCGCGCAGCCGGGCAATCTTGTCGAGCGAAGCGGGGATGAACGACTGCCCGCCGAATCCCGGTTCGACACTCATCACCAGCACCACGTCGACCAGAGGCAGGATGTCGCGCAGCACGTCGACCGACGTGGCGGGTTTGATGGAGACTCCGACACGCACGCCGCTGCGGCGAATCAGTTCGATGCAGCCGTGCACGTCGCACGTAGCCTCGTAATGGAACGTCACCAGGTCGGCTCCCGCCTCGGCGAAGCGGGTGATGTACTTTTCGGGCTCGACAATCATCAGATGCACGTCGAGGAACTTGCCCGTAGCCTTGCGGATGGCCTTCAGCACGGGAAATCCGAACGAAATGTTGGGGACGAAGACTCCGTCCATCACGTCGATGTGGACCCACTCGGCGGCGCTGCGGTCAATCATCCGCGTGTCGCGTTCCAGATGGCCGAAGTCGGCCGAAAGCATCGAAGGGGCTATGGTTCTTTGCATGGTCAGGCAGTTGTTAGCAGTTAACAGGTATGTTTGGTCACTACAAAGATAACGAACAAAATCCGCCCTGCAATAGGCAACGCCTGAAAAACACCCGCACGCGGCCGGATACGGCCGGAAAGGTGCAAAACGCAGCCTCATCCGACTCGAATGCGTCACCTTGCCCCGCCCGGCCGGCGGGCCTCTCCCGACATCACGGACGACAAAAAGCCTGCGGACAAGGAGCCGAACCGAAATAATTCACTAATTTTGTATCCATGAATACCGGATTGATTATCGTAATCGTCGTGCTCTGCCTCTCTACCGGAGCACTGGCCGTAGCGGCAGCGCTGCTGCGGCGCGACACCCAGCGTCTGCTCAGGGAAAAGGCGGAGGCGGTCGAGGCGCGCAGCCTTGCCGAGGCCGAAGCACGCACCCGGCTCGAGGAGCGCATGCGCATCGAAACCGTACTGGCCGCCGAGCGCGAGCGCGCCGCAGCCGAACGCGAGCGTTCCGCAGCGGAAATCGAGGCCCTGCGCAACCGCAACGCCGAAGAGCGCGCTGCCGAACAAGCCGAGCGCGAAAAGAGCGAGGAGCGGCTTCGGCTCCAGTTCCAGAACCTGGCCAACGAAATCATGGGCGAGCAGTCGCGCCGCTTCAGGGAGACCAACAAGGAGTCGCTCGACCTGCTACTCAAGCCCTTCAAGGAGAACATCGCCGAATTCCGCGAGCGGGTCGAGCGCATCTACAGCCACGAGAACGAGCAGCGCGGCGCGCTGCACAACGAGCTGAAGAACCTCATGGAGCTCAACCGCCGCATCACGGCCGAGACGACAAATCTGACCAACGCCCTGAAGGGCAATTCGAAGGTGCAGGGCGACTGGGGCGAGATGATTCTCGAAACCATCCTCGACCATTCGAGCCTCATCCGCGGCGTCCACTACCAGACGCAGCTCAACATCAAGGACAGCGAAGGCAACAACCGCCGTCCCGACGTGGTGCTGCGGCTGCCCGAGGGAAAATGCATCGTCATCGACTCGAAGGTCTCGCTGACGGCCTTCGTCAACTACACCTCGGCCGAGAGCGAAGCCGAACGGGCCCGCCATCTGGCGGCCCATCTGGCCTCGGTGCGGCAGCACGTCACCGAGCTGGGACGCAAGGAGTACCAGCGGCTCGTGTGCAGGGAGGTGCAGCCCGCAGTCGAGTCGCCCGACTTCGTCATCATGTTCATACCCAACGAACCGGCCTTCCTCACGGCGCTGCAGAACGACCCCTCCATCTGGTCGGATGCCTACGAAAAGAAGGTCATCATCTCGTCGCCGACCAACCTCTTCGCGCTGCTCAAGCTGGTGGACGACCTCTGGAAGCGCAACGCACAGAACCGCAACACGGCCGATATCGTCACCTACGGTACGAAGCTCTACGACCAGCTGGTCGCCTTCACCTCGTCGCTCGAGGGGGTCGGCGCGGCATTGGGCAAGGCCCGCGACGCCTACGACGATGCCTACAAGCGTCTCTGCACGGGCAACGACAACATCATCCGCTCGGGCGAGCGGCTCCGGAAGCTGGGGCTTCCGACCAAGCGCCGCCAATCGGCCCGCACGCTCGAAGCCGCCGGAGGCATCGAGGAGGAGCCGGGAACCGCCGGTGCGGAACGCACCGCCCTGCCGGCCCAGGGGACCCCATCCGCCGAGGGCAGCGGGGAATAACCCGTCCGAAGAGCGGCTGACACCGAACAGCCGCAACCTGCGCACCGCCCGGAAAAGGGGCGCAGCCAGCCGGCTGAACCCGGCATACGAAACCGACACCCGAAACCGACGCGTCGCCGCAAAAAACTTGCAGCGATGCGTTTCGTTTTTTATCTTTGTGAGGATAAAATCGAAACTCCAGATATGAATATGAAACCGCTGCATCTCATCCTGCTTGCCGCCACACTGGCGCTCCTGCCCGGAGCGGCCGCGGCGGAGAATCCCGAAGCCGACCCCAATGCCGTCGTCACCTGCGGCAAAGCCCGCTTCACAGTGCTTACCCCCCGGCTCATCCGCATGGAGTGGAGCGAGGATGGCCGGTTTGAAGACCGCGCGACGCTTACGTTCGTCAACCGCGAAACGACCGTTCCCGACTTCAACGTGCGCGAGAGCAAAAAGCGGCTCTCGCTCATCACCCCGGCCCTGCGGCTCACATACGACAAGGGAGGACGGTTCACGGCCGACAACCTGCGCGTCGCTTTCCGCATGGGCAAACGCGAAGTGGTCTGGCACCCCGGTCTGGAGGATTCGCTCAACCTGATGGGCACTGCACGCACGCTCGACGGAGCCGACGGCGAGCGGCTCAAGGAGCCCCTCGAACAGGGTATCCTCTCCCGCTCGGGCTGGGCCGTGGTGGATGACAGCCGTCGCCACGTGCTGACGCCCGATTCGTCGGCCTGGGGCCGCTGGGTAGCCCCCCGGCCCGAAGGCGAACGGCAGGACCTCTACCTGTTCGCCTACGGACACGACTACCGCCAGGCGCTGGCCGACTATGCGCTCGTTGCAGGCCGTGCACCGCTGCCGCCGAAGTACACGTTCGGCTACTGGTGGAGCCGTTACTGGCAATATTCCGACAACGAATTCGTCGACCTGGTGCATAAGCTCCGGAGCCTCGACATCCCGATAGACGTGCTGATTGTCGACATGGACTGGCACGAGACCTGGGGCCTGCGCAAGAAGGACCCCGCAAAGGACGAATACGGCCAGCGCATCGGCTGGACGGGCTATACCTGGCAGAAGCAGCTCTTCCCCTCGCCCGGCAACTTCCTCCGCTGGACCGAGCGCGAGCAGCTGAAGACAGCGCTCAACCTCCATCCGGCTTCGGGCATCCAGCCCTACGAGGAGGTCTACGATGCCTTCACGAAGGAGTACGGATGGTCGGAACCGGGCAAAAGCGTCCCCTTCCGCATCGACGAGCAGCGTTGGGCCGACGCCTATTTCAAATGCGTGCTGAGCCCCATGGAGCGGCTCGGCGTCGACTTCTGGTGGCTCGACTGGCAGCAGTGGAAGGAGAGCCGCTTCACGCCCGGCCTGTCGAACACCTTCTGGCTCAACCACACCTTCTTCGAACACGCACGCATGGAGCATCCCTCGCAGCGGCCCTTCATCTACCACCGCTGGGGCGGACTGGGCAGCCACCGCTACCCGCTGGCCTTCTCGGGCGACACCTACGCCACATGGCAGACGCTGGCCTACCTGCCCTACTTCACCGCAACGGCGTCGAACGTCAACTACGGCTACTGGGGCCACGACATCGGCGGCCACATGTTCCACCGCGAGCAGCGTGCCACCGACCCCGAGCTTTACACGCGCTGGCTGCAGTACGGCGTCTTCACCCCCATCTTCAAGACCCACGCCACCAAGGATGCGCGCATCGAACGCTGCATCTGGATGTTCCCCGACTACTTCTTCATGATGCGCGACGCCATCCGGCTGCGCTATACGCTGGCACCCTATATCTACAATGCCGCACGGCAGAACTACGATACGGGCGTAGGCATCTGCCGCCCGATGTACTATGACTCGCCCGAGCGGGAAGAGGCCTACAGCGCCCGCGGTGAGTACATGTTCGGCGACGACATCCTCGCCACGGCCGTCACCGAACCCGTCGACAGCATCACGGGGCTGGCACGCTGTACGGTCTGGTTCCCCGAGGGGCAGTGGTACGACTGCGCGACGGGCGTCATGCACGCCGGCAACCGCCGCGATACGCTCCTTTATACATTGGCCGAGAATCCCTGGTTTGCACGCGCGGGCGCCATCCTGCCGATGAATCCGTCCTCGGTCCGCAACCTCCAGCAGCGCTGCGACACGCTCGTGCTGGAGTTCATCCCGGGAGCCGACGGCGAGCTGGACTACTACGAGGACGACGGCTTCAGCACGGCCTACGAGGAGGGGGCGAGCGCATCGACACACATCGTCAAGCGGCAGAACGAACGGGGCATCCGGGTGCTGATAGGCGCCCGCCGCGGCAGCTACGACGGTGCATCGGCACGCTGCAGCTACGAACTGCGCTTCCCGGCCCAGTTCCCGCCCGTCAAGGTGCGCCTCAACGGCCGCGAACTCCCCTATGCCCGCTTCCCCGAGGCCGGCACGTGGAGCTACGACCCCTATACGCTCGCACCGGTCATCCATACGGGCAGACGCTCCTGCAGCGAACCGCTCGACATCGAGCTGCTCTTCGACACCTACGCGCTCGCGCACCAGAAGGAGCTCTACGGCAAGAGCGGCATCTTCAAGCGCTGCCTCGCGCTGACGGTCGAGTTCAAGGCCGAGCAGAGCCGTCAGGAGCCCTACCTCATGCTGCCGGCCGAGTACCTCACCGTCTCTCAGGCGCCCAACTTCATCGTCGAGGAGCCGACGCAGGCTGCCGAACACCTCCGGGCCTACGAACGCGACAAGGCGCTGCTGCTCGAGCGCGTCGATTCGCTGCCCTACATCGGCGAGGCGTTCCGGCAACGGCTCAAGGCCCAGCTGAGCGACATCGAATAGCCGGTCCGGTCAGAGACAAAACACGCGGGAGCGGAACCCTGCAAGGTTCCGCTCCCGCGTTTGTTTCATATCCGGCTGTCGGTTCACCGGCTCTCCCCTCCGAACGCCATCCGCCAGCGTTTGCGCATCCGCACGGCAATGCCCGGCGATGCATCCCGCCCGACGGCAGCCAGCAGCTCGTCCCCGATTTCCGTCAGCCACGCCACACGGCCACGGCAGCACAACAGCACCTCCACCGCCCAGACCCGCACGGCCACCTTTGCCCGATGCTCCACGGCCCACCGTGCGGCCGCCTCGGCAATGCGCTCCAGAACGGCCTCTTCAGGCCGATAATCGAGGAGCAGACGGGCCATTATCTTCCCGAAATGGCGCTTCATGCTCTCATCGCTGCAGGCCGGAAAGTCCCGGCTGCAAAACCGATCGATGCAGGGTTCGAAGAGCTCTGGCGTTTCGAAAAAGATTCGCTCCAGCACATAGGCCCCGCGAAACAGTATCCGGTGACGGACCGCCCGCGGCAAAGCCTCGGCGCGTTCGGTAATCAGCCCATACAGCACCTCGACCGCCCCCGAGTCACGCACTTCGCGGGCGACCTCTTCGGCAAACCGGGGAAAGGTCCGTTCCGACAACAGGCCCTGCAACGCAGCTTCGCCCATCGGCGAGCCGCAGACCTCCGCAGAGCCGGTATCGGCCGCGAAACGGCGCTCCGACTTCTCGCGACAGCCCGCCCGCATAACCTTCGCTCAGAAGAGTTTCTTTTTCGAGGTCGTAACGACGAAGTCCTTCAGATAGAAGGGCTCGAAGTAGGCGACATCCTCCTTGCGTCCCTCGTCGAAAGCCTGCTGCGCCAGCCGTGCCAGACCGCGGGCCGAGGGGGTTACATCGACCAGAATGGAGTCGGGCAGCGCCTCGACACACTTGCGGGCACCATTGCCGAAGATGACGAAGGGACGCCCCTCCGCGCGGAAACGGGCGAAACTTTCGGGGCCCACCACCTCGGCCGAAACCTCGCTCTGAGGCCGGCCCTCGCTGTCGAACACCTGCGCATAGACCTCCATGCGCCGCGCGTCGACCATCGGGCAGAGCAGCGCACGGTCCCAGCCGTCGACCCGGATGATGCCCGCCTCGTAATCCTCGCGCGCCACCTCCGTCAGGGCGTCGAGCGACCCTACGGCCAGCAGCGGGAGCTGCAGTCCGTAGCAGAGTCCCTTGGCAAAGGAGACGCCGATACGCAGCCCCGTATAGGAGCCCGGCCCCTTGCCGACGGCCACGGCATCGAGTTCGTCGGGTGCAATGCCCGTTTCGCGCAGCAGTTCATCGACGAAGACGCCCACCTTGCGCGCATGGTCGCGCCCCTCGTCGCTCTCGCGGAGCGACAGCAACTCGCCGTCCTTGGCGATTCCGACCGAGCAGATGTCGGTTCCGGTTTCAATACACAGTATCAGTGCCATATTTTTGTTGTTTCGTTTCGTTCACAATCTTGTTCCACGTTCGGGACGACCCGCTCCGAAGCTCATCGCCCGATGATGCCGAAATGCTCGAGCGCACGCCGCACGCCGTCGTCTTCGACCGCAGCGGTCACATGGTCTGCCGCACGCAGCGCCGCCTCGCAGGCGTTGCCCATCGCCACGCCCACTCCGGCCGCACGCAGCATTGCCGCATCGTTGCCCCCGTCGCCGAAGGCCATCGTCTCGCAGAGCTCGAAACCGCCGTCACGGGCAAAACTTGCCATGCCCGTCGCCTTGCTCACCCCCGCAACGTTGATGTCGGCGAAAATCGGGCACCACCGCGCAGCCATGAGGCCCGGCAGTTCGGGCATCACCCGCCGCTCGGTCTCCTCGTCGAAGAAGAAACACATCTGGCGGCATTCGCACCGCTCGTAAAGCGCCCTGAGGTCACACTCCACCGGAACGGGATGCGCCACCAGCCGCGCCCAATGTTCGGCCGCAGGCGTCAGGCGGTTGACAAAAAGCCCCTCGTCCAGCTCGAAGGCAATCGAGTAGCCCCACCGTTCGGCAAGCGCCAGCGAACGTTCGAACTCCCCGCGCGGAATCGGGGCGCTGCTGACCGTACGGCCGTCGGCCGTCACGCAGTGCGAACCGTTGAGCGCCACCACGCCGTCGTAGGGAATGCCCTCGAGTTCACCGAGGTCCTTCGCCGCACGGCCCGTGGCGATGTAGAGCTTCACACCGCGTTCGTGCGCCTCACGCAACGTCTCGCGCGCCGAATCGGGCACACGGTGCGTACGGAAGCTCACCAGCGTTCCGTCGACATCGAAAAAGAGCGCCTTGACCCTTGTCTGTTCCATTCCGTTCTTTTTTCTCCACTTTCCGCACCGGTTGCGCGCCGCTGCCCATAGGCCCGGCCGCTGCCGGAGCTGCTATCTTTTGTAGGCCTTCATCGCCTTGTCCATCTCGCGGCGCGCATCGTTCTCCTTGAGGTACTCGCGCTTGTCGTAGGACTTGCGGCCGCGCGCAAGCCCGATGACGATTTTCGCCAGGCCCCGTTCGTTGAGAAAGAGACGCAGCCCGACAATCGTCAGTCCGCGGTCCTGCGACGCACGCGAGAGCTTCTCCAGCTCGCGGTGCGTGAGCAGCAGCTTGCGGTCGCGGCGCGGCGCATGGTTGTTGCAGGTACCCCAGTCGTACTCGGCGATGTTGACGCCGCGAATCCACAGCTCTCCCTTGTCGAAATAGCAGTAGGAATCGGTCATCGAGGCCTTTCCGGCACGAATCGACTTGATTTCCGTGCCCACCAGCACGACTCCCGCGACCCACTCCTCGAGAATCTCGTAGTCGAACGTCGCGCGCTTGTTGCGTATGTTTATCTTCTTCTGCTCCGCCATATCGGCACAATTGTTGTCATTTTCACTTCGGGGCGGGTCTCCGGCCCGGGGAGCCACTCCCCGTTCGGATATGTTCTGCGCATATCCTTCCGTCCATTCTGTTTGCACACGGTATGCGTCCGACGCATACACTCCGCGAGCCCGCCCCCTTTTTTATCTCTTCCGCATCGCCTGACACGTCTGCCCCGCCCCGCGGTCCTTACAGTATCAGCCGTTGCAGCTTGTGGGCAATCGAAACCCTCGCCGTATTGAGCCGCGCCAGCCGCTGCATCACCTCGGACATCTCCTCCTCGCCGAGCGACTCGTCCGCAAGGCGGGCATGCAACTCCTTGATGAAGCCGTCGATGACCTTCGACTTGTAGAGCGTCACCGCCTTGGGCACCCCTACGGCCAGCATCTCCGACTCGCTCTCGACATGCACATCCTTGCGTTTCCACAACTCCGAGGCAACGTAGTTATCGTCCGACGTCAGAATGTCGACCGAAACGTTGCAGACCTCGGGGTCCGGATGGTTCAGGAAGTAGTGCACCGGCACCTCGACCCCCGTCCCCAGCAGCTGCCACTGCTCGCGATAGGTGGCCAGAATCTGGTTGTAGAGCGGATTGCGGAAGCTCAGGTTGTCGGCATCGAGTTCGGCGAAAATCACCTCGGCGACGTTGCAGGGAACCATGTTGCGCCCCTCCTTGAAGTCGAACGAACAGTGGCCGAACTTGAGCAGGTACTTGACCAGCTCGCGTTCGAGCGCCTCGGTGCTGCTTCCCGCCTCGACCCGCTGTACATACTGCACCTCGTGCTGGGGCACAGGCTGCTGTGCACGCTGCTGATCGCGCTGCTGGGCGGTCTGACGCCGCAGGAAATCGTCGGCCTCGCGGTCGCCGGTAGTCGAGAGGCGTTTGCGCGCCACCTCCGAGATGAGGAGGTTCTCGTCGATGTCCATGATGCGGGCGCACTCCTTGATATAGACCGAACGCTGAATCGGGTCGGGAATCTGCGCCACCGAGGTGACCATGTCGCCGATGAGCGCCGCCTTCTTAATCGGGTCGCCCTGGGCATCCTTCAGCAGCAGTTCGGCCTTGAACTCCAGGAAGTCGCGCTCGTGGTCGCGAATATATGCCTGCACCTCCTCGGCCGTATGGCTCCGGGCAAAGGAGTCGGGGTCCTCGGGCTCGGGCAGCAGCACCACCCGCACGTTCATCCCCTCGCGCAGAATCATGTCGATGCCGCGCAGCGAGGCGTGGATACCCGCCGAGTCGCCGTCGTAGATGACCGTGATGTTCTTCGTGAAGCGCCCCAACAGCCGTATCTGGTCGGTCGTCAGCGAGGTGCCCGACGACGAGACGACGTTCTCGACACCCGCCTGGTGCATCGAGATGACATCGGTATAGCCCTCGACCATAATGGCGAAGTTCTGCTGCTGGATGGCCTTCTTGGCAAAATAGAGGCCGTAAAGCTCGCGCTTCTTGCTGTAGATTTCGCTCTCGGGCGAATTCTGGTACTTGGCCACCTGCTTGTCGGTGCGCAGCGTACGGCCGCCAAAGGCGACGACGCGGCCCGAGATGTTGTGCACCGGGAAAATCACGCGGTCGCGGAAACGGTCGTAGAGCGACCCGTCGCTCTCGCGCTCGAGCGAAAGCCCCGTCGAGAGCAGGAACTCCCGCTTGTAGCCCGCCGCCAGGGCATCCTTCGACATGCGGTCGCCCCGGGCGGGACAGAATCCCAGCCCGAACTTGCGGATGATGGCATCGGTCATGCCGCGCTTCTGCCGGAAATAGCTCATGCCGACACTGCGGCCCTCCGTCTCGTTGTGGAGGTAGTTGGCAAAGTATTCGGCCGCCCATCCGTTGAGCGCGAACATCGATTCGCGGTCGTCGTTGCGCCGCACCTCCTCCTCCGTCAGCTCCTTCTCGTGGACCTCGATGCCGTAGCGTTTGGCCACCATCTTCAGCGCCTCGGGATAGGAGATGCCCTCCTGCTCCATGAGGAAGGTGACGGCATTGCCGCCCTTGCCGCAGCCGAAGCACTTGTAGAGTCCCTTGGCCGGCGAGACGATGAACGAGGGGGTCTTTTCGTTGTGAAACGGGCAGCACGCCGTATAGTTCACGCCCTTGCGTTTGAGCGTGACGTAGTCGCCGATGATGTCCACGATGTTGGCGGCGGCATAGATGCGGTCTACCGTTTCCCTGTCAATCATACCGGCAAAGATACGAAACAATTCAGAAAGCACCGCCGTCCGCCTCCGATTTCTTTGCACCTGCCGGCACGCACGCACCCGCACGGACAAAATAATGGAGCGGACATCACCGTTTTGTGAATTCTTCACTACCTTTGCCTCATGAACTTCAACCTTGTATCGGACTACGCCCCCATGGGCGACCAGCCGGAGGCAATCGACCAGCTCGTGAGCGCCATCACGCACGGCTCGAAGCACAACACCCTGCTCGGCGTCACCGGCTCGGGCAAGACCTTTACCGTGGCGAACGTCATCGCGCGGCTCGACCGCCCGACGCTGGTCCTCAGCCACAACAAGACCCTCGCGGCACAGCTCTACGGCGAATTCAAGAACTTCTTCCCCGAGAATGCCGTCGAGTACTTCGTCTCCTACTACGACTATTACCAGCCGGAGGCCTACCTGCCCTCGACGGACACCTATATCGAAAAGGACCTTTCCATCAACGCCGAAATCGAGAAGATGCGTCTGAACACCGTCGCAACACTTCTCTCGGGGCGCCGCGACGTCATCGTCGTCTCGAGCGTCTCGTGCCTCTACGGCTGCGGCAACCCGGCCGACTTCCATGCCACGGCCATCAACATCCGCGTGGGGCAGGTGGTGAGCTACAAGCACTTCCTCTACAAGCTGGTCGAGGCACTCTACACGCGCACCGAACGGGAGCTCGAACCCGCCACGTTCCGCGTCAACGGTGACACGGTCGACATCATGGCCGCCTTCGGCGAGTTCGGCAACCAGTGTTTCCGCGTGATGTTCTACGACGACGAGGTGGAGGCCATCCAGAGCATCGACCCCGCCACGGGACAACGCATCCACTCGCTCGACACGCTGACACTCTACCCCACGAGCCTCTTCGTGACGACCAAGGAGCGCATCCATTCGGCCGTGCAGCAAATCTACCTCGACCTCGGGAAGCAGGTCGAATTTTTCGAGCAGTCGGGGCGCATGGTCGAGGCGCAGCGGCTCAAGCAGCGCGTGGAGTACGACGTGGAGATGATTAAGGAGCTGGGCTACTGCCCCGGCATCGAGAACTATTCGCGCTACTTCGACGGCCGTGCCGCCGGAACGCGTCCCTTCTGCCTGCTGGACTACTTCCCGAAGGATTACCTGCTGGTGGTGGACGAGAGCCACGTCACGCTGCCGCAGGTGCACGCCATGTACGGCGGCGACCGGGCCCGCAAGGAGAATCTGGTCGAGTACGGGTTCAGGCTTCCGGCGGCGAAGGACAACCGGCCGGTGACCTTCGCCGAATTCGAGCAGCTGCAGGGCACCTCCATCTACGTGAGCGCCACGCCTGCCGACTGGGAGCTGATGAAGAGCGAAGGCGTGGTCGTCGAGCAGCTGATTCGCCCCACGGGACTCGTGGACCCGCCGCTCGAGGTGCGCGTCACGCTCAACCAAATCGACGACCTGCTGGAGGAGATTGACCGCCGGGTCAAGCGCGACGACAAGGTGCTCGTGACGACCATCACCAAGCGGATGGCCGAGGAGTTGTCGAAATACTTCGACCGCGTGGGGGTGCGCAACCGCTACATCCACTCGGACGTCGACACGCTCGAACGCATCCAGATACTCGAGGACCTGCGGGCCGGCATGTTCGACGTGCTGGTGGGCGTCAACCTGCTGCGCGAGGGTCTCGACCTGCCGGAGGTGGCGCTGGTGGCGATTCTCGACGCCGACAAGGAGGGATTCCTGCGCAACGTGCGCTCCATCACGCAGATTGCGGGCCGCGCCGCCCGCCATGCGCAGGGCAACGTCATCATGTACGGCGACACCTGTACCGAGTCGATGCGCTACGCCATCGAGCAGAGCAACCGCCGCCGCGACATCCAGGTGCGCTACAACATGGAGCACGGCATGCTGCCCCGCAAGGCGCAGAAGAGCGGCACGGGACAGAGCACGCTGCTGGCAGGCAAGAGCACGGGCGACTCCACACCGACGGTCTACCCTATTGCCGAGGAGCACTACATGAGTGCGGCCGACATCCAGAAGAGCTATGCGGCCAGCGAGAACATCGATGCGCTGATAGACAAGGCGCGGACGGACATGGAACGGGCGGCCAAGTCGCTCGACTTCCTCGCCGCGGCGAAGTTCCGCGACCGGATGTACGAACTGCAGAAGCTGCGCGAGGAGCAGCGCAGCCGCTGACCCCCGGATGCGGAGCCGCAGCGGGCGACGCGGAGACGCCTCACGGCATTACGGCAGGCCGCATTCAGAATTCGGCGGCGTGACGGAAGGTAAAGTATTTGGCGGCCAGATAGCTGTATACCATCGTAATGAACGAGGCAAGCATCTGCGAAGGGGTGGCCCAGAAGCCGCATGCGTCGACGAAAAGTTTCAGACAGAGGTAATTCACCACAATAGAGCCCAGCACCGAGAGCAGATAGCGGAAGAGCTGCGTGCCCCGCGGCAGCGGCGAGCGGCGGAAGGCGACGTGGCGGTTGAGCCAGAATCCCGAGAAGAAGGTGAACGGAAAGATGAAGAGCATGGTGGCCACGTGGGGCGAAAGCACGACGAGGCCCAAATCGAACAGTTGCTTGTCGAACAGATAGTTGTAGGCCAGGAAGTAGCACACCCACCCGAACACGACATTAGCCCCGCCGCAAACGGCATAACGATAGGTCTGCCGGGGCAGAAGCGCTGCGACCGGCTTCACGTAGAACCAGTCCACAACGGTGATTATCAGCTCCGAAAGACTCATTTTGCGGAGTAGACCCACATTTCGGGGAAGGCACTGCGATAGGCGCGCACGAACTGGCGGCCGGCCTCGACATCGTCCGATTCGAACGGCGAAACCATGAATTTGCTGCCGAACCGGTAGACCGAGCAACGCAGCGCCTGCTCCTTTTCGGAGGCAAGATGTGCCGCACGTTCGGCATTCTCCTGCGTCGAATAGACGCCCAGCACCACATAGTGACGTTTCGAGACCATACGGACCGGCTCACCCGCCTGAGCGGACGGGGTCTTCCGCTCCGCTTCCGCTTTTTCCATACCGGCCGAAGAGGGCGACGCGGCATCCGCGGCAAGAGCCGGGGCAGAAGGCGCCGTCTCGGCCGGAGCCGCCGGAGCAACATCCCCGGAGGCGATGCTCGATGCCCCGTTATCAATCGTTGCGGCAGCGGACGGAGCCGAAGCCCCCGCAGTACTCCGCACAGCATCCCCGGCCGCCCCGGCAACCGAAGCGGATTCGTGACGCAGGGCAGCGGAACGGTCGGCCGTTCCGGGTTTCAGACCGAACTGATAGACCACGACGCCCACGGCCAAAAGGGCCGCCACAAGTCCCACCCAGACGCTCCAGTCGAGGCGTCGGGGCGTGTGGACACGCATCGGTTTGCTGCCCTGGGGGTTGAGTCGTCGGTCGAACGCCTCGTCGGGGGTGAAGTTCTTGAATTTCAATACGCCGACACCCTCCATCACCAGCCCCTCGCCGGTCCGGACGCGGGAGAGCCAGCGCATGTAGATATCATCAGCCGCCGCGCGGTCACACCGTGCGGCACGGGCAATGGCGTCGACAAGCGACTCGCCGCTGCGTTGCGACGAGAAGTTCACCAGCCGCACGGGAGGCTGCACCTCCCGGCGCGAAAGACGTCGGGCCGCCTGGCGCTCCACACGAAGCGTCCCCACATCGGGGAGCCAGACCACGCTGTTTGCCGCAAGCAGATTGCCGACAAGGCGGTTGACCTGCTCGACCATCGAATTGGAGTTCATCGTCTCTTTTTCTTCTCGGGTTTGACGGTCGAGGTCTTTGCCCCAGCACCCGCAGCAGAAGGCTGCACCTTCACTTCGGGCTGTGAGAAACCCCGGTAAATCATGTAGATGCCCAGCAGGATGAAGGGGATGCTGAGCCACTGTCCCATGTCGAGCGCCCATCCCACTTCGAAGGCCTCCTGCTCGGTCTTGATGAACTCGATGAGGAAACGCGTGAGGAAAATTCCGAGCAGGCCGATGCCGAAGAGCACGCCGGGACGGCGGCGGGCCAGGTCACGCCGGTAGTAAAGCCATGCCAGCAGCGCAAAGGTGGCCACATAGCAGAGCGCCTCGTAAATCTGGGTGGGGTGCACCGCCTGCGGAGCGAACTCGTTCACCCACTTGGCCGACCGTACGAATTCGAAGCCCCACGGAAGCGTGGTCGCCGTGCCGAAAATTTCGGAGTTGAAGAGGTTGCCCATGCGGACAATCGCACCTCCGATGCCCACGGCAATCATGATGCGGTCAAGCGACCAGATGTAGGGCAGCCGGTTCTTGCGCGAAAAGAGCCACAGACCGATGAGCAGACCGATGGCGGCGCCGTGGCTGGCCATGCCGCCGTCACGGAAGCCGGTGATGATGGTCCACGGCTGGCGTAGATAGTCCATCGTATCGTAGAAGAGGCAGTGGCCCAGGCGTGCGCCGATGATGGTGGCCAGCGTACCGTAGATAAATATCGACTCCGAGACCTTCGAAGGAAGTCCCTCGCGTTTGCAGAAGTTGTTGAACAGCTTGGCGCCGACCAGAATCGCCAACGCCCACATCAGTCCGTAATACCGGATATCGAAGTCTCCAATCCGGAAGAAGACGGGATTGAAATCCCAAACAATACTCAACACGACAAAAAACGGGGTTTAAGTGTTTCGAAAAAAATGGACCGGCCGCTCATCGGCCGCTCGGCGGTTCACCCGCACGGCAAACGGTGCGGGAGCTCGGGCGGTTCCATCCGCCCGGCTCCCGCCCTGTTCATTTCACGTCCGAGACGTCGACCTTCTTGAGCGTAAAGGAGAAGGTGCTGCCCACACCCAGTTCGCTGCGCACCGATATCCGCTCGCCGTGCGCCTCGATGATGTGCTTGACAATCGCCAGTCCGAGACCCGTACCGCCCTGCTCGCGCGAACGCGCCTTGTCGGTGCGGTAGAAGCGCTCGAAGACGCGCGGGATATCCTCGCGCCCGATGCCCGAACCGTTGTCCTCGACCTCGATGAGAATCTTGTCGAGCATGTCGCGGAAACGGATGCGCGTCAGTCCGCCCTCCTTGCCGTAGTGGATGGAGTTGATAATCAGATTGACGAACACCTGTCCGATGTAGTGCTTGTCGGCCAGCACCCAGAAGGGCGAAGGCAGGTTGTCAGCCCCCTTGACCTGGATGCGGATGTGCTTGCGGTCGGCCTCCATTTCGGCCTGCTCGGCAATCTCCTTGGCCAGCGCCACCACGTCGAACTGCTCCATCTGAAGCCGCGTCATGTTGCTCTCGAGTTTCGAGATGGTATCGAGGTCGTTGACGATGTTAATCATGCGGTCGATGCTCTTCTCGGTCCGCTCGAGGTACTTGCGGTTGATGAGCTCGTCCTCCAGGCCGCCGTCGAGCAGCGTCGAGATATAGCCCTGGATGTTGAAGATGGGGGTCTTCAGCTCGTGGGCGACATTTCCCAGATACTGCTTGCGGAAGCGCTCGGCCTCCTTCAGGCGGGCAATCTCGCGGTCGTTGGTGTCGGCCCATGCCGTGAGCTCCTCACCGATATTCTCCACGTGCTTGTCGCGCAGCTCGGAGAGTACCTCGCGCGTATGCACGTCGCGCGAAAGGACGATTGAATAGATGGGCTTGAGCTTGTAGGCCACATACTTGCGGATGATGAGCAGCGCCGTGAGCGCCATGACCACGAAGACAATCAGCGCGGCGCAGAGCGCCATCCACCACGCCGCCTGCAACAGCAGCATGGCGACGGCGACGAAAAGGGCCGAGAGCAGACCGATGCCCAGCGAAGCCCCCTCCTTGGTTTTGATGTAGAACTTCATGATTTCACGTAATTTTGCATGAGACGTGCGATGTACTTGCCGATAATGTCGAACTCGAGATTGACCACCGAGCCCGGTTCGATGCGGCAGAAGTTCGTATGCTCGAACGTATAGGGGATAATCGCCACGCGGAACGACGTGGGCGTCGAGTCACAGACCGTAAGGCTCACGCCGTTGACCGTTACCGAGCCCTTCTCGACGGTGCAGAGGCCTCCGCCCTGGGGAGTGTACTCGAACTTGAAGTACCAGCTGCCGTCGGCATCGGTCTTTTCGGTGCAGAGGGCCGTCTGGTCGACATGGCCCTGCACGATGTGACCGTCGAGCAGCGCGTCGGGTTTCATCGACCGTTCGAGATTGACCAGGTCGCCCACCTTGAGCAGCCCAAGGTTGCTCCGGTCGAGCGTCTCCTTCATCGCCGTCACCGTATAGGTGTCGTCCTTGATGTCCACAACCGTCAGACATACGCCGTTATGGGCGATGCTCTGGTCGATTTTGAGTTCGCTGCAGAAGTCCGCACGCAGCGTAAAGTCCTTGTTCTGCCGGTCGGTACGGATGGCCACCACTTCGGCCATGCGCTCCACTATGCCTGAAAACATAACGTTCAAGAATTTATGATTAACTTGCCCTTTATCTTGTAAACGGCATCTATATCGCTGATATTCACGACTATGTCGTCGTAATTCGCACGATTCGCCGCCGTCAGCCGGAGTTTGCCCTCCTCCCCGGACGAACGTACTATCCGCAAAGTTACAATTTTTCGGCTTACAATCGCATATTCTTCACCCGGAATAATCGACTCGCGGTCGACGGCCTTCAGCAGGACGATGCTCCCGGGGGGAATCGAATCACCCATGGCCCGGCCCTTGTAGACCATCGCAAAGTCGCACTCGACCGCCCGCGAGAAGGCGAAACAGAGCCACTCGTCGCTGTGCAGCCGTTCGAGCTGGGGCAGTCCCTGCTCGACATCCACGTCGTAGAAGGGGACCTGGGCGCCCCGCTCGCGGGGTGCGGCGAACATCTGCCCCTCGCCGGTCAGGAGCCACAGTTTGTCGATTTGGGGAAATTTGGCCACGATGCGGTTGGCCACGTCGAACGAGATACCGTTGTTGCCCCGCTTGATTTGGTAGAGATTCTCTCCACGCGCAAGGCCGATATAACGGGCGAAATAGTTGGTAGACATGTTGGCCCATTTGATTACGGCTTCGATACGCTCCCAATTATTTTCTTTTTCTCGCATTTTTTTCGTTTATTAAAATTTTTTTTGCATCTTTGCAGTCCCGGTCCCGTAGTTCAATGGATAGAATATAAGATTCCGGTTCTTACGATAAAGGTTCGATTCCTTTCGGGACTACAAATCTGCAATACCGCGCTGATTTCCAGTGCGGTATTTTTTTGCACATCGCCCGGCGCCCCTGGCCGGACGACCGCTCCGGACCGATGCCCGACATCGGGGGTCCTGCATTCGGCACCCATCCATCGGCTTTAACGACAAAAGTAATAACAAAATTCGATTGGGCAATAAAAAATAACGTTTTTAACCGCAGCAACAACCGACTGGAAGCGCGGCACCCGCTCCTCTTTCGGGCAATATGAGCGGGCGCCCCGTCTCGGACGAAACGGGGTGCCGCCACACCTCAAGTTTTTCAGAAAGAGAAGCGTACACCCATCCGGAGCGTAAAATCGAGCGGCGAGTCGGTACGCGCCGTGCGTAGTTTCGTCCCGTTGAAGTAGTACGACACGTCGGGCTCGAAATAGAGTCCCACCGAGTGCCCCAGGTTATACTGCGCGCCGACGGCCCCGTTGACCGACCACTGCACCCCGGGTTCGTCGACCGAGGTCGAACCGAAACGGGCGGAGACGCACTTGTCGGCCTTTGCACCCGCACCTATATATATTGAGAAGCCGCCGCGACGGAAGAAACTCCAGTCAAGCCGCAGCGGTATGCCGATAAAATGGAGCGTCTGCCCCACATCCTCCGAGCTGAAGCGCAGCTTCACGTCGGAACGCAGCAGCGTATAGTCGAGACCGGTCCCGAGCGACAGCCCGTGGGCGAACTCGTAGCGGAACGAAAGGCCGAAACTCAACGTCTGGCGGTGACGGAACGAACATTCGGGATATTCGAAGCGATGGCCGAACACCACATCGTTGCCAACCGGCGCGAGCAGGTCGGCATAGGCCGTATTGTAGGTCGAACGCCCCACCTCGCTCTGTGCGCCTGTTCCGCCCGAAGCGAAGGCGCCAATCGACGACCGGCGCCGGCGTTCGCCCGCAGCGGCCGAGGCATCGGCCAGCAGCAGCTGCTCCTCCGGAAGGAGGGCCGGCTCCTTATGCCGCTCTTCGCGACGGCTTCTGCCGGTATCGGCGGTTTCCCGCTCCCCGCGGAACCTGCCCGGGGCCAGTGCCGGCAGACGAACGGGCTCCGCAGTTTCCGGCCGGCCGGCAAACAGCGGGTAGGCACCCGTCTCGGCCTGCGCCAACACGCCAAGGTCCGCAACCCTGCGCCGCACCACCTCCGACAGCTCCGGACCCGATGCAGCGGTACCTGCCGTTCCGACCGCCTCACTGCGATGCTCCTCAACAGCAGCCTGCAGCCGTACACCCCTCTCTGCGGTGCCCTTCACCGCCCCAGCATCCGCCAACCGACGCTCCGCGGCAAGCGCCTCGTCGGGTTTGCCGCCGCGCTCCTGCTCATCTGCAGAAATCCGCCGCGCCACCGCTTCGCCCGGGGTCTCGGAGGCGACGGCAGGAAGCGTCTCACCGACCTCCGCAAAACGGTCGTGCAGCCACCAGACTCCGCCCAGCATCAGCACAAGTGCGGCCGCGGCCGCCACGGGCTTCGACCATCGGCGCAAGGGCAAGGCGATTCGACGGGTGTCACGCCCGGTCGGCTGCCGTTCCGCCGACGCGAGGTCGCGAGGCGCAGCCCCGAGCTCTCGCTCCAGCCTTGCCCACATCTGCCCGGAAGGCTGCACCTCGGCCTCGCGGAGTTTGCTCCGCATCACATCCGTCCAATCCTTGTTCCGTTTCATAATCCTTGCTTATCGAGCCACGCGCGGATTTTCCGCGACAACATCATCCGTGCCCTGAAGAGCTGGGAGGACGAACTCTTCTCGTTGATTCCCAGCATCTCGGCAATTTCCCGATGCGAATACTCCTCGATGCAGTAGAGGTTGAAAACCGTACGGTATCCGTCGGGAAGTTCGTTCACGAAGCGCATCAGCACCTCTTCGGGAATCCGGGCCGTCTCCTCGGCCGAAGGCTCTTCGACGGGAGGCAGCCCCCTCTCGGCGTCCAGCCGCACCTCGCCCAGGCGGCGTTCGCGGCGCAGGCGTTCGAGCGCCGTATTGACGGCAATGCGTTCCATCCAGGCCCGGAGCGACCCTTCGCCCCGATAACGGAAGCGGGCGATGGCGCCGAAAATCTTCAGAAAGGCATCATGAAGCGCATCCTCGGCGCTTGCCCGCTCTCCCGTATAGCGCAGGCAGACACCCAGCAACAGGCCGGCATAGCGGTCGTACAGCTCCCTGCGGGCCGCATTGTCTCCCCTACCGCACCCTTCGGCCAGTATCTGCTCCTTCGTGTTCATTCCGTGTACGTCCGATAAACGCGCCCGAACGGAAAATACTGCACGCGGACGAAAAAATTTTCATCCTGCGCAGTATTTTCCATCCCGCACCGTTTTACGGGTGAAAGAAACGCAAAAAAACCGAGATATGAAAAGATTCGCATTACTGCTACTGACGGTTGCATCGCTGACGCTGGCCGCCTGCAACGACTCGGATGGCGACTATGCCCGCTACTGGACCCTGGCCACCGTACACCCGCTCGAAAACAACGACTACTATTTCTCTTCCGACAGCGGCAAGAGCTTCTACCCCGGCGACAAGAGCCGCATAGCGGCCTACGAAGCCACCGAGGGACAGCGCGTCTTCATCTGGTTCAACTTCCTGCCCGAACCGGCCGAAGGATACGACAGCAACGTGGCCCTCTACAACATCGAGGAGGTTCTGACCAAGCAGGTCGAGACCGCCTCGACGACAGACGAACTCGAGCAGATGGGCGACGACCCGATTCAGGTGACGGGCTGGCAGCTCGGCGGCGGCTACCTGACGCTTCAGATTGCCTTCCGCACGATGGGCGTCACGTCCCATGTGGTCCATCTGGTCAACAACGAGGCCTCGCTTCCCGAAGAGTCGCTCGAGGATTACGTCGGGCTGGAGTTCCACCACGACGCCAAGGGCGACCTCGACGGCCGCTACGGATACGGCTATGTCTCGTTCCGGCTCGACGAATTCGACCCCGAAACGGCAGGCAAAAAGGGCATCTACCTGCGTACACGCACGCCCGAAGGCAACGTGAAGTACATCCGCATCGAGCCCGAGACGGAGCGATAGACGGCAGCATCTCCGCGGAGCAACCCGCATTGCACGAAGAGCCCCTGCGTCATCCCACCCGCTCTTCGCGCGCTCCGCGGACGGTGCGCACGGGCGCGGTGACGGAATCGAGATTCCGTTCCCGCGCCCGATGTTTTCCGGGCCGCACCCCGGCCGACACCTCCCCGCACACGCACACCGCAGGGCGGTGCGAAGGGATGCAGATGCGAAAACTTCGTTTTCATTTGCCTCGGCGCCCGCCTTTTCTTATCTTTGCGACATGTCAATCGTACGCAATACCGAAAGTGACCTGGAATTCGAGAACCGGATACGCCCGCAGGAGCTGGGCGCCTTCTCGGGTCAGGACAAAATCGTCGAAAACCTCCGCATCTTCATCAAGGCGGCGCTCATGCGGGGCGACTCGCTCGACCACGTGCTGCTGCACGGCCCTCCGGGACTGGGCAAGACCACGCTGGCAAACATCATCGCCAACGAAATGGGCGCCCAGCTGCGCGTCACGTCGGGGCCCGTGCTCGACAAGCCGGGCGACCTGGCCGGCCTGCTCACGGGGCTCAATCCGGGCGACGTGCTCTTCATCGACGAAATACACCGGCTGAGCCCCATCGTCGAGGAGTATCTCTACTCGGCAATGGAGGACTACAAAATCGACATCGTACTCGACAAGGGTCCTTCGGCCCGCTCCATCCAGATTGAGCTGGCCCCCTTCACGCTCATCGGCGCCACGACGCGCAGCGGACTGCTGACCTCGCCCCTCAGGGCGCGTTTCGGCATCCAGTGCCACCTGGAGTACTACGACGCCCCCGTGCTGGCCGGCATCGTGAAGCGTTCGGCGCGCATCCTCGACGTGACCATCGACGACGATGCCGCCACCGAGGTGGCCCTGCGCTCACGCGGCACGCCGCGAATCGCCAATGCGCTGCTGCGCCGGGTCCGCGACTTCGCCATGGTCAAGGGCGAAGGCCACATCGACCTCGGCATCACGCGTTTTGCACTCTCGGCGCTGAACATCGACTCGCGCGGACTGGACCAGATGGACAACCGCATTCTGGGAACCATCATCGAGAAGTTCAACGGCGGCCCCGTAGGACTGAACACCATCGCCACGGCCGTCGGCGAGGAGGCCGGCACGGTCGAGGAGGTCTACGAGCCTTTCCTCATCAAGGAGGGCTTCCTCAAGCGCACGCCCCGCGGACGCGAGGCCACGGCGCTGGCCTACGAACATCTGGGCATCGCATCGCCGCGCGGAGGCGACGCCTCGCTCTTCTGAAACGCTGCACACGACCCACGCCCTCCGTCGCCGGCACACGACGGCACAGGCTCAACGACCCGGAAAGACCCAAGGCCCCGAGGCTGCAGGTTTCCGGGTCGGTTCATCACCGCCCGGAAGCACGGATGCTCGGGAGTTCGGGAACACGGGACCGGCGCCACCCGCTCCGGATACGGACGCTCCGCGCCGCCGACCGGAGGCAAGACAATAAAATCACATCCGAATCGTTATATTACCCACATCAAAGACGAAAAAACGATGAACGCAAAAGATACGACACTCGACGCCGAGGCCCTGCGCTACCACAGCGAGCCGAAGCCCGGCAAAATCGGCATCGTGGCCACCAAGCCCCATGCCACGCAGCGCGACCTGGCGCTGGCCTACTCACCCGGCGTGGCCGCCCCGAGCCGCGCCATCGCGGCCGAGCCCGACGACATCTACCGCTACACGGGACGCGGCAATCTGGTGGCTGTCATCTCAAACGGAACGGCCGTACTGGGGCTGGGCAACATCGGGGCCCAGGCCTCGAAGCCCGTCATGGAGGGCAAGGCGATGCTCTTCAAGACCTTCGCGGGGCTCGACGCCTTCGACATCGAGGTCGACACCACCGACCCCGACGATTTTGTCCGCACGGTACGCAACATCGCCCCGACTTTCGGGGGTATCAACCTCGAGGACATCAAGGCGCCGGAGTGTTTCGAAATCGAGGCCCGGCTGCGCCGTGAACTCGACATTCCGGTCATGCACGACGACCAGCACGGCACGGCCATCATCGCAGCGGCAGCCCTGATGAACGCCACCCGCATCGCCGGCAAGGAGACGGCGACGCTGCGCGTGGTCATCAACGGCGCCGGAGCCGCCGCCATCGCCTCGGCGCGGCTCTTCCTCAAGCTGGGTATCCTGGGCAAGAACCTCATTCTCTGCGACAGCAAGGGGGTCGTCGCAGCCCATCGCACGGACCTCAACCCGACAAAGCGCGAGTTCGCCACCACGCGCCGCATCTCGACGCTGGCCGAGGCGCTGCTCGATGCCGACGTCTTCCTGGGCGTATCGGCTCCGGGCGTACTGACTCCGGCCATGCTCCGCACGATGTCCCACAACCCGATTGTACTGGCACTGGCCAACCCCGTACCCGAAATCTCCTACGAGGAGGCGCTCCGCTCGCGTCCCGACATCATCTTCGCCACGGGCCGTTCGGACTACCCCAACCAAGTGAACAACGTACTGGGATTCCCCTATATCTTCCGCGCGGCACTCGACGTACGCGCCTCGGAAATCAACGACGAGATGAAACTCGCCGCCTCGCGGGCACTTGCCGAACTGGCCCGCGAGAAGGTTCCCGCCGAGGTTCTGGAGGCCTACGGCATCGACCGGCTCGAATTCGGCCGCGGATACTTCATCCCCAAACCGCTCGACCCGCGGCTGCTCGTCCGCGTCTCGACGGCCGTAGCCCGCGCCGCCGTCGAAACGGGCGTCGCCCGACATCCGGTCACGGACTGGGAGGCCTACGAACGCGAGTTGGCCGACCGGCTCCGTCAGTAGTGGCCCTCCGCCACACAAAGGGTCCTGCCGCATCCTGCGACGGGGCCCTTTTTTGCTTCGGAAACGCGGCAGACCGGGGAGCGGTCATCACAAAAAACGGGGCTGCATCCGAAAATATCGGCGGAAATACACTATCTTTATCGTTCGAAAAAAGACATCCGCACACTTCATTTCCTCCGCATGAAACGACTGCTGCTCCTGACCGCCGCACTGACCCTTGCCGTCGCGGTATCGGCCCAACCGCTCTGCTGCACCGAGGCAGGCACCGAACTCATCTACGCCAAATACAACGCCGAGGGGCTCCGCACGGGCCAGACGCGTACGCTCGTCCTCGCCTGCGAGGAGAGCGACGAAGGGCTGAGGGTCTACACGACCGACGAGGAGCTCGACCCCTCGGGAGCGCCGACCGGCAACGCCGTCAGCACCTCGACGCTCGTCCGCCGCGACGACATGGTGCTGCAGCTCGGCGAAATGCTGCAGGGGCTGGACCCCTCGATGCTGCAGGGAATGACCCTCGACATGGGCGGCGACGCCTACAGCATCCCCTTCGACCTCACGCCCGGCGAGAAACTCCCCGACGTAAGGCTCGAACTGACCGTAAGCAAGGATGAGAAATCGATGGCATTCCACATTGACATCACCAACCGCAAGGTGCTCGGCCGCGAGGAGCTGGAGACCCCGGCCGGACGCTTCCCGTGCATCAAGCTGCAGGAGCGCATCGGATTCCGCATCCTTTTCTTCGGCGTTTCATCCCAACACGTAGTCTGGTATGCCCCCGGTATCGGCATCGTCCGCGAAGAGGAGCAGACGAAGAAGGGGAAGCTGGAGAGCCGCAGCGAGCTGATTGCCGTCCGGCGGGCCGACACCCCCTCGGCCGAAGCGGCAACCGCGACGGAGGCGGCAGGCGAAGCGACGGCTGCGCAGCCGACCGCCCGATAGGCCCGGCGGTCAGCACTCCGGGCGCCGAAAAGTCCGGAAGAGGTGCTCCAGGCACAACACAGAGCCCGGTCGGCATGCGATATGCCGACCGGGCTCTCTCTTTCGCTCCGAATGGTGGCCCCGGACATCCTTCCGCCACACCCGGAGTCAGTCCCCGCACTATCCGGCATCGGAGAAGAGGGTCGCAAAGCGGGCCGTCGGAATGTCGCGCACCTCGCAGTCGCCGATGCCTGCCGGCAGCACGACATGCAGCGTTCCGGCCTCGTTCTTCTTGTCGTGGACCACTTCGCGAAGCAGCCGCTCCAGAGGGACGGGCGGCCGCAGGTCGAAACCCAGCCGCGCGAGCAGCGCCGTGATGCGGTCGCGCTGCGCCGCGTCGAGCAGCCCGAGGCGCTCGGCAGCACCCGCCATCAGGGCCATTCCCACGGCTACCGCCTCGCCGTGCTTCATCCGGTCCGAACACTTCTCGATGGCGTGGGCCAACGTATGCCCGAGGTTGAGCTTGCGCCGCTCACCCCGCTCGCGCTCGTCGAGTTCGACGATGTCGGCCTTGACCCGAATCGCCGAAGTGAGGATGTCGCACAGCTGGTCGTTCTCCGTGCGGAGCTGTTCGAACGAGGCACTCTCGAGCGCGGCGAAGAGGTCGCCGTCGGCGATGAGGGCCGCCTTGACCACCTCGGCCAGCCCGGCCCGGAACTCCCGGTCGGGAAGCGACCGCAGCATCGCCGGGTCGCAGACGACGAATTCGGGCTGGGCGAAGCAGCCCGCCATGTTCTTGTATCCGCCGACATTCACGCCGTTCTTGCCGCCGACGCTCGCGTCGACCTGCGCCAGCAGCGTGGTGGCCACGAAGCCGAAGCGCACGCCGCGCATGTAGGTCGAGGCGACGAAACCCGTCACGTCGGTGACGATGCCGCCGCCCACGCCCAGGATGAAGGTCGAACGGTCGGCGCCGAGGGCTATCAGCCGTTCGTAGAGTTCGCCGGCGGTCTGCAGCGTCTTCGACGCCTCGCCCTGGCCGATGAGCAGACGCTCATAGGGGGCCAGCAGCGGCGCGAAAAGTCCCTCCACCGTCGCATCGGTCACCACCACCACGCGCCCTTCGGGCAGTGCGCCCGGAAGCAGGTCGCCGACGGCCCCGACATAGACCCGGCTGCGTTCCCGTATTTCAAATACTGGCTTCATGAGTACCCGTTGTTTTCCATCAATTGAACAAAAGTAGCATATTTTACCGAGAATTTGCTACCTTTGCAGCGTTAAATCCATAGCTATGCAAAAACTACGCAATATCGCCATTATTGCACACGTGGACCACGGAAAGACCACGCTCGTTGACAAAATGATACTCGCCGGCCACGTCCTCCGGGACAACGCCAAGCAGACCGGCGACCTGATTCTGGACAACAACGACCTGGAACGTGAACGCGGCATCACGATTCTCTCGAAGAACGTTTCGGTCATCTACAAGGACTACAAAATCAACATCATCGACACCCCGGGACACGCCGACTTCGGCGGCGAAGTGGAGCGCGTGCTCAACATGTGCGACGGCGTGCTGCTGCTGGTCGACGCCTTCGAGGGGACGATGCCCCAGACGCGCTTCGTGCTGCAGAAGGCGCTGGCGCTGGGCAAGAAGCCCATCGTCGTCATCAACAAGGTCGACAAGCCTAACTGCCGCCCGGAGGTGGTCAACGAGCAGGTCTTCGACCTGATGTTCTCGCTCAACGCCACCGAGGAACAGCTCGACTACAAGACCATCTACGGCTCGGCCAAGCAGGGCTGGATGTCGCACAAGTGGAACGAGCCGACCAATTCGATTGTTCCGCTGCTCGATGCCATCATCGACGAGATTCCCGAGCCGGTCGTAGCCGAAGGCACGCCCCAGCTGCTCATCACCTCGCTCGAATATTCGCCCTACACGGGCCGTATCGCCGTGGGCAAGCTCACCCGCGGCACGCTGCGCGCAGGGCAGAACGTCACGCTGGCCAAGCGCGACGGCGTGACGATGCAGAAGACCAAAATCCGCGAGCTGATGGTCTTCGAAGGTCTGGGCAAGAAGAAGGTCGACGAGGTGCCGTGCGGCGAAATCTGCGCCGTGACGGGCATCGACGGATTCGAAATCGGCGACACCATCTGCGACTTCGAGAACCCCGAGCCGCTGCCGCCCATCGCCATCGACGAGCCCACGATGTCGATGCTCTTCACGATCAACAACTCGCCCTTCTTCGGCAAGGACGGCAAGTTCGTCACCTCGCGCCACATCAAGGAGCGTCTCGACCGCGAGCTGGAGAAGAACCTCGCGCTGCGCGTGACGCCCGGCCCGTCGGCCGACTCGTTCAACGTCTTCGGCCGCGGCGTGCTGCACCTCTCGGTGCTCATCGAGACGATGCGCCGCGAAGGCTACGAGCTGCAGGTGGGCCAGCCGCGCGTCATCGTCAAGGAAATCGACGGCCGCAAGTGCGAGCCTATCGAGGAGATGACGGTCGACTGCCCCGAGGAGTATTCGGGTACGGTCATCGAGCTGGCCACCAAGCGCAAGGGCACGCTGACCAACATGACGTCGAACGGCGACCGCGTGCGGCTCGAATTCGACATCCCCTCGCGCGGCATCATCGGCCTGCGCTCCAACATGCTGACCGCCACGGCCGGCGAAGCCATCATGACCCACCGTCTGAAGGACTTCGAGCCGTGGGTGGGCGACATCGAGATGCGCACCAACGGCTCCATCATCTCGAGCGAGACGGGTACGGCCTACGCCTATTCGATTGACAAGCTGCAGGACCGCGGCCGCTTCTTCATCTCGCCCATGGACCAGGTCTACGAAGGCCAGGTCATCGGCGAGCACACGCGCCAGAACGACATCACGGTGAATGTCACCAAGGCCAAGCAGCTGACCAACATGCGTGCCTCGGGTTCGGACGACAAGGCGGTCATCGTGCCGCCGAAGGTCTTCACGCTCGAGGAGGCGCTCGAATACATCAAGGAGGACGAGTACGTCGAGGTGACGCCCCACGCCATGCGCCTGCGCAAGATTCTGCTGCACGAGGTGGACCGCAAGCGGGCTTCGAAATAGGAAGACGGCGATGGACCATTTCACCCTGTCGCTCGTCGTCGGAGCCGTGGCAGGCGCTCTGACCGTCATCCCGATGCTCTACCAGCGGGCGGCGGCACATGCCACCGTCGCAGCCTTTCTGGTCTGCCTCTTCGCCGCGGTGCTGACCTTCTATGCCAAGCTGCCCTATCTGCCCTGGTGGGCCGACGGCATGGCCATCATGCTCATGCTGCAGATTCCGACCCTCTTCGCGCTGGCAGGCAAGGAGCGCAAGACCATACCGGTCCTGCTCCTCAACGCCCTGCTGCTCGGATTTTTGGTCAGCGTGGCGGAACGCTACCTGTAAAGGGACTCAAGACGATGAAAATCACGAAAAAAAACGGGAAATCTCCCGTTTTTTTCGTATATTTACGCAGTATCGGGACCCGCACCGCATTTTATGAACAAAGAGACGGGCTCCGCCCATAAAACACCGCACCCATGAAACGCTCCCTGTTGCTGTTCGCCTCGCTGCTTGCACTCCTCTTCACCTCGTGCGCCAAGGATGAGGAGCGCGTCGAAGTATGGACCGTGGCCTCCGAGATGGGTATCGTCCACGGCGTTTTCAACCTCCAGCCGGCATTGATGATTCGCACCGACGAGAGCACGGACTGGCGGCCAATGCTCCACGGCATCGAAGGCTTCGACTACGAACCGGGATACGAATACCGCATCCGCGTGCGGCTCAACGCGCGGAACGAACCGATGGCCGACGGTGCGTCGCTCAAATACACGCTCGCCGAGCTGTACGACAAGCGGCCCGCCTCGTCGCAGCTGCCGGCCGAATACTTTCCGGAGTTCACGATGGAGATAGGCCCCCACTTCTCGCGCTTCCACGGGGTGGACTATCTGAGCGTCCGCCTGCCCGACTACGGGGTGGTCACCGAGTGGCAGCCGTGGCCGTGGTCCATCGAGGGGCTTGACTACGAGGAGGGGCACCTCTACCGCCTGCGCGTCGGGACGTCGGTCACTCCCGCCCCGGAGGATGCCGAAGGCCGGTTCATCGTGAAATACACGCTGCTCGAACTGCTTGACATGGTCGACATGGAGGAGTAGGCGCGCCGAACGGCCGTTGCCGAAAGGCGGACGGATGGCCGCCCGGCATACGGAGCATCATCGGCCAAGCCATCGCAAACGAAAAAGAGCTGTCCCCGTGAGCGGGGACAGCTCTTTTTCACTCTTTATGCCGGGCCTTGCACCGGACAGCAGCATAGGGACACCCGGACCGGACAACCGGCGTCCCGCCCGGAGGCGGAGGCGTCATGCCGCCTCGGTGCGGAAGGTCTCCGAGGCGGCATCGGTCGTCTGTTCGCCTTCGGCGCTGACACCAAAGACGATGACAACATACTCCGTATCCGGTTCCAACCCCTCGAAGAGCAGCCGGTTGCGGCCGGCATGGGTGAAGGAGGGGTCCGACCAGTCCACGTCGTCGAAAAGCTCGGCCGAGAAGATGATATCGGCAACCGCTTCGTTGAGTGTCTCATAGGAGGCAAACTCGTCGGAGGTCATCACCGCGGCGTAATAGCGCACCGCAGGGTCCGATGCCCCTACCTCAACCTCAATCGAAGAGGCGGTGCACGCCACCTCCTGGATGATGAAGCGGCATTCGGCCGAGGGGGCGAAACTCTCGGTACGGAAATAGGCAAACGTCAGACCGGTGGTCACGGCGCCTTCGGAGTTGAGGCCGAAGACCCCGACGCAGTATTCCGTATCGTAGTAAAGGTCCGTCACCTGATGGACGGAAATCCCGCTGCTCAGCTCACGGGCCAGATACTCCTCGACCGAAAGGCCGTTCACGCCGGCCATCACGCGGATGAAGTCGAGTTTCATGCGGATGTACTCCTCGTCCGTCGCGCAGAGCGCCTCCACCTCGGCGCGATTGTCCACCGACACGTAGTAGGTATCCTTGCGCGAAGGCTCTACGGTCACGGTAGCGCCCGTCATGGTTCGGTCGGAGACGGAGATATCGAAACGCTGCGGCGCGGGCGCCGAATCCTCTCCGCTGTCGCAGGAGGTCAGAAAAAGGATTGCAGACAGCAACACCGCCGCAATCACACGGGGAAAAAGATGTTCGAAACGCATAAGGGTAATTTTTGATGATAACGAAAGATAGCTGAAAAAATCCGACATGCGACAGACGACAGGACATATCGGACCAACTTTCAAGCCATAACAACCAAAACAGTCTCCTTATTTTGCCGTCCGGTAGGAAAGTATGTGCCACGTGATGCCGGCAGCAAGCACGATGAGCCCCGCCTGCGCCCACCGCGAGGAGTCCACGACGAAAAAGACGCAGCCCAGCATCGTCGCCCAGAGCAGCACGAGCGAAAGGAGCTTGGACCGCAGGGGGATTGCCCGGTTTTCACGGAAATTGCGAATGTAGGGCCCCAGCTTCGGATGGGCGAGCAGCCAGGCATAGAGACGCGGCGAACTGCGCACCCACAACGCCGCCGTCAGCAGCAGAAAGGGTGTGGTGGGCAGCAGCGGAAGGAAGATTCCGGCAATGCCCAGCGCCAGCGACACGGCGCCCAGTATGGCGAGCAGGGTTTTCACGGAAAGCCGGGACAAAATTAACACTTTTCGCCGTCGCGCCGCCGGAGCGGAGCGAAATTTTCGTATCTTTGGTTGAACCGAAGACCGGCCACGATGAAAAATCTTGCTTTTGCGCTGTTTCTGGCGACGGTACCATGCACCATACATGAGGCCCTGGCGCAGAAAATCAGCGACTATACGCTCACCATTGACAAGAGGAGCTGCGACGCGGCCAACATGCACGTCGACTGCTCCTTCAGGCTCGATTTCCAGCAGGCCGACAGCGTGTCGATGGCATTCGGCGGCGATGAGAGCCTCTCCATCGAGAATCTGACATTCGGAACGGGCTCCGGGATTACAGGACGCTACGTCCCCGCCGCCAAAAGAGTTGTATTCCGCAGAGCAAACAGACGAAGAGTGTCGGTAAGCATGAGCTACGACTACACGAATCTGTCGGCATTCTTCATCTACGGAGCAGGCAATGCCGAGTTGTGGGAGACGAGTTTCGGCGAATACTATTACCCCTGCATGCCGAACAGCAGCATGGAGCTCGACATCGAGGTAAAGACACCCGATTCGCTTTCGCTGCTCTGCTCCTACCCGCTGGAGCGCACCGCCCCGGGTTGCTACGGCGGCAGGCCGGGCAACGTGCTGGCCCAGTCCCTCACCCTCGCATTCTTCCGTACGGAGGCATATACGCATTCGGTCTGTGATACTTCCTGCGGAAAGGTCGACATCTACCAGCTCACCGGAATGCAGTGTTCCCCGGAGCGCTGCGACGAACTGCTCGCACTGACGCAGGCCGCCGTCGACTACTTCGGCCACACCTACGGCGAGGCGTACCGCTCGCCGCAGAGAAAGGTCCCGGCACTCCCGACCTTTCTCTTTCACGACGGCAAGGGGTTCAGCAACCGCTACAACATCGGCTTCATCTCCGCCTCGCAGGAGAAGTTCTCGACCTATCCCGACATCTACCCGCTGGCCCACGAAATCGGCCACCGCTGGTTGGGAGAGTGGACGCTGCTCATCGACGACGGGGAGCCGGGCGCCTACTTCATCAAAGAGACGCTCAACGAGTTCATGACCCTGATGTACATCCGCCACCACTTCGGGGAGGAGGCCTACCGCACACAGCTGGAGCGGTGCGAGCGGGAATACCGAGCAATCGAGGGAACGCCCGAGACGAGCCACTCATCGCGATGGTCCACAACGACAACAATACGGTCGTCTACCGCAAGGGGCCACTGCTGCTCGACCGTCTTGCCCGACAAATCGGATACGGCCGGCTCACGGAGACCATCGCAGGCTTCTACCGGGAATATTGCGGCAAATATCCGCTCGCGTATGCCGACTTTGCCTCATGGTTCGAACGGTGCGTCCCCGGGCACGGGGCGATGCTCAACACACTGATAACCGCAAAGTAAGGCCCCGCCGAAACCGCACGCGTAGAATGGTCGGAAGGTCATTCGTCCCGGCCGGCGCGCGATGATTTCGCGGCGCGACGCAAAAAAACAGAGGTTCAAACCTCGTTCGACAGCCAATAATCGTTATATTTGTCTTCGCTAAAAAACACCTCACCACATTATGGAGAAAAAAATAGGAATCGCCTGCGACCACGCCGGCTATGAGATGAAGGAATTTCTGGTGGGCTACCTGGGTGCCCAGGGATACGAAGTACTTGACTTCGGGACCGATTCGCCCGAAAGCGTCGACTACCCCGACTTTGCCCATCCGCTGGCCGAGGCCGTCGAATCGGGCGAACTGCCCCTCGGCATCGCACTTTGCGGCACGGGTGAAGGCATGTCCATGACGCTCAACAAGCATCAGGGCATCCGCGCCGGTCTGGCATGGGCTCCCGAAATCGGAGCACTCATCCGCCAGCACAACAACGCCAACGTACTGGTATTGCCGGCCCGCTTCATCACCAACGACGAGGCCGTGAACATCCTCGACACCTTCCTCGCCACGGAGTTCGAAGGCGGACGCCACCAGCGCCGCATCGACAAGATGGCCGTCGCGAAGAAGGAGTAATCCGAAACATGCAACGCACGACAAAGGGCGGATGACCTTCAGGCTGTCTCTTATACACATCTCCGAGCCCACGAGACATCTCAGGATCTCG
>UQNV01000017.1 GCA_900542505.1 uncultured Alistipes sp.
TCTACACACTGCATATCGTCGGCAGCGTCAGATGTGTATAAGAGACAGGCCTACATCTGCTACGAGAGCCAGAAGCTGGGCATCATCCGCGAGCTCTTCGCCGAACCGTCGGAGTCGAAGACCATCATCTTCTCGTCGTCGAAGATGAAGGTCAAGGAGCTGGCCCATACGCTCAAGCGCATGAAGCTCAACGTGGCGGCCATGCACTCCGACCTGGAGCAGGCGCAGCGCGAGGAGGTGATGCTCGCCTTCAAGAACAACCGGGTCAACATCCTGGTGGCCACCGACATCGTGGCCCGCGGCATCGACATCGAGGATATCGGTCTGGTCATCAACTACGACGTGCCGCACGACCCCGAGGACTACATTCACCGCATCGGCCGTACGGCCCGCGCCGCCGCCACGGGCAGCGCCATTACGTTCGTCAACGAGGAGGAGCAGGGCAAGTTTCACCAGATTGAGAAGTTCATCGAGCGCGACATCCGCAAGGCGGAGCTTCCCGCCAGCGTGGGTGAGGGCCCGAAGTACGAGCCCGAGGAGGGCCGCAAGCGGGGCGGTCGCGGAGGCCGGAGCCGCAGCAAGGGTGGCGATGG
Organism: uncultured Alistipes sp.; assembly: GCA_900542505.1. GTDB lineage: Bacteria > Bacteroidota > Bacteroidia > Bacteroidales > Rikenellaceae > Alistipes > Alistipes stercorigallinarum. The sequence goes on from UQNV01000017.1 coordinate 594, forward strand.
CCGCGGCCACGGACGCGGACGGCGCGACCGGCTGCGTGACAAACCGCGTACGAGCAGCTCGGCGCCCCGCGACGAGCGTCCGGGCGAGAACGCCCCGGTTCCGAAGCCCGACAACGGCGGTGCGGCCGGAGTTGACGGCGGAGCGGGCAGCCGCGGAGCCGCTGCGGAGCAGACTGCGCAGCCTGCTGCTGAAAAGCCCCGCCGCCGTCGCCATCGCGGCGGACGGCGCCACCGTCGCGGCGGCCGTGGAGGGGCCCAGACGGGGGCGGCATCGGAACCCGCAGCACCGCAGGGCGGCGAGGCTTAGCCCGCGGTCGCGGCCGGAACCTTGCCTTCTCCCGTGAAGTGCCGGGGGAGGAGGATGAAAAGCCGCGGGAATGAACCTGATAAATTGTATTCACCCAACCATAGAAAACAGACAATACCATGACCAACTTCAGAAAACTGCTCTCGCTGCTGGCCGTCGGTCTCCTCGGCTGGTCTCCGCTGCAGGCCCAGGACGAAGGCTTCGACCTTGCGTCGCAGCGCTCCGAATCGCAGGATGTCCGCAAGGTGCCCGGCCACGTGGTCGACCATGGCGGAATCGTCATCAACCCCACGCCTCACAGCCTTGAGGTCGATGCCGCGCAGCGGCTCGACATCTCGGGCGGTGTTGTCGTGAAGGACCGCCGCCGGGCATTCGGTGATGAACTGGATTTCCTCGCCGTCGGTGCGAAGGGGCCGGTTGTCGACATCGACTTCGGTGCGAAACGGGCCGTAAAGGCGGGTGTGAAACCCCTCTCGGGGGCCTACGAACTGCGTGTCGGTCCCAAGGGCGTCTCGATTGTGGGCTACGACGAGCGGGGTGCCTTCTACGGCATCCAGACCCTGCGGCAGCTGGCCGCATCGCCCGCTGCAGCCGGCGGAAAGCTTCCTGCGGTGGTGGTCAACGACTATCCCGACCTGCCGCTGCGCGGCGTGGTTGAGGGCTTCTACGGCACTCCCTGGTCGCATGAGGTGCGTCTCTCGCTCATCGACTTCTACGGCCGTTACAAGATGAACTGCTACCTCTACGGCCCGAAGGACGACCCCTACCACAGTTGTCCCGACTGGCGGAAACCCTATCCCGAAAAGGAGGCGCGCAACATCCGCGAACTGGTCGAGGCGTGCCGCCGCAACCGCGTCGATTTCGTCTGGGCCATCCATCCGGGACAGGATATCAAGTGGAACGAGGAGGACTACGCCAACCTGGTGCGCAAGTTCGAGTGGATGTACGACCTCGGCGTCCGTTCGTTCGCCATCTTCTTCGACGACATCTCGGGTGAGGGTACCAACCCCGTGCGGCAGACCGAGCTGCTCAACCGCCTCAACGAGGAGTTCGTCAAGGCGAAGGGCGACGTGGCTCCGCTGACGGTCTGCCCGACCGATTACTCGAAACTCTGGGCCAACCCCACGCCGCAGGGCAGTCTGAGCATCTACGGCAAGACGCTCGACCCGTCGGTTGCGGTCTTCTGGACGGGCGATGTCGTCTGCAGCGACCTGACGCCCGAGACGATGGAGTGGGTCAATTCGCGCATCCGCCGTCCGGCCTTCTACTGGTGGAACTATCCGGTGACGGACTATGTGCGCCATATCATCATGCAGGGGCCCGTCTACGGACTCGATACGACGCTCTCGGCCGATGACCTGTGCGGTCTGGTGAGCAACCCCATGGAGCATGGCGAGGCCTCGAAGCTGGCCCTCTACGGCGTGGCCGACTATACGTGGAACGTCGCCGCCTACAACCCCATCGACAACTGGGAGCGCGGTCTTGCGGTCCTGGCTCCCGAGGTGCGTGACGCTTACCGCACCTTTGCCATCCATTCGTGCGATACCGAGACGGGGTACCGCCGCGACGAATCGTGGGAAACGGAGACGTTCCGTCTGGCCGACCATACGCCCGAGCGCGCAGCCGCACTTCGAACCGAGCTGGAGCGCGTCGTGCGCGTTCCTGCGGAGATGGAGCATTGTGACAACGGGCTGCTGCTCGCGGAGCTGCGCCCGTGGCTCGTGGAGTTCGGCAAGCTGGGAGAGCGCTGCCTGCGCACGCTCGATTTGATGGAGCTCTACAACGGTGGCGACGATGCCGCCTTCTGGGCCGCCTATGTGGCCAACCGGATGACGCCCGAGGAGCTGAAGGCCTACGAGGCCCACAAGTCGGGAACGATGAAACTCCAGCCCTTCTACGAGCAGGGAATGGACGACATGGCATCGGGCCTCTTCGAGCGCCTCACGGGCGAAGTGCCTGCCGTGTACAAGGGTGTGGGTTCGTTCCGGAACCTGCGCACGACGCTCAGCAAACTGATGTTCGACCACGATTCGACGACGCACTATACGTCGAGTGTCTCGCAGCAGGCGGGGGACTGGATTGGCGCCGACCTGGGTTGCGTGCGCAAGGTGCATGAGGTGAACATCCTCCAGGGCCGCAATTCGGTGGACGATGTCGACTACTTCGACCATGCCATCGTCGAGGCTTCGGCCGATGGCCGGGAGTGGATGCCGCTCGGCGACAGCCTGCGGGGTGTCTACGACATCCGCTGGACGGGAGAGCCTGTCGAGGCGCGCTATGTGCGGCTGCGGAGGCTCGATTCGCCCAAGAGCAACTGGGTCTCGGTGCGCTCGTTCGAGGTGAATCCGGTGCGTGCCGAGCGGCTCGGCTTCGAGGTTGCGGCACCCGATGCTGCGGCCGCGCTCTATGCCTTCGACCGCAATCCGTCGACCTCGTTCCGGCTCGACGGTTCGCTGCGGTTCGGCATCCCGGCCGGAACGCAGGGATATACGATGCTCCTGCAGCCGGACGGTGCGGCAGCTCCCGTGCAGGTGCGGCAATATGCGGCCGACGGGACGCTGTTGTCCGAGGCTGTGGTCGATGCGCCGTTCTTCCGCATGGCAGTATCCGACGGCGCTGCCACGGTCGAGGTGACGGGAAGCCTGCAGGTCTTCGAAATCATCGCGAAGTAGCAGTCGTGTCGCCGGGTGGAGCGGGCTCGGACCGTTGCCTGGCGACCTGTTGGTAAGAATGTATGCAGCCCCGTACCTAAGGGTATGGGCTGTTTTTGTGCCGTTCCGCAAAAATTCCCCTTTGCCAAAAGGGGACAAAGGGGGAATGTCGGCGCGGGATTTTTCCGGAAGGCCTCCGGTGCGGTTTGCGGAAACCGAACGGCGCCCTATTTCTGCCGGAAGTAAATCTGGAGCGGAACACCGGCATCTCCGGCCAACGGAAGCGAGCCGGTCATCCGGGTCCATATCGGCTTCGGATGCAGTTCGGGGTGCTCCACGAAAAATCCCCCTTTGCCAAAGGGGGACAAAGGGGGAATGTCAGCACGGGATTTTTCCGGAAGGCCTTCGGTGCGGTTCACGGAAACCGAACGGCGCCCTATTTCTGCCGGAAATAGATTTGGAGCGGAACACCGGAAAAATCCCAGTGTTCGCGGATGTTGTTCTCCAGGAAGCGACGGTAGGGCTCCTTGATGTATTGCGGCAGGTTGACGAAGAAGGCAAACTGCGGCGTCGGCGTCGGGAGCTGCGTCACGTACTTGATGCGGATGTACTTGCCCTTGGTTGCGGGGGGCGGGTAGTTCTCGATGAGCGGCAGCAGCACCTCGTTGAGCTCCGAGGTGGCGATGCGGCGCTTGCGCGACTGATGTACCCGGATGGCCGTCTGCAGCACGTCGAGGATGCGCTGCTTGTTGATGACCGAGGTGAAGATAATCGGAATGTCGTTGAACGGGGCGAGCTTCTTCATCAGGAAGTCGCGCCACTCCTTCATCGTGTTGTTGCCCTTCTCCACCAGGTCCCACTTGTTGACCACGATGACGCATCCCTTGCGGTTGCGGACAATCAGGTTGTGGATGTTCAAATCCTGCGACTCGAGTCCCTGCTGGGCGTCGAGCATCAGGATGCAGACGTCGGAGTTCTCGATGGCGCGGATGGAGCGCATGACCGAGTAGAACTCGAGGTCCTCCATCGTCTTGCCCTTCTTGCGCATGCCGGCCGTGTCGACCAGATAGAAGTCCATGCCGAACTTGTTGTAGCGCGTGCGAATCGAGTCGCGCGTGGTGCCGGCAATCGCGGTGACGATGTTGCGCTCCTCGCCCAGCAGGGCGTTGGTCATCGACGATTTGCCCACGTTGGGGCGGCCGACGATGGTGATGCGCGGCAGCTCGTCCTCCTCCTCGGCCGAGGCATCCTCGGGCAGCGCCTCCAGAATGGCATCCATCATGTCGCCCGTGCCGCTGCCCGACATCGACGAGATGCAGTAGGGGTCGCCCAGCCCGAGCGAATAGAATTCGTGCGAGAGGTAAATCTGGTCGTTGTTGTCCACCTTGTTGCAGATGAGCAGCACCTTTTTCGACGAGCGGCGCAGGATGTCGGCCATCATCATGTCGAGGTCGGTGATACCCGTCGAGACCTCGACCAGAAAGAGGATGACGTCTGCCTCGTCGATGGCCAGCAGTACCTGGCGGCGGATTTCGTCCTCGAAGATGTCCTCCGAGTTGACCGTATAGCCGCCCGTGTCGATGACCGAGAACTCCTTGCCGTTCCAGTCGGTGCGGCCGTAGTGGCGGTCGCGCGTGGTGCCGGCCGTGGAGTCGACGATGGCCTGACGCTGGCCGACGAGCCGGTTGAAAAGGGTGCTTTTGCCGACATTGGGGCGGCCTACTATTGCTACAAGACTCATATTCCGTAGGTTTTGGGGTGCAAAGATAGCGTAAATCCGCGAAGTAAAAAAGTTTTGGCCCCCGGAACCGCAAAAAATGGGCCGCCGCAAGGTGCGGCACTCCCCGCAACATGCTTCCGGAGCGCTCCTCCCGGCTGCCGCCACGCTTCCTCGTGTCGCGTGTATACGGGCGGCGCGGGAGTACAGCTGCGCCGGGTGCGACTCAGGCGAGGAAGCGCTTTTCGGTATTCGAGGCCTGCTCGGGGAAGAGCAGCACGAAGCTCCGCTCGGGGAAGTAGGAGCCCAGGTAGTAGGAGATGCGGCTCATCGGCGCCTGGTAGGAGATGCGCTCCTTGCGGCTCATGATGACCCAGATGCAGTCGTCGCGGCGCGAATCGTTGGCGATGCGGAGCATCTCGTCCCAGTCGTCGAAGGTGTGGTAGGTCGCTTCGGAGGCGCGTTTGCCATTCAGCTCGCGGATGTAGCGCAGCGTGGTCTCGGTTCCGTAGAAAATCATCTTCGCCCCGGTGTTGCGCGTGATGTTGCGCAGGCGGCGGACCCAGCGCGGGAACCCGGCCTCCTTTTCGGCCTGGGCGGGACATACCACCAGATGGCGCTGGATGGTCGAGAGCGGCTGCATCGAGCGGTAGATGAGCGTCATGGTGCTGTTTTGGCCGAGCACGCCCTGGGCCGTGTTGCCCAGGAAGGTGTCGATGCGTCCCTGGCTGTGGTGGAGTCCCATGACCAGGTCCGTAATCCGCTGCTCGCGGATGACGCTCGTGATGGCGTTGACCGTATTCACGTCGAAGCGGAGCATCGCCTCGATGGGGTAGTCGCCCGCCGCGGCCGTCTTCTGGGCCAGCCGCAGGGCCGTTTTGGCGCGCTTGATGTCGGGACCGTTGTCCTGCGTGTGGTTGCTCACCGAGTTGAGCGCGAAGAGCCCGCCCTTGTCGCGCGGGGTCTTGATGGCGGTGCTCAGGTGGACCAGCTCCTCGACCGTCTCGTCGTTGGCCACCGGGATGAGAATGCGCTCTTCGTGTTCGTCGGGCTCCTCCGTCAGACCGCCGCTCAGGGCGATGTTGTGGGCGCCCCGCTGCGCGGCGAAGGTCGAGATGGTGCAGGTGAAGAATATCATGAGGATGGTGCCGTTGAGCACGCTTTCGTTCAGCAGACGGATGGGCTCACCCTCGGGCGTATGGCCCAGGATGACGTTGTAGCCCACCATCACGGCGGCGAGCGTGGCGGCCACGTGGGCCGAGCTCAGTCCGAAGAGCAGCGTGCGCTGGTCGCGCGAGAGCCGGAAGGTCTTCTGCGAGAGCACCGCAGCGAGGTACTTGGCCGCGGTGACGCCGACGACCATCACGGCGCTCACCTCGAGCGTCTCCCAGCTCTTGAAGAAGGCGCGGTAGTCGATGAGCATGCCCACGCTGATGAGGAAGAAGGGGATGAAGATGGCGTTGCCGACGAAGTCGATGCGGTTCATCAGCGGCGAGGTGCGCGGGATGAGGCGTCCCATGGCCAGTCCGGCGAGGAAGGCGCCGATGATGGGTTCGAGACCGGCGGCTTCGGCGGCAAAGGCTCCCAGGAAGACCATCATCAGCACGAAGATGTATTGCGAGACGTTGTCGCTGCAGTGCTTGAAGAACCAGCGTCCGATGAGCGGAAAGAGCAGCGTGATGCCGGCGATGCAGGCCACCACCGAACCGCTGAGCCTGTACCAGAAGGCCTGGTCCACCTTGCCGGTCGACATCCCTACGATGACGGTCAGCACCAGCAGCGCCAGCGTGTCGGTAATCATCGTGCCTCCGACGGCGATGACCACCGACTTGTCGCGCGCCAGCCCCAGTTTCGAGACCATGGGGTAGGCGATGAGCGTCTGCGAGGCGAAGAGCGCCGCCAGCAGGATGGAGGAGTGGAGCGCGAAGCCGAGGATGTAGTACCCGGCCAGTATGCCGAAGGCCATGGGAATCGAGAAGGTGTAGAGTCCGAAGACGATGCTGCGCCAGCCGTTGCGGCGCAGGTCGTTGACATCCATCTCGAGGCCCGAGAGGAACATGATGTAGAGCAGCCCGGCCGTACCCGAGAGGATGATGCTGCTGTCGCGCAGCACGAGGTTGAAGCCGTGGGGGCCGATGACCGCGCCGGCGATGATGAGTCCCAGCAGATAGGGTATCCGCAGCTTGTTGAGCAGCAGCGGGGCGGCCAGGATGATGGCCAGGATGAGCAGGAACTTGAGTATGGGGTCTTCGAGCGGCAGCGTGATGCCGGAGAGTGCGAGAAACATGGTCGGTTCGTTTTTTGGAGGGTGTGGAATCCGGGCCCGCATCTCCCGGTGCGGCATTGCCGGCGGCTGGGCGGACGGACTCGATGAAAACAAATATACGAAAAAAACGGAACTTCCGGGAATTTTTCGTGCATTATTTTTGAGGCGGGCGGTGTGTTTTCCGCCCGTTTGCGCCGCGATGGCTCATCGGGGCGCAAATCTGCCGCAAAGGGTTCTGTGGCAGGGTGCGGAGGCGGACCCGATGTGGGCGCGAGGTGCAGTCGGCAGCCCGGAGGATGGCGGTCGGCGGCCGCACTGCGGTGTTAAAAAAACGGGGGCGGGGGTTGTTTTCCCGAAAAAAAATGTAACTTTGACAAAACATATTTTTATGCCGATGGGTGGAAAAGTGGACAGAAAACTGCTCGGAGCGGCCCTGATGGGATTCTTCATCATGGGCTTTTGCGATATTGTGGCACCCATAACGGGACGCATTGCCGAGGAGTTTCCGGCCGAATGGCAGGCGGCGGTGAGTTTCCTGCCGACAATGGTCTTTCTGTGGTTCCTGCTGCTCTCCATCCCCGTTGCCGGACTGATGAACCGCATCGGGCGCAAGTCGACGGCGCTGCTGGGTTATGCCCTGACGGCCGTCGGTCTGCTGGTCCCCTGGCTGGCGGGCGAGGAGTGCGGCCTGGAGTGGTATTTCGTCGGATTCGGCCTGCTGGGCATTGGCAATACGGTGGTCCAGGTAGCGGTCAACCCCCTGCTGGCGACCATCGTGCCCGAAGAGCGGATGACGAGTTACCTGACCGTCGGGCAGATTTTCCGCAACACCTCGCTGCTGTTGCTGGCTCCGATTGTCACGGCGCTGGTGGCGATGACCGGTTCGTGGCGGCTGCTGTTGCCGCTCTACGCCGCGCTGACGCTTGTCGGTGGCATTTGGCTGCAGCTTACGCCGGTTGCGGAGTCCGCCTCCGCCGAACGCGGCCGCCGGGCCGGCCTGGGCGACTGTTTCCGCCTGCTGGGCAACCGCACGGTGCTGCTGTGCACCTTCGGCGTGGCCTGCTTCATCGCCGCCGACGTGGGTGTGGGCTACCTTTCGGTGCGGCTGATTGATTCGCCCGATGCGATGCTCACCACGACGGGCTTCTATGCCTGCCGTATCGTCGGGACGCTGGTCGGCGCGTGGGTGCTGGCCCGTCGCTCCGATGTGAAGTACCTCAGCGGCAACATGGTTGTGGCCCTTGCGGCTCTTGCCGCACTGCTCTTCGTGCCGCGCACGGCGGAGACGGCGATTTACCTGCTGCTCGGAGTGCTGGGCTTCACGCTGGCGTGCGTATTCGCCACCTTCTATGCCGTTGCCACGCGTGCCGTCGCGCCGGAGCGGGCCAACGGCGTGGCCGGGCTGATGATTCTGGCCATCTCGGCCGGAGCGGTGTCGGGACCGGTCTGCGGGGCGATTGTCCGCTGGTCGGGGTCGGCGGCGTGGGGGCTGTGTTTCCCGGCCCTGTGCGTCGTCTACATGCTGGCGGCCTCGGTGGTGATGTGGCGCCGCCGGTGAGGCGCGGTCTGCCCGCCGGGCCGGAACGCGGATATGTTGGACGAAAAATAGACAAGAACAGGAATATGAATATGATACGCAGAATACTGATTACCTCGCTGCTGCTTGTGGCCGCACTGACGGCTTCGGCGCAGCGCTCGCCGATTCGGGTGGAGTGGGGTCTGATGGGCGGCGTGAACGTCCCCGACTTCACCACCAGCATGAGCAAGACCGAAATCAAGAACAAACTGGGCTGGCAGGCCGGCATCATGACGGCGGTCAACTTCGGAGCCGTGGCCATCGAGCCGCAGATACTCTACGTCCGCCAGGGGATGCGCGTCCGCACCGAGGGCGAGGCCGAGGTGAACATCAAGTCGAACTCCATCGACGTGCCGGTGCTGGCCTCGCTGCGGCTGCTCCGTCCGCTGCGCATCTACGTGGGCCCGGTCTTCACGGTGCTCAACGACTGCAAGCAGAAGTCGGGCGGCGACCTGCTCGATTTCGGGCGGGTGCGTCCGTCGGTCTCCTATACGGTCGGCGCGGGCATCACACTGCTGCGTCACCTCTACATCGACCTGCGCTACAACGGCCAGTTCTCGAGCAAGAAGGACGTGCCGCTGCCCAATGACAGGATGATGGACAAACTCCGTTCCTACAGCGTGGCGCTCAGCGTCGGTTATCTCTTCTGACCATGACGGAAGCAGTAGGAAGGGAGATACTGGTCGAGGGGGTGGACCCCCGCGAGTTGTACGGCGCACAGAACGTCTATCTGGACCTGATGCGGGAGCTGCATCCGCAGCTGAAGATTGTCGCCCGCGGGTCGTCGCTCAAGGTGCTCGGCGCGCAGGGCGAGACCGAGCGTTTCGAGCGACATCTCGAAGGGCTGGTGGCCTATTACCTCAAGTACGGGCATATCTCGGCCGAAGTGGTGACGCAGGCCTTCTCGGGCGTGGCGCTGCAGGAGGTGCCCACCGACAAGGACGTTATCGTCTATGGCAACAACGGCAACGTAATCCGCGCCCGGACGGTCAACCAGCAGCGGCTGGTGAGCCTCTACGACAAGTGCGACCTGCTGTTTGCCGTCGGCCCGGCCGGTTCGGGCAAGACCTATACGGCCATTGCACTGGCCGTGCGGGCGCTTCGCGAGCGGCAGGTGCGGCGCATCATCCTGACCCGTCCGGCCGTCGAGGCGGGCGAGAAGCTGGGCTTCCTGCCCGGCGACATGAAGGAAAAGCTCGACCCCTATCTGCAGCCGCTCTACGACGCGTTGAACGACATGATTCCCGCCGCCAAGCTGACCAAATATATCGAGGAGGGAACCGTGCAGATTGCGCCGCTGGCCTACATGCGCGGCCGCACGCTGGACAACGCCTTCGTCATCCTGGACGAGGCGCAGAACACAACCCTGTCGCAAATCAAGATGTTCCTCACGCGCATGGGCCGCAACGCCCGGTTCATCGTCACGGGCGACGTGACGCAGATTGACCTCCCGCGCAAGAGCGACAGCGGCCTGGTGCGCGCGATGGAGATTCTGCGCCATGTCGACGACATCGGCATCGTCGAGTTCGACAGGCGCGACATCGTCCGTCATCCGCTGGTCAAATACATCGTCGAGGCTTTCGACCGCGAGGCTGCCGCCCCGGCCGACGCAAAGCCGTCCGAACAGAATATGTCAAACCAAAACCGATAGAACCTTATGGATAAGAATCTGGCCGGGCTCAAACCGGCTCTCGTCTGGAAACATTTTGCCGAAATCGTACGCATCCCGCGCCCCTCGTCGCACGAGGAGCAAATCCGCCGCTACGTGCTCGACGTAGCCCGCTCGCTCGGACTCGAGTGCCGCGAGGATGCCGGCCACAACGTCTACGTGCGCAAACCCGCCACGAAGGGGATGGAGAACCGCAAGGGCGTGGTGCTGCAGGCCCACCTCGACATGGTGCCGCAGAAGAACAACGACAAGGTCTTCGACTTCGAGAAGGACCCCATCGAGGCCTACATCGACGGCGAGTGGGTGACGGCCAACGGCACGACGCTCGGTGCCGACAACGGCATCGGGGCGGCTGCGATTCTGGCCGTGCTGGAGGACAACACGCTGCGCCACGGTCCCATAGAGGCGCTCTTCACCGCCACGGAGGAGACCGGCATGGACGGTGCCTTCGGTCTGGAGGAGCATCTGCTGCAGGGTGACATCCTGCTCAACCTCGACTCCGAGACCGAGGGCGAGCTCTACGTCGGCTGCGCCGGCGGTCTGGATGCCAACATCACCTTCGACTACGAGGCCGAGCCGGTGCCTGCCGGATATGAGGCGCTGCGCCTTACGGTCAAGGGGCTCAAGGGCGGACACTCGGGCATCCAGATTGGCTGTCAGCGTGCCAATGCCAACAAGCTGCTCTTCCGCTTCATCGACCTCATGTCGGCCGAGGGGATGCTGCTCGCATCGGTCGACGGCGGCGGTCTGCGCAATGCCATTCCGCGCGAGGCCGAGGCGGTCGTGCTGGTTCCCGCCGGCCGTTCGGAGCGTGTGGTCGATGCCCTGAAGCATTTCGAGCAGGTTGTCGTGGCGGAGTTCTCCGGTATCGAGGATTCGATTGCACTTGCTGCCGAGCCCTGCGCGCTGCCCGAGCGGATGATTGCCCGCGCGGTGGGTGAGCGTCTGACGCGTGCGGTGGTCGCATGCCCCGACGGCGTGCGCCGCATGTCGATGTCGATGCCCGGTCTGGTGCAGACCTCGTCGAACCTGGCCCGCGTGGTTTCGGACGGTGGGACCATCCGCCTGCAGAGCCTGCTGCGCAGCTCGGTCAACTCCGAGAAGGAGGAGCTCGGCGCCGCCTTCGTGGCGCTCTTCACGCTGGCCGGCGCGCGCGTCGAACTGACGGGCAGCTACGACGGCTGGAAGCCCGATATGGACTCCCCGATTCTCAAGGCGATGACCGCCTCCTATGAGGCGCTCTATGGCCGCAAGCCTCTGGTGACGGCCATCCACGCCGGTCTCGAGTGCGGCATCATCGGCGGCAAGTATCCCGGCATGGACATGATTTCGTTCGGTCCGACCATCTGCTATCCCCACTCGCCCGACGAGAAGGTCGACATCGCATCGGTGGGCCGTTTCTACGAGTTCCTGGTCCACACGCTCGAAAACGTACCTCAAAAGTAGCACGCATTGGAGACACGTGGCGTCAAATGGTTCGTAATAGTCAATCCCGTGGCCGGAGGCGGCCGCGGGCTTGACCATTTTCCGCAGATTTCGAAACACCTGCGCGATGCGCACATCCGCTGCGAACCGGTCTTCACCGAGCATAAGTTCCATGCCACGGAACTCACGGTCACGGCCGTGAGGGAGGGTTACCGCCACATCATCGTGGTGGGCGGCGACGGAACGCTGCACGAGGTGGTCAACGGCCTCTTCATCCAGCAGCAGGTGCGTCCCGACGAGGTGCTGCTGGCGGTCATTGCCGTCGGCACGGGCAACGACTGGGTCCGTACGTTCGGCATTTCGAACCGCTACCGCGATGCCGTGCGGGCCATCGCCGAAGGCCATTCGTTCCTGCAGGACGTCGGCGTGGTCTCCTATGAGGAGGCGCATTACCGCCAGAGCCGCTACATGGCCAACGTGGCCGGTGCGGGATTCGATGCCCATGTGGTCCGCAAGCAGTCGCACCTGAAGAAGAAGGGCCACAAACACCGCTGGCGCTACACGTGGTGCGTCTTCAACTCCTTCTTCCGCTACAAGTCGACGGGCGTGAAGGTGTGGGTCGACGACCGGCTGGTCTACAACAACCTGCTGCTGAGCATCGCCATCGGCATCTGCAAGTACAACGGCGGCGGCATGCAGCCTCTGCCCGAGGCGGTGGCCGACGACGGCATGTTCGACGTTTCGCTCATCCGTCCGGTCCACTTCTGGCATCTGCTCTTCCGCTTCCACTACCTCTTCAACGGCGGCATCTACCGCATCCGCCACATCCTGCGCGAGCGGGGAAGCCGCATCCGCATCGAGTCCTCGCCCGAGGTCTCGGTCGAGGTCGACGGTGAGCTGCTGGGCGAATCGCCGCTCGAGTTCTCGGTGCTGCACCGGGCCATCCGTGTGGTGGTGGGACGCGAATTCCTGGCCGAGCTCGAACGCGGCGCCGCAGGCGGCGGTCAGCCGCAGTAGCCGCTGCATGTAACCGCCCCCGTGGATACGAAAAACCCCGGAACGAATCTGTTCCGGGGTTTTTCCGTGTTCCGGTGCGGCCCTCGCGGTCCGGTGCGGGTTGCCCGGCAGGGGAGGGCTATGGGTCGGCCTCGACGGCCGGTGGGGCTTGTGGCTGCCATCCGTGCATCGGGAGCCGCCTTCCGGGGTCAGTCGACCGTCTCGAGGATGTCCACCTCGGTGAAGGTCCACCCGAAGAGGTCGTTGGCGCATTCGAGCTCCATCTGACGGATTTGCGACAGGTCGGTCGTGTCGGCCAGCACGGCGTTGAAGAAGGAGCCCATCGTCCGGTAGGTGCTGTTGACCTTCGAGGCGAAGCACTTGTAGAAGCCGTGCTGCTGTTCGTAGCTCAGCCCGGCCGGCAGCACGCCCTGGGCCACCAGGTAGGGATAGGGGTAGATGTGGCGCATGTTGCGGGCGTCGGCATCGAGCTCCTCGACGATGGTGGTCACCACGACCATGTCCACCGTGTCGCTCACGCCGGGCATCTCGAGGAAGGTGACGTAGACAGGGTAGCTCGCCTCGAGCTGACCCGAGACGTCGTCGACGAAGAGTGCGAATTCGGCGTCGGTCAGGTCGTCGAGGTAGACCATCCGGCGGTAGTCGCGCAGTGCTTCGCGCATCGCCTTGCGCTCCTGTTCGTTCCAGCGGCGCTGCTGGGAGCAGCCCGCAAGGCCGGCGGCGAAGAGCGCCAGCAGCGGAATGCAGAGTAGAATTTTTTTCATCATCTCTTGGTTGTTGGTTTGCTTCCACGTTGCGGAGCAATCCTTGTGCCAAAAAAGTTGTACCTTGCGGTGCGATAATTTCAATGGATGAGCTGCGACGATGGATTTCAACCGCTATATCACACCTGCCGAATTTTATGAACTTGCGGCGTTTTTCCGAACGGAGGGACGGCTCGTTACCTTTGCACCGGGAGAGTCGTTTGCCCGTCAGGATGAGCACAACCGCCGTTGCGGACTGGTCGAGGAGGGGGCTTTCCGATATGTGCATCTTACACCCCGCGGTGAATCTCCCGTGGTGGGTTATGCCTTTGCCGGGGAGTTTGTCGGCGACTATGTCTCGATGAGCAATGGTCATCCGTCCTGGGTCGGAATCGAGGCGACATGCGAGAGTCGCGTATGGTCTCTCGACAATGGCACGCTGGAGGCTTTCTATGGAGCGGATGCGGCGCATGAGCGGCTGGGCCGCCGGTTTGCCGAGCATTTGCTGGCCGAGGTCTATGAACGCCTGCTGCAATGTTATGTCACTTCGCCTCAGGAACGTTATGAGATATTGATGCGTCGCTGCCCCGGGCTGTTGAACTTCATATCGCTTAAGGAGCTGGCCTCCTTCCTGCGCATTCGGCCCGAGACGTTGAGCCGCATCCGGCGCCGCATTCTGTGAGGTTCTTGATTTCGGTCAAGCCCCACGCGGGTAATATCCGATACTTTTGCCTCCATGAAACAGGCTATTGTTATCGGAGCCACGTCGGGAATTGGCCGTTGCCTCGCGGAGCGTCTTGCGGCAGCCGGCTGGCGTGTAGGAGTGGTTGGCCGTCGCGAGGCGTTGTTGCGCGAAATGGAGGAATGCTCTCCGACCGCCTTTTTGTCTGCCGAGGCAGACATTACGCAACCGGCTACCTCTCTTGCCGCCTTATCGGATTTGGCCGAACGGCTGGGAGGCATGCATCTATGTATCGTATGTTCCGGCACGGGTGAATTGAACCCGACGCTCGATTTCACCCTTGAGGAGCCATCCATTCTGACCAATGTCCGGGGATGGACGGCTGTGGTGGACTGGGCATACACCTATTTCGAACGTCGAGGAGGGGGCGACCTTGCCGTCGTTACGTCGATTGGCGGATTGCGCGGAAGTGCGTCGGCACCGGCATACAATGCTTCAAAAGCCTATCAGATTAATTATGTCGAGGGTTTGTGCCAGCGAAGCGTAAAATCGGCTTCGAAGGTTCGGATTATGGAGATTCGTCCGGGATTGGTTGATACGGCGATGGCCAAAGGCGACGGTTTGTTCTGGGTGATGCCTGTTGACCGGGTGGCCAATCAGGCGCTGAGAGCTTTGTCGCGGGGCCGCCGGTTAACCGTTGTCACCCGCAGATGGCGGATTGTGAGCTGGATACTCCGTCTGTTGCCCGAATTCCTGTACCTTAGGCTGTAATCGGAAGAGCGGAGGGTCGCTGACAGCCGGAGTCTTGTTCCTCGACGCTTCTTCGGGGCATGCGTTGTCCGGAACCCGGCCGTACGTCGCTGCGCGTTCGCTTTGAATCGGGAACCGGGCTTTCCGAGGCCTGGCCGATGGGTCGTTGCGGCGTGCCGATGATTGGCGCGGAGTGATTGCCCGCGGCCGGGTGACCCGCAAAAAACGGGAACAAAACAGACAAAAAAGAGAAAATTTCCCTACTTTTGCGCTTTCTTCGCAATTTAAGTCGCTTGAAAATGAAACTCTTCGAATTCAGACCCAAACTCTTCGACACGCTCCGCAACTATTCGCGTGCGGATTTCATGCGCGATTTGATGGCCGGCGTCATCGTCGGCATCGTCGCTCTGCCGCTGGCCATCGCCTTCGGTATCGCGTCGGGCGTGTCGCCCGAGAAGGGCATCATCACGGCCGTCATTGCCGGCTTCGTCGTTTCGCTGCTGGGCGGCAGCCGAGTCCAGATTGGCGGCCCGACCGGCGCCTTCATCATCATCGTCTACGGCATCGTCCAGGAATACGGCGAGGCGGGGCTTCTGGTGGCAACGCTCATGGGTGGCGTGCTGCTCGTGCTCATGGGCCTTTTCCGGCTGGGTACGGTCATCAAGTTCATCCCCTATCCCATCATCGTGGGCTTCACGAGCGGTATTGCCGTGACTATCTTCACCACGCAGGTGGCCGACATCTTCGGCCTCGACTTCGGCGGCGAGAAGGTGCCGGGCGACTTCATCGAGAAGTGGGCCCTCTACTTCCGCCACTTCGACACGGTCAACTGGTGGAACACGCTCGTGGCCGTGCTGAGCATTGCCATCATCGCCCTCACGCCGAAGTTCCTGCGCCGCATTCCCGGTTCGCTCGTGGCCATCGTCGCGATGACCGCGGCCGTCTGGGCGCTGCGCCGCTATGCGGGCATCGACACCATCGACACCATCGGCGACCGTTTCACCATCAGCTCGCAACTGCCCGCTGCGGCGCTTCCGGCCCTCGACTGGGAGGCCGTGCGCAACCTCTTTCCCGTAGCGGTGACCATCGCGCTGCTGGGCGCCATCGAATCGCTCCTCTCGGCTACGGTTGCCGACGGCGTCATCGAGGACCGTCACGACTCGAATACCGAACTTATCGCCCAGGGCGCGGCCAACCTGCTGACGCCCCTCTTCGGCGGTATCCCCGCAACGGGCGCCATTGCCCGCACGATGACCAACATCAACAACGGCGGCCGTACGCCCGTGGCGGGCATCATTCACGCCGTAGTGCTGCTGCTCATCCTGCTGCTGCTCATGCCGCTGGCGCAGTATATCCCGATGGCCTGCCTGGCCGGCGTGCTGGCTGTGGTGGCCTACAACATGAGCGGCTGGCGCACCTTCAAGGCGCTGCTGCGCAATCCCCGTTCGGATGTGGCCGTGCTGCTCATCACCTTCTTCCTGACGGTGGTCTTCGACCTGACGATTGCCATCGAGGTGGGTCTGCTCATCGCCTGCGTCCTCTTCATGAAGCGCGTGATGGAGACCACCGAGATTTCGGTCATCCGCGACGAAATCGACCCCAGTGCCGGTACCGACATGACGCTGCATGAGGAGCACCTCACGGTGCCCGAGGGGGTCGAGGTCTATGAAATCAACGGTCCCTACTTCTTCGGCATCGCCACCAAGTTCGAGGAGCTGATGGCCCAGATGGGCGACCGTCCGAAGGTGCGTGTCATCCGCATGCGCAAGGTCCCCTTCATCGACTCGACGGGTCTGCACAACCTCACGACGCTGTGCGAGATGTCGCACCGCGAGCGCATCGAGGTGGTGCTGTCGGGTGTGAACGAGAAAGTACGCGTGGCGCTCGAACGTGCGGGCATCATCGACATGCTGGGTGCCGAGAACGTCTGCTCCAACATCCACGTGGCGCTCGAACGTGCCGGGAAGCTTGCCGCCGAGCGGCGCTGATGCGCCCGGCGGTATGCCGCGCCCCGTGGCGGCGGCTCTGTGATACGGTCCGGAACCGAAGTTCCGGACCGCTTTGTTTCCGTCCATGCGCTGCATGGATACGAAGCGGGGAGGACTCCGTCGTGGAATCCTCCCCGTTTTGTGAATCCGTCCGGCTCCGGCCTCAGAAGGTGCCGAAGCGGAAGACAATCTTCTGGCAGTAGAGCTCGCCGGGATGGAGCAGCGGCGAGGGGAAGTCGGCATGGTTCACCGCATCGGGGTAGTTCTGGCACTCGATGGCTACGCCGGCGTAGTCGTCGTAGTGGCCGCCCGACTTGGTCTCGGGGCATCCGCCCGAAAGCCAGTTGCCCGTATAGAGCATCACGCTGGGCTGCGACGAGAGCACCTCGACGCGGCGACCCGACCGGGGGTCGCGCAGCTCGCCCACCTCGCCCAGAATGTTGGGCTTCCAGCCGTCGATGATGAAGGGGTGGTCGTAGCCCCGGAAGTCGCGGATGTGGTTGAATTCCGAGTCGATGCCGGGCCGGAGGGCGCGGAACGTACGGAAGTCCTGCGGCGTACCCTCGACGTCGAGGATGCCCCCCGTGGGAATCTGCCGCTCGTTCATCTCGAGCACGCGCGACGAGTTGAGCCGCAGCTCGTGGTCGAGCACCGAGCCCGAGTTTTCACCCGAGAGGTTGAAGTATACGTGGTTCGTCAGATTGACGGGCGTCGTCCGGTCGCACTTGGCCAGATAGGTGATTTCGAGCGCGTTGTCGTCGTCGAAGTCGAAGACCGCCTCGACGTTCACCTCGCCCGGATAGCCCTGGTCGCCATCCTCCGACGTGAGGGCCATCACCACGCGGTTCTCCTCCACGCGGCTCTCCCAGATGCGGTTGGCGAAGTTCTTCGTGCCGCCGTGCAGGTGGTTCACGCCGTTGTTCACCTCGAGCCGGTACTCCTTGCCCTCGACCGTCATCCGCCCGTAGGCGATGCGGTTGGCCACGCGGCCCACGCTCTTGCCCGAGGCCGCTCCGTCGAAAAAGTAGCCTTCGGGGTGCTTGTAGCCCAGTGCCACGTCGGCGATGTGTCCCTCGCGGTCGGGGACCTCAATCGAGACGATTGCCGCGCCGTAGTTGGTGACCCGTACGCAGCCGCCCCGGTCGTTGCGCATCGTATAGAGGATGATGGCCTCGCCTTCGGGGGTCATGCTCCAGAGATTCTGTTCGATTTCAATCATGGTGTTCGTTTTTTCGGTTGTCGGTTCTGCAGACGGCGCTTACTCGGCGGGCTGCAGCCGCTCGAGCAGGTTGTCGATGCGGCGCAGGGTCTCCTCCTTGCCGATGAAGGCCGTCACGTCGTACATGCCGGGACCCTTGCCCGCGCCCACGAGCGCCAGGCGCAGCGTGTTCATCACCTGTCCCATGGCGTAGCCCTTCTCCTCAATCCAGGCGTGGACAATCCGCTCGGTGTTCTCGAGCGAGAAGTCGTCGATGCCCTCCAGCACGGCGCGTACCTCGCGCAGGATGCGCGGGTTGTCGCCCTTCCAGTACTTGCGCGTCTGCTTCTCCTCGTACTCGGTCGGGGCCACGAAGAAGAACGACGTGAGGTCCCACAGGTCGGTGATGAACGAGGCGCGCTCCTTCATGATGCCGGCGGCGCGCCCGGCGAGCTCGTCGGAGACTTCGATGCCGTGCTCGCGCAGGATGGGCTGGTAGAGTGCGGCCAGTTCGGCGTCGCTCTTGTGGTGCATGTACTGGGCGTTGAACCAGCGTGCCTTGTCGGGCTGGAAACGGGCTCCCGACTTCGAGACGCGGTCGAGCGAGAAGCTGTCGATGAGCTCCTGCATCGAGAAGATTTCCTGCTCGGTGCCGGGGTTCCAGCCCAGCAGCGCCAGCATGTTGATGAATGCCTCGGGGAAGTAGCCGTCCTCGCGGTAGCCGTGGGCCGTCTCGCCCGTCGTGGGCGACTTCCAGAAGAGCGGGAAGACGGGGAAGCCCATCTTGTCGCCGTCACGCTTCGAGAGCTTGCCGCCGCCCGTGGGCTTGAGCAGCAGGGGCAGGTGGGCGAAGGCGGGACGCGACTCCTCCCATCCGAAGGCCCGGTAGAGCAGGTAGTGGAGCGGCAGCGACGGCAGCCACTCCTCGCCGCGGATGACGTGCGAAATCTCCATCAGGTGGTCGTCGACGATGTTGGCCAGGTGGTAGGTGGGCAGCGCGTCGGCCGACTTGTAGAGCACCTTATCGTCGAGCGTCGAGGTATTCACCTCGACATGGCCGCGAATCAGGTCGTCCATTGCGACCACTTCGTTCTCGGGCATCTTGAAGCGGATGACCCACTGGTCGCCGCGTTCGATGCGGGCACGCACCTCGTCGGCCGGCAGGGCGAGCGACGTGGCGAGCTTTTCGCGCACCGCATGGTTGTAGGCGAAGGCGTCGCCGCGCGCTTCGGCCTCCTTGCGCAGGGCGTCGAGCTCCTCGGCCGTATCGAAGGCGTAGTAGGCCCACCCCGCATCGACGAGCTGGAGGGCATACTTGAGGTAGATTTCGCGACGCTCGCTCTGGCGGTAGGGGGCGTGGGGGCCTCCGACGCCTACACCCTCGTCGATTTCGATGCCGCACCACTTGAGCGAGTCGAGGATATACTGCTCGGCTCCCGGAACGAAGCGCTGCGAGTCGGTGTCCTCGATGCGGAGGAGCATCACGCCGCCGTGACGGCGCGCGAAGAGGTAGTTGTAGAGTGCCGTGCGGACGCCGCCGATGTGCAGCGGGCCGGTGGGGCTGGGTGCGAAGCGCACCCGAACGGGTCTTTCCATATCGTGTTTCAAATTTTGAATATTCGTTAGTTTCGTACCGACCGCCGCCCTCCGACCGGTGTGGTGTCGGCCGGGTCCGGAGGACCGGGTTACCTGACGCGGTACTCGAGCCGCATGGTGATGCGGGCCTTCTTCTGGCGCGACGAGGTGTTGAACGACCCGCCGGCCGAGAACTCCTCGTTGGTGTTGGCGCCCGTAATCTGGAAGACGCCCATGCGTGCCGAGGCTACGCGGCCCAGCTTGGCGCCGGCGTTCCTGGCAATCTTCTCGGCGCGCGTGCGGGCGTCGGCCGAGGCGGTCTCGATGAGCCCCATCTTCACGTCGTCGAGTTTCGTATAGTAGTAGTCCGGCGCCATCACCTCTATGCCCACACCCTGGGCCATGAGCGACGAGATTTCACGCGAGATGGCCTCGACCTTCTCCACTTCGTTCGACTCGACCGTAAAGCGCTGCCGGAGCATGTAGCCCGTGAAGCGCTGTCCCGCCCAGTTGCCGTTGGCGTTGTAGACGGGCGTGTACTGTTTCTCGACGTTGACGAACTCGAAGACCACCGCTTCGGCGGGCAGCCCCCGCTCCGAGAGGAACTTCTGGACCTTCGCCTTGCCGGCCTCGATTTCGGCGTAGCCCCGGGCGACATTCTCCGCTTCGGCCGTCAGGACGCCCGACCAGACAATCAGGTCCGAGGTGAACTCCGTCTCGCCCAGCCCCGTGACGGTGACGGTCTCCTGGGCGCGGTACTTGTAGGTGTAGTAGCGGCCCAGCAATACGACGCATACGATGGCCGTCACTCCAAGAATAAGGTACTTGCTTTTCATGGTTCGAATACGGTTTAGGTTGATTCGTGGCGGGTGGACGGGGCGCGGGCGTCCGCGGGGGAGGGGACTCAGACGTTGAACAGGAAGTGCATGATGTCACCGTCCTGCACGACGTACTCCTTGCCCTCGATGCCGATTTTGCCGGCGTCGCGGCAGGCCTTCTCCGAACCGAGCGTCACGTAGTCGTCGTACTTGATGACCTCGGCGCGGATGAATCCCCGTTCGAAGTCGGTGTGGATGATGCCGGCCGTCTGGGGAGCCTTCATGCCGCGGATGTAGGTCCAGGCGCGCGTCTCGTCGGCGCCCGTGGTGAAGAAGGTCTCGAGGTTGAGCAGCCGGTAGGCCGACTTGATGAGGCGCGCCACGCCCGACTCCTCGAGTCCGAGGTCTTCGAGGAACATCTGGCGCTCCTCGTAGCTCTCCAGTTCGGCGATGTCGGCCTCGGTGGCGGCGGCGATGATGAGCATCTCGGCCTTCTCGTCGGCGATGGCGGTGCGCACCGCCTCGGTATAGGCGTTGCCCGTCGCGGCGCTCTTTTCATCGACGTTGCAGACGTAGAGCACCGGCTTGTCGGTCAGCAGGTTGAGGTCTGCAACCAGCTTGCGGTCCTCCTTGTCGAGCTCGACCGTGCGGGCACTTTTGCCCTGCTCCAGTACGGCCTTGTACTGCAGCAGCAGTTCGACGGCGCGCTTGGCCTGCTTGTCACCGCCCGAGGTGGCCGCCTTCTGTGTCTTCGCCAGGCGGTTCTCGATGGTTTCGAGGTCCTTGAGCTGGAGCTCCGTGTCGATGATTTCCTTGTCGCGCACGGGGTCGATGGAGCCGTCCACGTGGGTGATGTTGCCGTTGTCGAAGCAGCGCAGCACGTGGATGATGGCATTCGTGTTCCGGATGTTGCCCAGGAACTTGTTGCCCAGACCCTCGCCCTTCGAGGCACCCTTGACCAGACCGGCGATGTCGACGATTTCGATGGTGGTGGGGATGACCCGTTTGGGGTTGTCGATTTCGGCCAGGCGGACGAGCCGCTGGTCGGGTACGGTGATGACGCCCACGTTGGGCTCGATGGTGCAGAAGGGGAAGTTGGCTGCCTGAGCCTTCGCGTTGGACAGGCAGTTGAAAAGCGTCGATTTGCCGACATTGGGTAATCCGACGATGCCGCATTGTAAAGCCATTATCTGAATCGGAATTTTCGTTTCGTGCTGCAAAGATAACCAACTTTTCGGGAACGGGATGCGCATGCGGGTTTATTTATTTTTCGAAGGGGCGTCCTCCGACCTCGGAGCTCAGTTTCAAAACGTTTGCCCGGGCGATGGGCGCGGCCCGGGCGGCAGGGGGCAAAATATACTGCCCATTGCTTGACTCGAATCGCTTTAATGCGTATCTTTGGAGGTCAAAAAAGAGCCTTGCAACTATGGATTTGAAAACGATACGGGAAGAGTTGTCGCACCTCGAATCGCTGGTCGACGGATGGCGGTCGGATGCCGGGATTCCGGCCCTCGAGCGCGACCTTGCGCTCGGAATGCTCCGCCGTCTCTATGAGTGCGTGCGCTTTGGCGCGGAGGAGGTTCCGCCGCAGGCTGCCGCCGAGCCGGTTGCGGCCGAGATGCCCGAAAGCATCGATTTGGCCGAGGTGCTCGCCTTCAAGCCGGTGGCGGTTGTCCCGGAGCCATTCCCCTCGAGCAATGAGGAGCAGGCCGAAGCGGACCGTCTGCTCGATGCCGGGTCGGCCGGTATTGCTGCGGCAGACTCCGTGTCGGACGCCGAGCCGGATGCCGAGCCGGACGCCGCTCCGGCAACAGCCGGCGCCGATGCCGACGATGCAGCCCAGACCGTTCTTGCTGCCGAGGAGGCCGAGAGCTCCGTTTCGGCTGAAGATGCTGCCGCATCCGTCGACGAGGAGTCCGAGGCCGAGACGGCCGAAGTGGTTGCTGCGACGGTCGACGAGGAGCCGGCCGAGGAGCCGTCCGAAGTTTCCGAACCTTCTGATAAAAATACCGAGCCGCACCGGCCTGCCGAAGAGCCCGCCGAGCCCGTTGTGATTGCCGCCGAGCCGGCCTCCGTCTCCCCCGTTGCCAAGGCGGAGGAGCAAGCCGCACACCAGCCCGAGCTGGTGTGCGAAGAACAGGCCGCCGCTCCTGCATCGCCGGACACTGCCGCTGAACCCGCAGCCCCGGCTGCCGAAATGCCGGCTGCCGAAATGCCGGCTGCGGAACATGCGGCGGCGGAGCACCGTGGCGGCGGAGCGCGGCGACCCTTGATGGGCAGCCTTTTCGGGGTCGAAGAGCCGGTCGTACGCCATCGTCACCGTCAGCGGGTCATCATGTCGCTCTACGGCGACACGGAGCCTGCAGTGAGCGAGCGCCTTTCGGGCGCGGGAACGGTGCGCCATGCGGCGCCTGCTCCGGCCGAACGCCGTATGGCGGAGATGCCCGCCGAGACCCTGCGTCACGACGAAGCCGGGCAGCCTGCTGCCGCACCGGAGGTCACGGTACCGGCGGCCGGGGAGACCGTGGCGGCCGATGCTGCCATGCCGGCCGATGCTGCGGCTGCGGAGCGCATGCCGGCAGCGGACCCCGTGGGCGAAACGGCGACCGTCGAAGCGCAACCCGTAGCATCCGAATCGCCCTCGCCTTCGCTGCAGGCTGAAACTGCAGAGGCGGAGGTCGACGGTGCCGGTGCCGGGGAGACGGTCCCGGAGCAGTATGCCGAAGAGGAGGAGAACCCCTTTGTCGAGGTGCAGCTCGATGCCGTCGGCGGTGACGCCTCGGAGCCGGCGTCGGAGGAGTCCGAGGCGGAGGAGCCCGTCGGGAAGAAGCCCGGGACGACCGGCAATGTCCCGACTGCGGGGCCGTTCGTACAATCCCCGGTTGCTGCCGAGGGCGGTGTCGTGTTGGGCGAGGTCATCAACCACGACGTGCGGACGCTGGCCGATACCATCGCGCCGCCGCGTGACATGGCGGCGGAAATCGCCCGCAGCGAGCCGGTCACCGACCTGCGCCGGGCCATCGGCATCAACGACCGTTTCCTGATGATTCGCGACCTGTTCGGTGGGGACGCCGATGCCTACGAGCAGGCGATAACGGAGCTCGACGGCTTCCACGACCTGGACGAGTGTATGATTTACATCGCCGAAAACTTTGCCTGGAACTCTTCGTCGGACGGCGCCCGCTTCCTCATGGAGCTCCTCGAGCGCAAATACGCATAGCATGGCCAAACTTTATATCGTTCCTACGCCCATCGGCAATCTGGATGACATCACGCTGCGCGCCGTCAAGGTGCTCGGCGAGGTGGACCTCATCCTGGCCGAGGATACGCGCACCACGTCGGTGCTGCTGCGCCATCTGGGCATCGAGAAACCGCTTCGCTCGCACCACAAGTTCAACGAACACGCCACCGTCCGCATGGTGGCCGAGCACATCGCTGCGGGACGTACCGTGGCGCTGGTCTCCGATGCCGGAACGCCCGGCATCTCCGACCCGGGCTTCCTGCTGGTGCGCACCTGCCTGGAGGAGGGCATCGAGGTCGAATCGCTGCCCGGAGCCACGGCCTTCGTGCCGGCGCTGCTCCAGAGCGGCTTCCCCTGCGACCGCTTCTGCTTCGAGGGCTTCCTGCCCCAGAAGAAGGGGCGTACGAAGCACCTGCAGGCGCTGGCCGACGAGGAACGCACGATGATTTTCTACGAGTCGCCCTACCGTGTGGTGAAGTGCCTCGAACAGTTCGCCGAGACGTTCGGGGCGGACCGCCCGGTGTCGGTCTCGCGTGAGCTGACCAAAAAATTCGAACAGACCGTGCGCGGTACGGTGGCCGAGGTGCTCGACCACTTCCGCACGACGGAACCCAAGGGCGAATTCGTCCTGGTGGTGGCCGGAAAACCCCGGCTGCGCCGCAGTGCCGCAGCGTCGGATACGGAATCCGACGTTATGGAAAACCCTCAAGATGAAGCATGATGAACGAACAACGCAATAATCCGGAAGACAACTGCAATTGCAACGACCCGGCCGAGGAGAAGAAGAACTCCTCCTCCGCGGCGGCGTCTGAACACCGCTCCTTCGGCGCATGGCTGCGCGACCTGCGCGATTACCTGAGCGACCGGTTCAGCCTCGAGGACGAGGACAAGGCGCAGCGCGACGAAGTGGTGGCCAATATCGCCAAGGGAGTCGAGTTCCGCGGCGTGAACCTCTGGGTGCTGATTTTCGCCACGATGATAGCCTCGCTGGGCCTGAACGTCAACTCGGCGGCCGTCATCATCGGCGCGATGCTCATCTCGCCCATCATGGGCCCCATCATGGGCATAGGCCTTTCGCTGGGCATCAACGACTTCGAGCTGCTCAAACGCTCGCTGCGCAACTATGCGCTGATGTTCATCGTGGCCATCATCACCTCGACGCTCTATTTCTTCATCTCGCCCATCGGTACGGCCCAGAGCGAGCTGCTGGCCCGTACCGTGCCGACGACCTACGACGTGCTCATCGCCCTGTTCGGCGGTTTGGCCGGCATCATCGCCCAGTCGCGGCGTGAGCGCACCTCGACCGTCATCCCGGGCGTGGCGATTGCCACGGCGCTCATCCCGCCCCTCTGTACGTCGGGCTACGGTCTGGCGACCGGGCAGCTGCGGTTCTTCGTCGGAGCCTTCTACCTCTTCTTCATCAACTCGGTGTTCATCGCTCTGGCGACCTATCTGATGGTGCGCTTCCTCAAGTACGAGAAGAAGGTCTTCATCGACAAGGTCCGCGAGCGCAATGTCAAGCGGCTGATGATGGTCATCACGCTCGCAACCTTTATCCCGAGCGTCTTTGTGGGCTTCCACATGGTGCAGGTCTCGCTCTTCGAGGCTGCGGCCGACAAATACGTCTCGCGGGTCTTCAAATTCGCCCATACGCGCGTCATCGAGTGCAACAAGCATTATGCGCGCGGCGGCCGTCCGTCGCAAATCGAGCTGGTGCTGCTGGGCGAGACGCTCGGTGACGACGTGCTCGACAACGCGCGGGCGCAGTTGGCCGGGTTCCGCGGGCTGGAGAACACCGAACTTGTGGTCCGCCAGGCGAGCAACAGCGACCGGCTCGACATGGCGACGCTCCAGAAAAGCTACCTCGAGCTGCTCGAGGAGAAGAACGCCCAAATCGAGCGCATGAGTTCGCAGCTGGCCCGTTACCGGGTGACGAACGTCGCCGTCGAGGATATCTCGCGCGAGGCGGGCGTCGTGGTGCACAACGTCGCGACGGTTTCGCTGACCAAGGGCATCACCTTCGGTGTCGACGGGCAGCCGCGCGATACGACGCTCGTCTGTGTCGTCTCGCCCGTCGATTCGACGCAGCAGGTCGACCTTGAATCGCTCCGCAGCTGGCTGCGCGTGCGCACGAAGGTCGCCAACGTCAAGGTATTCGTAGAGAACGACAAACCATGAACCGGACGGAAATGACACTTCTGCAGCGGGCGGAACTCGAACTGCTGTGGCTCTGGGCCTGGCTCTTTGCCGTGATGCCCTACTGGTTCAAATACTACGTGGTCGAGAACCTGCTCTACTTCCTGCTCTGCTACGTGCTGCGCTACCGCCGGAAGGTGGTGCGGCGCAACCTGCGCAACTCCTTCCCCGAAAAGAGCGAGCGGGAGCTCGCGGAGATTTGCCGCCGTTTCTACCGGACGCTGGCCGAACTCTTCGTCGATACCATCAACATGGCCCACATGAGCGCCGACAAGGCCCGGACGGTACTGACGGTCAAGGGTCTTGAGGAGCACCGTGCCGCGGTCAAGGGGCGCGACTGGATTGCACTGACGGCCCACTATGGCTGCTGGGAGTATTGCTCCTACTGGGGACTGTACGAACCCTCGCAGATGCTTGTGGCGGTCTACCATCCGTTGCGCAGCGTGGTGATGGAGCGCTTCTACCAGCGGTTGCGCAACTACGAGAATTCGACCACGGTGGCCATGAAGGAGTGCCTGCGTTTCTATCTGCGCAACCGCGAGACGGGTATCGACGGCAAGAATCTTGTAATGGGACTTATTGCCGACCAGAATCCGCCGCGCCGTCCCGACAGCCACTGGTTCCGATTCCTCAATCAGGATACAATCTTCTTCGACGGCGGCGAGAAACTGGCCCTGCGGTGCCACCTTCCCGTCTACTTCGTCCGCATGGAGCGGCTGCAGCGCGGCCGTTACCAGATGTCGTTCGAGTTGCTCTACGACGGCGAGGAGGAGGTGGCTCCCAACGAAATCACCGAACGTTACGTACGCCGGCTCGAGGCGGTGATTGTCGAACGTCCCGAACTGTGGATATGGTCCCATCGCCGCTGGAAACACAAACGCAAGAATGCCAACGGTTAAAATCGTCATACTCAACTGGAACGGAGTCGGACATCTGCGCCGCTTCCTGCCGAGCGTCGTTGCGGCGGCCGACGGAGCAGGCGTGGTCGTTGCCGACAACGGCTCGACGGACGACTCGCTGCGCGTGCTCGCCGAGGAGTTCCCCTCGGTCGAGGTGGTGCCGATGGACGCCAACTACGGCTTTGCGGGCGGTTACGACCGGGCGCTCGAACGGGTCGAGGCCGATTACTACGTGCTGCTCAACTCCGACGTCGAGACCCCCTCGGGGTGGCTTGCGCCGCTTGTCGCCGAGTTGGAACGCCATCCCGACGTGGCGGCCGTCGCACCTCGCCTGCGTTCGCTGTGCGAACCCGAGAAGTTCGAATATGCGGGTGCGTCGGGCGGCTATATCGACTTCCTGGGCTATCCCTTCTGCCGCGGCCGGATTCTGAAGCGTACCGAGCGCGACGAGGGACAGTACGACGATGCGCGCGATGTCTTCTGGGTGACGGGCGCCGCCTTCTGCTGTCGGGCCGATGTCTTCCGGGCGCTGGGGGGCTTCGATGCCGACTTCTTCGCCCACATGGAGGAGATTGACCTCTGCTGGCGGATGCAGCTGGCCGGTTACCGGGTGCGGATTGTGCCCGCAAGTACGGTCTACCATCTGGGCGGCGGCACGCTCCAGACCGACTCTCCGTCGAAGGTCTTCTACAACCACCGCAACAATCTGGCGATGCTCTACAAGTGCGCCTCGCCCCTGCAGCGGTGCGTCGTGGCGGTCGTACGGCCCGTGCTCGACCTGCTGGCAGCCTTTTCCTACCTGGCGCAGGGGCGTTGGGACAACTTCCGGGCCGTGGGCCGCGCCTACCGCGATTTCGTGCGGTGGCATCCGATGCTCTCCCGCAAGCGGCGCGAGACCCGGGCGCTGCTGGCAACCGGACCCGGGCGGGACGGGCGCGAAGGCGTGTTGCAGCGGCATATCTACCGCGGCTCCATCGTGCTGCGCTACCTGCTGGGCCGCCGCACCTTCCGTCGGATGATGTGACGGCGAGGCGAAGACGGAGTTGCTCTTTTTTGTTGTCCAATTTGATTTCTGAGAAGATTTGTCTACTTTTGAGAAGATAAATAAGAAACTGCCTATGTAACAGCGTTAGTCGATACGCGCATTTTAGACGTATTGGAAAAGCGTTTTAGCTGTATTCTGCTACCCAAAAGTTTGGCGACTCAAGGATTTTCAGCAGGAATATTGCAAGAATGCTCGCGCTTAACGGCGCGGGCTTTTGGTTATTCTGCTGATAGGTTACGCCAAACACCTTGGGTAGAGAATATACTGAAAGTACCGCGTTTTTTTTATGCGCGTATCTCACTCTTGATTAAGGTACGAACGGAGTTTCCCGAAAAGCCGTCAAGTGAGTAGGGAATGATGATAATTCAGGAAAGATGAAAAAGATTCTAATGCTGTTGTTTACTGTGCTGGTATTTTCCGTATATGCCGGGGAGAATAATGCTTCCGCTGTCATGCAAACCTCTGACAGCTGTGTGTCAGTAGGCAATGTCATGGCTACAATATCAGAATATGAAGGGGAAGTCGTAGTAAATTTTGCAAATCAGAATGCCTATAAGGTATCAGTATCTTATACCGTATATGCTTTGACTCCGGATTATCGAAGTGTACGAGCCGGAGGCGGAAATGTAGCATTGTCTCGTTATGACGGTACTGTGAGCGGGCCATATCAGAAATCGGTAAGAATCCGTAAAGGGAACGGCCTGCATTCATATAGCGTTGAAATCAATCCCATGAGATGCGAATAAGATTCGTCGTGTATCTGACTATAAGTCGATAATGAGAAATCCCGGCTCTTACGGCCGGGATTTTTTGTTAAAAAACAGAGGCGACTTTTGTCCATGATATATTCTCTCCCCGCTGCCGCTCAGATGGAGCCGAAGAAGCGCAGAAAGTCGGTCACCTTCTCCATCATTGCCTCCGAGCCGGCGTAGAGCGGCGTGCGCTGGTGGATGTCGCCGGGCTCGAGGTCGAGGATGGGCCGCTCGCCGTCGGTGGCCCGGCCGCCCGCCTGCTCGACGATGAAGGCCATCGGGTTGCATTCGTACTGCAGCCGCAGCTTGCCGTGCGGATGGCTCTCGGTCTCGGGGTAGATGTAGATGCCTCCCTTGAGCATGTTGCGGTGAATGTCGGCCACCAGCGACCCGATGTAGCGCGACGTGTAGGGGCGCTCCGTGCGCGAATCCCGCTCCTGGCAATACTTGATGTACTTCTTCACCCCCACGGGGAAGCGCTCGTAGTTGCCCTCGTTGATGGAGTAGATGCGTCCCCGCTTCGGAATGCGGATGTCGGGGTGGGAGAGGCAGAACTCGCCGATGGAGGGGTCGAGCGTGAAGCCGTTCACACCGCTGCCCGAGCTGTAGACCAGCATCGTCGAGGAGCCGTAGATGACATATCCGGCCGCTACCTGGGCGCGGCCCGGCTGCAGGAAGTCGCTTCGGCCGACCCGTTCGCCCGCGGGCGAGAGACGGCGGTAGATGGCGAAGATGGTTCCCACGGAGACGTTGACGTCGATGTTCGACGAGCCGTCGAGCGGGTCCATGCAGACCACGTAGCGGGCTCCCTGGGAGAGTCCCTCCTCGAAGAGAACCACCTCCTCGTTCTCCTCCGATGCGACGCCGCAGCATTCGCCGCTGGCGCGCAGCTCGTCGAGGAAGGTTTCGTTGGCGTAGAGGTCGAGCTTCTGCTGCTCCTCGCCCTGGACATTCTCGACGCCCGTGCGTCCGAGGATGTCCACGAGGCCCGCCTTGTTCACTTCGCGGTTGACCTTCTTGGCCGCGATGCCGATGTGGTGGAGCAGCCGCGAGAAGCCGCCTGTGGCTTCGGGAAATTCCGACTGCCGTTCGATGATGAACTGGTTGAGTGTGGTGACTTTCGTCATGTCGATGGGTGGGTTAAGGGTTTTGACGGGTTTTCGGGTTACGATAGAGCAAGTTAGAAACAAATTTCCGAAAAAGGAAGTCTTTTTTCGCGAGGATGTTCTTCATACCCAAAGAAAAGGGCTTCCCGGCCAAAATAAAATCCGCCCCGCCGCTTTCGGTGCGGCAGGGCGGAAGCTTGTTTCACGGGTGCCCGGCGCTTCGGCGGACGAAGTCCCGGGCTGTGCAACAGGGGGGTGGTGGGGCTTACTTGTTGATTTTGGCCCACGAATCCTTGAGCGTCACCGTGCGGTTGAAGACCAGATGCTCGGGCGTCGAGTCGGTGTCGGGGCAGAAGTAGCCCACACGCTCGAACTGTACGGCCTGTCCGACGGGTACGTCGCGCAGCGACGGCTCGAGGAAGCCCTTGATTTTGACCATCGATTCGGGGTTGAGGTTGCTCTCCCAGGTCTGGCCCTCCTCCACGTCGTCGGGGTTCTCCTTCGTGAAGAGGGGGTTGAAGAGACGGATTTCAGCCTCGACGGCATGGGCGGCCGATACCCAGTGGATGACGCCCTTGACGCGGCGGCCGTCGCTCGACGAGCCCTCGCCCGACATCGGGTCATAGGTGCAGTGCAGCTCCGTGATGTTGCCCTCGGCATCCTTGACCACCTCCTCACACTTGATGAGGTAGGAGTAGCGCAGGCGCACCTCGCCGCCCGGCTGCAGGCGGAAGAACTTCTTGGGCGGATTCTCCATGAAGTCGTCGCGCTCGATGTAGAGCACCCGCGAGAAGGGAACCTCGCGCGTACCGGCGGCCTCGTTCTCGGGGTTGTTCACCGCCTTGAAGTATTCGGTCTTCGCCTCGTCGTAGTTGGTGATGACCACCTTCAGGGGATTGAGCACGGCCATGCGGCGCTCGGCTACCTTGTTCAGGTCCTCGCGTACGCAGTATTCGAGCTTGCCCAGGTCGATGACGTTGTCGCGCTTGGCGACGCCCACCATCTCGGCGAAGTTGCGCACCGACGCGGGCGTGTAGCCCTTGCGGCGCAGGGCGCAGATGGTCGGCATGCGGGGGTCGTCCCAACCCATCACGGCGCCCTCCTGCACAAGCTTGAGCAGACGGCGCTTCGACATGAGCGTGTAGGTGAGGTTCAGACGGGCGAACTCGTACTGGTGCGACGGGAAAATCTCCAGCGCCTGGATGAACCAGTCGTAGAGCGGACGGTGGACGTCGAACTCGAGCGTACAGATGGAGTGGGTGATGTGCTCAATCGAGTCGCTCTGGCCGTGGGCGTAGTCGTACATCGGGTAGATGCACCACTTGTTGCCCGTGCGGTGGTGTTCGGCGTGGATGATGCGGTACATGATGGGGTCGCGGAAGAGCATGTTGGGGTGCGCCATGTCGATTTTCGCACGCAGCACCTTCGAGCCGTCGGGGAACTCGCCGCGCTTCATCCGCTCGAAGAGGTCGAGGTTCTCCTCGACCGAGCGGTCGCGCCACGGCGACGGGGTGCCCGGTACGGATACCGTACCGCGGTTCTCGCGAATCTGCTCCTGCGTCTGGTCGTCGACGTAGGCCAGCCCCTTATTGATGAGGACGACGGCCCACTCGTAGAGCTGGTCGAAATAGTCCGACGCATAGCGCTCGAGCGCCCAGTCGAAGCCGAGCCAGCGGATGTCGCGCTTGATGGAGTCGACATACTCGACATCCTCCTTGACGGGGTTCGTGTCGTCGAAACGGAGGTTGCACTTGCCGCCGTATTTCTTCGCCAGGCCGAAGTTGATGCAGATGCTCTTGGCGTGGCCGATGTGCAGATAGCCGTTCGGCTCGGGCGGGAAGCGGGTCTGAATCTCCTTCACGCTGCCGTCGGCCAGCGATTTTTCGATGATTTCCTCGAGGAAGTTCAGCGACTTCTCGCGGATTTCGGGGGTTTCGGTTGCTGCCATATTATATAATGTCTATTTTTTGTGATTCTTGCTGTTGTATACCGGTTTGAAGAACTTCACGGCCACGTCGAGCATCTGCTGCGTGCCGAAGCCCGTGCCGTCGCAGTGGGTGGCGAACTCCACGCGCACGCGCACCGTGTCGTGGAAGAAGTGCTTGGCGTAGGAGAGTGCGGCGCGGTTGTAGAAGCCCTTGTCGGTGCGGAAGAAGCTTTCGCCCGGGTAGAGCTCGCGGCCGTAGGGGATGAAGACCGTCTCGCCCCCTTCGGTGGTGTATTCGTGGCCGCCGAAGAAGGGGCAGAGGTTCTGCCCGAAGTAGATGCGCTCGTCGAGCGTGAAGCCCCAGCGGCTCATGCGAAAGCCCGCTTCGCCCATGCGGGGCATCTCCCACGAGTGGCCGAAGCTGCGGTCGCGCTGTGCGGTCTGGAGCAGTCCGACGTGGATGTCGAAGTCGAAGAAGGCGTTGAATTTCACGCCCACGGTGGGGTTGACGAGCAGGTAGTCGACGACGTTCTCGAGCGGGGCGTCCTTCTGGCCCGCGAAGTGGAACATCGTGAAGTTGTAGCCGTAGTAGAAGTGCTTGAGGTAGTGGCGTCCCGAGCTGAGGATGCGGAACTTCTCGCGCGAGGAGGTGGAGTACATGCCCTCCCAGTCGCAGATGAACTCGACGTAGGAGCCGCGTCGGCCGTTGTATTGGGCCAGCACGCCGTTCATCCGGTTGTGGATGAACCTTTCGGCCTCGGTGAAGAAGGCGGTCGAGTAGTCGGCGTCGTGGGCCAGGTCACGGGTGAAGATACCCGCCACGGCCCGCACCTTCGGCGTCTGGAACTGGTAGTACATGATGGGCTTCACCTCCGAAAGGAACTGCGAACCCGCCTGGCCGAAGTTCTGCACCATGTCGGCTCCGAAGACCAGCGAATTCTTTTCCTCCCACCGTATTCCGATTCGGGGTGTGAGGCGGGCGGCGAAATCGGTGCCGGACTCGATGTCCTGGCCGGGTACGGCGAAGGTGCAGCTGCCGAATTCCTTGTTGTCGAAATACATCCGGAAATCGGCGTCGACGAAGAGCTCCTGGGCGGAGAGACTTGCCGTGCAGACGGCCAGGAGCAGCGTAAGGGTGAGTCGAATTTTCTTCATGCGCGGTTGCGGGGTTGAATCAACCGACAAAAGTAGGGAAAAGATTTCAATTTTGGTTACATTTGCACCCAAATTAAGAAGCAATGCGCAAGATTACCAACGAAGAGCTCGGGCGCCCGACGCCCGAGGAGTTTGCCGCACGGGAGAAGATGCCCGTTGCGGTGGTGCTCGACAACGTGCGGTCGGCCCAGAACGTGGGCGCCTTTTTCCGTACGGGCGACGCCTTTGCCGTGGAGAGCATCCACCTGTGCGGCATTACGGCGACCCCTCCCTCGCGGGAGATTCACAAGTCGGCGCTCGGGGCCGAAACCACCGTCGTGTGGCACCACGCCGAATCGACCGGGGAGTGCCTCGCCTCGCTGCGCGCCGAGGGCTACTGCCTGCTGGCCGTCGAGCAGGTCGAGGGGGCCGTCTCGCTCGACGAGTTCCGTCCGGAGCCGGGGCGGAAGTATGCGCTGGTCTTCGGCAACGAGGTGGAGGGCGTCTCGCAGCAGGCCGTCGACCTGTGCGACGGAGCGCTCGAGATTCCTCAGGCCGGTACGAAGCATTCGCTCAACGTCTCGGTCTCGGGAGGCGTCGTGCTGTGGAGTTTTTTTTGCCAGATTTATCCAAAGCGCTATCTTTGCCGCGTTGAAAATCCCAAAAACTGATAGAAAATGTCCGTAGAAAGTACTGTTCGGGCGGTGACGACCTACCGCCTTACGGAGATGAAGCAGCGGGGCGAAAAAATCGCCATGCTGACCTCGTATGACTATTCGATGGCGAAAATCGTCGATGCCGCCGGAATCGATGTGATTCTGGTGGGCGATTCGGCTGCCAATGTGATGGCCGGCTACGAAACGACGCTTCCCATCACGCTCGATATGATGATTTACCACGCCCACTCGGTGGTTCGTGCCGTGCAGCGTGCGCTGGTGGTGGTCGACCTGCCGTTCGGCACCTACCAGGGCAACTCGAAAGTGGCGCTCGATTCGGCCGTCCGCATCATGAAGGAGACCGAGGCCGACGCCGTGAAAATGGAGGGCGGCGAGGAGATTCTCGAGTCGGTGCAGCGCATCCTCTCGGCCGGAATCCCCGTCATGGGACACCTCGGACTGACGCCCCAGTCGATTCACAAGTTCGGCACCTACAACGTCCGCGCCAAGGAGGAGGCCGAGGCGGCCAAGCTGCTGCGTGACGCCCATCTGCTGAGCGAGGCGGGCTGCTTTGCCATCGTGCTCGAGAAGATTCCCGCGGCACTGGCCACGCGTGTGACCTCCGAAATCTCGGCGCCGACCATCGGCATCGGTGCAGGCCCGGGCTGCGACGGCCAGGTGCTGGTCATCCACGACATGCTGGGCATCAACAAGGGCTTCTCGCCCCGCTTCCTGCGCCGTTATGCCGACCTGCATACGGTGATGACCGATGCCGTCGAGCGTTATGTGGCCGACGTGAAGGAGTGCGACTTCCCCAACGAGAAGGAGCAGTATTAGCCCTCGTCGGACATCCGGCCCCGGATGCTGCCCGACAATTTCCCGGCGGAGAGACCCGTGAGCGGTCTCTCCGCCGTTCTTTTTTCGGGGCTGGGGCCTTTCCGGCCGCTTCGGGAACCGATGCCGCCCTTTCCCGGACTCTTTTCCGCATGAATTTCGCCGGAGGTTTGTGCCGTTCGGAAAAAATGCTTAATTTTGCAGGCAACAAAAATCCACGTTCTTATGTCGTTTATCAATGAAAGGGTGCAGCCCGAAGGCCTTACCTTCGACGACGTGCTGCTCGTACCCGCCTATTCGGAAGTGTTGCCGCGAGAGGTCAGCGTTCAGACCCGTTTCTCGCGTAATATCAAGCTCAACATCCCCATCGTCTCCGCGGCGATGGATACCGTCACGGAGGCTCCGCTGGCGATAGCTCTTGCGCGTGAAGGCGGCATCGGCGTCATCCACAAGAACATGACCATCGCCCAGCAGGCGCTGCATGTGCGTCGGGTGAAGCGCGCCGAGAACGGCATGATTTACGACCCGGTGACCATCTCGAAGGACGAGACCGTCGGCGACGCCCTGGCGTTGATGCAGGAGAATAAAATCGGCGGTATTCCCGTGGTGGACGCCGAGCGCCGGCTCATCGGTATCGTGACCAACCGCGACCTGCGCTTCCAGCGCGACATGTCGCGCCGCATCGCCGAGGTGATGACCCCGGGCGACCGGCTGGTGACGACCCACAGCACCGACCTGCGCGAGGCACAGGAGACGCTGCTGGGCAGCAAAATCGAAAAACTTCCCGTGGTCGACGACGAAGGCCGGCTCGTGGGACTCATCACCTATAAGGACATTACCAAGGTTCAGGACCATCCCAACGCCTGCAAGGACGAGAAGGGCCGTCTGCGCGTAGCGGCCGGCGTGGGCATCACGCCCGACATGATGGAGCGCGTCAAGGCGCTTGTCGACGAGGATGTCGATGCCGTCGTGCTCGACTCGGCCCACGGCCATTCGGCCAACATCGTCAATGCGCTGCGCCGCATCAAGGCCGAATATCCCGGTCTGGACGTGGTTGTGGGCAACATCGCAACGGCCGAAGCGGCCCGTTATCTGATTGACAACGGCGCCGACGGCATCAAGGTGGGTATCGGTCCCGGCTCCATCTGCACCACGCGCATCATCGCCGGCGTGGGCGTGCCCCAGCTGTCGGCCATCTATGCCGCCGCATCCGAGGCCAAGGGCTCGGGTGTCCCGGTCATCGCCGACGGAGGTCTGCGCTACTCGGGCGACATCGTCAAGGCGCTCGCCGCGGGCGGCGACTGCGTGATGATTGGCTCGATGTTCGCCGGTACGGAGGAGGCTCCGGGCGAGACCATCATCTACAACGGCCGCAAGTTCAAGGCATACCGCGGCATGGGCTCCATCGAGGCCATGAAGGCCGGTTCGGCCGACCGCTATTTCCAGAAGGGCTGCGAGGGCAACATCAACAAGCTGGTGCCCGAAGGCATCGAGGCCCGCGTCCCCTTCAAGGGAGCGCTCAGCGAGACGGTCTACCAGCTCATCGGCGGTCTGCGTTCGGGCATGGGATACTGCGGCGCGAAGGATATCCCGACGCTCCAGACTGCGAAATTCATCCGAATCACCGCTTCGGGCATGCATGAGAGCCATCCGCACGACGTGGCCATCACGCGCGAGGCGCCCAACTACTCGAGTGAACGATAAATGACGAAAAACAGCACAAGAACTCTGCTGGAGTGGGTCGTTGCCGTGTTGGCAGTGACCTCGCTCCTCATATGGCTGGTGACCGACTGGCATCTGGCCGGAATCATTGCCCAGGCGCTGAGCGCCGTCGCGGCTTGCTGCGTGCTCTTCTTCGGCCGACCGGCCGACAAGCAGACGGGCGCAAACGCTTCGCGCCGCAACGACCGTCAGGGCGGCCGCAGCGACGGGCGCAATGCCCGCAACCGCAATGCCCGCAGCGGGCGCAATGCGTCGGCCGGCTCGGCTTCCGCAGCGCGTCGCGGCGAGGAGCCTGCCCGTCAGCAGCCCTCCGTCCGCAACCGTGCCGAGGCAAAACCGGCTCAGCAGCGTACCGAAACGGCCTCCCGGGGCGAAACTCCGGCGCGGCAGGCAGCCGCCAAGGAGGGCGATGCTCCCTCTTCGTCGCGCCGCCGCCGGCGCAACCGCGGCCATGGCGGTGCAACTGCGTCGGAACAACCGCAGGGCGAGACGCTGCGCAACGCCGCCTCCGCACAACCTGCGGCCGAGCGTAACTCCGGGCGCAGGAAGCCGTCGGATGAGGCTGCGGCCGAAAAAGCGGCTCCGGCAGCAAACGTTCAGACGGCCGAATCCGATACCGACAAGAGCACCGTGCGCAGCGAGCGTCCGGTGAAGGCCCGTCCGACGGAGGAGGCTCAGCGCTCCGAGCGCGCCGCAAAAGCGGAAGATCCGCTCCGCAAGGAGCCTGCAGCCGATGCGGCAGCAGGGGAGGGAGCGCCTGCGTCCGAAGCGTCAGCCGAGGGCGTCGCTGCGGGCGATGGCCTTCAGGAGCGTCCGGCAGGCGGCCGTGCGCGGAGCCGTCACCGTCGCCGTGCTCCCCGTCCGGGTGGCGATGCGGCGGCTGAAACGGCCGAAGCGGTTGCCGGAACGGGCGAAACGGTCCGTTCGGATGAAGGCTCTGCGGAGCGCAATTCCAACGAAACTAACAAACCTACGGAATAATGCAGGAAAAAATCTTGATTCTCGACTTCGGCTCGCAGTACACGCAGCTCATCGCGCGGCGTGTGCGCGAGCTGAATGTCTATTGCGAGATTCACCCCTTCAACAAGATTCCGGCGCTCGACGCGTCGGTGCGGGGCGTGATTCTCTCGGGAAGCCCCTATTCGGTGCGCGACAAGGAGGCTCCCAACCCCGACCTCTCGGCCATCAAGGGCCGGCTGCCGCTGCTGGGTGTCTGCTACGGAGCGCAGTTCCTCGCGTCGGCTTTCGGCGGCGAGGTGCAGCCCGCGCCGAGCCGTGAGTACGGCCGTGCAATGCTGACGGTGGGCGATGCCGGAGATGCCCTGATGCAGGGCCTTCCCGCCACCACGCAGGTGTGGATGTCGCATGGCGATACCATCACGCGGGTGCCCGACAACTACCGCATCGTCGCCTCGACGGAGGATGTCCGCGTAGCGGCCTACCACATCGAGGGCGAGCAGACGTGGGGCATTCAGTTCCACCCGGAGGTCTACCATTCGACCGACGGCACGCAGCTGCTCCGCAACTTCGTGGTGGGCATCTGCGGATGCGCTCAGTCGTGGACCTCGGAGAGCTTCGTCGAGTCGACCGTACGCGAACTGCGCGAGCGGCTGGGCGACGACCGCGTGGTTCTGGGCCTCTCGGGCGGTGTCGATTCGTCGGTTGCCGCCGTACTGCTCCACAAGGCCATCGGCCACAACCTCTACTGCATCTTCGTCGATTCGGGCCTGCTGCGCAAGAACGAGTTCGAGGAGGTGTTGGCCTCCTATGAGAACATGGGACTCAACGTCAAGGGTGTCAAGGCCGGGGCGAAGTTCCTCGGCGACCTGGCCGGCGTGACCGACCCCGAGACCAAGCGTAAAATCATCGGCCGCGACTTTGTCGAGGTGTTCAATGAGGAGGCGCTGAAAATCAAGGATGTCAAGTGGCTTGCGCAGGGTACCATCTATCCCGATGTCATCGAATCCTGCTCGGTCAACGGCCCTTCGGCCACCATCAAGTCGCATCACAACGTGGGTGGTCTGCCCGAGAAGATGAATCTGCGCGTCGTCGAGCCGCTGCGCCTGCTCTTCAAGGACGAGGTGCGCCGCGTGGGACGTTCGCTCGGCATTTCGGAGCAGCTCATCGGCCGCCATCCCTTCCCGGGACCGGGCCTTGCCATCCGCATCCTGGGCGACATTACGCCCGAGAAGGTGGAGATACTCCAGAATGTGGACAAAATCTATATCGATGCCCTGCGTTCGGCGGGCCTCTACGACAAGGTATGGCAGGCAGGAGCGATTCTGCTGCCGGTCAAGAGTGTCGGCGTGATGGGTGACGAGCGTACCTATGAGAGCTGCGTGGCGCTGCGCGCCGTGACCTCGACCGACGGCATGACGGCCGACTGGGTGCACCTGCCCTACGAGTTCCTGGCCAATGTCTCGAACGATATCATCAACAAGGTGAAGGGGGTCAACCGCGTAGTCTATGACATCTCCTCCAAACCGCCTGCCACAATCGAGTGGGAGTAATCCTGCTCCTACGTCATATCAATCCGGGCCGAAGACCTTCGGCCCGGTTCTTTTTTGCGCGGAGGCCGGCTGCGGATTGTCCGCTGTCGATTGTCTTCTGTCGATTGCCGGTGGCGACTCTGTTTCGTCAGGTGGAGGGCGCGACGTCGTTTTTGTTGCGTGCGAGGGGTACATTGTCGGCCGCTAATGGCTATCTTTGCACCGTCACGGGGGCGAGAGATACTCCCGCCCGCCGTGCGCCCGAACCCATTCCGACTGTTATATACCATGACCGATTTTGCTGCCATCGATTTCGAAACGGCCAACGGCAAGCGCTCGAGCGTCTGCTCGGTGGGCGTGGTGGTCGTACGTGGCGGCGAGGTGGTCGATACGCTCTACCGCCTCATCCGCCCCCGTCCCAACTACTACAGCGCCTTCACCACGGCCATCCATGGCCTGAGCCATGCCGATACGGACGACGCTCCCGATTTCCGCACCGTGTGGGAGGAGATTGCTCCCCGCATCGAGGGGCTGCCGCTCGTGGCCCACAACTCGCCCTTCGACGAGGGGTGCCTCAAGGCTGCGTTCGAACTCTACGGCATGCCCTATCCGGGCTATCGTTTCTACTGCACCTGCCGCGCCTCGCGCCGGACGTTTGGCAACAGGCTCCCCAACCACCAGCTCCATACCGTCTCGGCCGCCTGCGGCTTCGACCTCGAACACCATCACCATGCGCTGGCCGATGCCGAGGCCTGCGCCCGCATCGCCCTCGAGATACTCTGACGGGCGCGGCCGCATGTCGGCGGGTGGGGCAGAACTGCGCCGAACTGCGCTGCGCTGAGTTGAGTTGAACGGAGCAGTGTAGCACTGAGTTGGATTGAGTTGCGAATCCGTCCGGATGCGAAGAAAAAACGTTCCCCGACACGATGCCGTGTCGGGGAACGTTCGTTTGCGGAGAGCCGCTTGCTCAGAGACCCAGCTCGACCTGGAAGCGGATCTCCCAACGGTTGTAGTTGGGGTTGAGCGCATCGGAACGGTAGTTGTACGAGGCGTCGGCCTGTACCTTGAGGCTGTGGCCGATGAGGTAGCGCGTTACGCCGATGGCCGTCTGGTTCCAGCGGCTGTAGCCGACCCAGGGCTGCACCTCACGGTCGGGAAACATGGTCGAGTTGCGCAGCGCGATTTCCCATTTCCGATTGAAGAGATAGCTCGTCTGGAGGTTGAGGCCCTTGCCCGTGTAGACGAAGATGCCTTCGTTGCCGTCGAAGAGCGGGGTGTCGCACGTGCGGCCCATGAAGTCGGTATAGAAGGCGAAGCCGCGGTACTTGAGGATGAAGTCGAAGAAGTAGGAGCCCAGGCTGCGCTGCTCGCCCTCGGGCATCAGCGCGCCGTTCTGACCCTGCAGCCGGGCTGCGCGGCTGTTGTAGGAGTAGGCGCCAGCCAGCAGGATGCGCACCTGCTCCTCGTATTCGAAGTCGCCTTCGATGACGTCGCCCTTCGACTTGAAACGCCCCAGCGGGTAGAGCTCCAGGCGTCCCGTATAGGCCAGTCCGCCGTCGGACGACGTGCTCCAGTTGCGGCCCTCGCCCAGCGTGATGGAGCCTTTGGCCGAGAGGCGGAAGCGCTTGCCGATGCGGCCGTTGTATTCACCGAAGAATCCGAAGTCGCGGTCGAGGTTGAATTCGCTGTTGACGATGCTGCGGTCGACGAACTGCAGGGCGCTCGACGAGTTCACGCGAGCGCGGTTGGCCTTGATTTTCGTCTGTCCGAAGCCGATGTTCCAGTGAGCGTTGGGTACGTAGTAGACGATTGCGTCGCGGACGAGGTTCGTGTTGCTGTTGGGCAGCTCCTTCGTGTCGTAGGGGGTGAATCCGAGCTGGATGGAGTAGACCAGTTTGGGCGAATAGATGTAGCCGTCGAAGCGCAGGCGCAGCCGCTTGACGCGCGCCTCGGTCTGCGTGAGCGAGAAGTCGCGGTCGAACGAGAGCCCTACCATGTTCTGCATGCGGAAGCGGAGCGTCATCGAGTACCACTTGCTTCGCGGCTGGAAGGTGATGCCCTTGCCCACCTCGATGTTGGGCATCATGCGCAGCAGTTCGAGCAGCTCCTCATCGGAGTGCTCCGCGTCGGCGAGAGCCGCGATGCTGTCTGCGGGATACTCCTGATGGACCACTTCGAGGCTGTCGGAATCCGTCTGCGAGGCGCCGTTGACGATGAATACGGTTTTTCGGAACAGGGAACGCTCCTCCTGGGCGCGAAGTCCCGTTGCGGCGGTCAGACACAACAGCAAAAGCAGGATACGGTGTTTCATCTTGGGGTATTTTGGTTCGGTAAAAGGTTTTGGTTGACGGGAATGGTTTCATTCCGGCTTTCGAGTGACAAAGTTGCGAAATAAATCTGAAACCTTTATGAAACCGATGTTACAATTCGGTTACAGCTCCGGCTTCCTGGTTGCCATGCTGCCGCGGGAGGCCCCTCTGGAGGGGGTGGCTCCCTTCGAAGGGGCCGGGCCACGGCTGCCCGCGAGGCGGAGTTCCCGACCTCCCGTTTGCCTTTGAGCCCATCTTTTCGTATATTTGTATCAAGCCTGCGGCGCGGAACGGTCTGTTGCCCCTCCTCGGGGAACGGCAGCGTGTTGTCAGACGACATTTTTCAAACACGTGGCTTATGGTACAGGTATTCGGTCGGAGCTTCGGGTTCCGAATCTCGTGGGCGCTGCTGGCGCTGTCACTCTCGGCCTGCGGGGCGGAGCAGAAGGGGGCGGATGAGCCGCTTTTCCCGGCACGTCCGTCGCGCGAAGCCTTCGAGAATTTTTGGTGGGAGGAGGTCTCCGGTGCGGGACTTCGCTTCTGGAGTCAGAGCGACGGCCGGCTGCAGGTGGTGGCCGATTCGGAACTGCCCGGCGCCCGGCTCGAGTGCGACGGTGTCCCGGGGCAGCCGGTGCTGCGGGTGCTCCGCATCGATGGCGACGGTCCCGAGGCCCTGCTCTCGCAGCTCGGGAGGATGCCCGGATGGGATGCATCGCAGGAGTGTGTCATGCAGGAGGTGGCGAGCGGTCGTCGGGGTGTGCGACGGTTCGAGCTTCGGCCGGCAGGGGCCTGCGCCGAGGAGTTCCGCCGGCGGAGTGCCGGGGAGCCCGTGCCTGCAACCTGCAGCGGATGGGGTGTGGGCAACAGCGGTATGCGCTATTTCGAACTGCATGCCAATGCTCCGGGGCGTGCGCTCTTTGTCGAAATCGGCCAGGATGCACCCCTGTTCGACGAGCAGAGCATCGTGCTGCAGCCCGATTCGGTTGTCTTGGGCGGCACGAAGCGCGTCAAGGGGCGGTTGATTATCGGTCACGAGGTCCGTTCGTTCATGGCCGACAACGATACGTGTGAATATTGGGTCATCGACCGCACCGGTCGGCTTGCGGCGGAGTATGACCGTGTCACGGGCGGTGTGAAGAACGGTCGGGTCGTCGAGGCGGAGCTTGAGGTCCGTGATACGGGACCCCGCGATGAGGGTTTTGCGGCCGAATATACGGGCGTCTACGAGGTGACGAAGGTCGTCTCGCTGCGGGCCGGGCAGTAAGTCTCTGTCCCGTGCGGCTGCGCCGCTCCGGCCTTTTTGTTCCGCCCGCCCGTCCCGTGCGGGGCCCGGTCCGGCGGTGAAACAAAAAAGCCTGAGTTTTGA
>UQNV01000018.1 GCA_900542505.1 uncultured Alistipes sp.
AGATCCTGAGATGTCTCGTGGGCTCGGAGATGTGTATAAGAGACAGATGTAGGCTCGCGAAGTCAGCTCCTCGTCGACGGCCGAGGCCCAGATGGTGGTCGTCTGACGCGGCATGTTCTTCTCGACGTAGTCGA
Organism: uncultured Alistipes sp.; assembly: GCA_900542505.1. Taxonomy (GTDB): domain Bacteria; phylum Bacteroidota; class Bacteroidia; order Bacteroidales; family Rikenellaceae; genus Alistipes; species Alistipes stercorigallinarum. The sequence continues at coordinate 135 of UQNV01000018.1, forward strand.
CGCCCTGCTCGCTGGCGATGACCGCCGCCACGTGGGTGTGCTTGGGCACGCCGCCACGCTCGCAGAGCGCATTGTAGGCCAGCACGAGCGACGAGCCCGTCGCCAGCATCGGGTCGACGAGCAGCAGCACCTTGCCCTCCAGCTCGCCGCACGAGATGTACTCCACCTTCACCTTGAACTTGCCGTCTTTCGTACTCTTGCGGTAGGCCGAGACAAAGGCATTCTCCGCATCGTCGAAATAGTTGAGGAAGCCCTGATGGAAGGGAAGACCCGCACGGAGGATGGTCGCTACAACCACCCGGTCGTCGATGGTCTGGACGGTGGCTTCGCCCAGCGGCGTCTCGACCACGCGCGGAACATATTCGAGCGTCTTCGAAATCTCATAGGCCGTCACCTCGCCGATGCGTTCCAGATTGCGGCGGAAGCGCATCGAATCCTGCTGGATGGACTTGTCGCGGATTTGCGCGATGAATTTGTTGAGAACCGTGTTCTGTTCGCTTAAGACATGCAACATGGGATTCAAGGGTTTGTTTAGGGGTAGGTAATACGGAATTCGGGGTTCAGTAGAGGAAGTTGTTGAACGGATAGCGCCCGGCATGAATCTCGCGGACCATGCCGTAGAGGTCCGAACGGAACTTCTCGATGTTCTCCTTCGTGAGCGCCGAGAGGAAGATGCAGGGGGTATTGGCCCGGGCAATCCAGCTGCGGCGCAGGTCGTCGAGCGAGAGGTTCTCGCGCGTGGCCGGTGTGAGGTCGTCCTCCTCTTTCTTAATATAGGTATAGGCATCGACCTTGTTGAAGACCAGATAGACGGGCTTCTCTCCCGCACCGATTTCCTGCAGCGTCTGCTTCACCACGGCAATCTGCTCCTCGAACTGCGGGTGCGAGATGTCGACCACATGCACCAGCAGGTCGGCCTCGCGCACCTCGTCGAGCGTCGACTTGAAGGACTCGATGAGTTCGGTGGGCAGTTTGCGGATGAAGCCCACGGTGTCCGACAGCAGGAAGGGCAGGTTGTCGAAGACCACCTTGCGCACCGTCGTGTCGAGCGTGGCGAAGAGCTTGTTCTCGGCGAAGACCTCGCTCTTCGAGATGAGGTTCATGAGCGTCGACTTGCCGACGTTGGTATAGCCCACCAGCGCCACACGCACGAGCGAGCCGCGGTTGGAGCGCTGCACGGCCATCTGGCGGTCGATTTTCCGAAGGTCCTCCTTCAGCTTGGCGATGCGGTTGCGGATGATACGGCGGTCGGTCTCGATTTCGCGTTCGCCCGCACCGCCGCGCGTACCCGTACCGCCTCGCTGCCGCTCGAGGTGGGTCCAGAGACCCGACAGCCGCGGCAGCATGTATTCGTAGTTGGCCAGCTGCACCTGCGTCTTGGCATAGGCCGTCTGGGCGCGCGACAGGAAGATGTCGAGAATCAGGCGCGTACGGTCCAGAATGCGGCACGGCATCGCCTTCTCGATGTTGCGCGTCTGCGACGGCGAGAGCTCGTCGTCGAAAATCACCACGTCGATTTCCTGCTCGCGGCAATATTCGGCGATTTCCTCCAGCTTGCCGGGGCCCACATAGATGCGTGACGAGGGCTGCGGAAGGCGCTGCGTGAAGCGGCGCACGCTCTCGATATCGGCCGTCTCGGCCAGGAACTCCAGCTCGTCGAGATACTCCTCCGCCTGCCGGACCTCCTGCCCGTCGCGCACGACGGCCACCAGCACCGCCCGTTCGCGGAGCTGCCCGCCCTCGGAGGGCTGCACTTTGTTGTTGCTGTTTTCTGCCAAAATAAAACGCTTTTCAAAAGAAGTCGGGCGGAACGGGGCCCCCGTCCGGAGCCATATCCGATGCGGCCCGACCCCGACCCGATGTTACAAATATAGGGTATCTGCGCAAAGCGGATACCCTATGGGATGAATCGTTACTCCGGAATCAGTTCTGCACGCGGAAATCCACCGGAAGCGTGTACTTGACACGTACCACCTGGTTACGCTGCTTGCCGGGGCTCCACTTCGGAGACTTGCTCAGCACGCGGATGGCCTCGTCGGAGAGCGAGCGGTCGGGCGACTGCAGCACCTGGATGTTGGTCAGGCGGCCGTCCTTCTCAATCACGAACGAAAGTACCACGCGGCCCTGGATGCCGTTCTCGAGGGCAATCTGCGGGAAGCGTACGTTCTGCTGAACCCAGGCGCGGAAGGCGTTCAGGTCACCGCCCTGGAACGAAGGCATCGTCTCGGCAATCAGGAAGGGCTGGTCGTCCTCGATGACCTCCTCCTTAATCTCTACCTGCTGGATAATCTCGGTGTTCTCGTCGAACTCGGCGAAGTCGACCTCCGTCGTAATCTTCGTGTCGTTGGTCACCACCTCGAGCATGTCGGTAATCACCTTCACCTCGACCTTCTTGGGAGCCTCGGGCGGCTTCTGGTCCTGACGGGTAATCTCGGTAATCTGTTCCTCGACCGGAGCCACGTACTCCGTAGCTATCTCGATGCGATACTCCTTGGGCGTGTAGGCGAAGGCCGCAATGACCAGCAGCAGCGACACGACCAGTCCGATTTCAAGCAGAAGACCCCGCTTGTTGTTGAGGTCCGCTTTGGGCGATTTTTTAAGTTCCATTTATCCGTTTTTTTAATTGTTTCGACAGGGTATCCCGAATAACGGGCGCGCTATGCACCACAAATATACGCACAAAAATCCAAAAAAGCGCAATCCCCCGCAAAAATATGCGGATTTTCCTTAATTTTGTCCCACAAAACCCCTCCAGAGGAGGCTTCGCATGACTGAAAACGAGACTTTGTTCGGCAAGGACCTCGCCCAGCTCTCCGGGCTTTGCAACGAGCTGGGAATGCCGCGTTTCGCCGCGCGGCAACTCGCCCGCTGGCTCTACGCGCGCCGCACGGAGGAGCCTGCACGGATGAGCGACATCGCACAGCGCTTCCGCGAAGCGCTGGCCGCACGCTTCACCCCCGCCCTCACGCCCCCCGAGCGGGTCGACCACTCGGTCGACGGAACGAAGAAGTACCTCTTCCGCACCTCCCGTGGAGCCTTCATCGAATCGGCCTACATCCCCGACGGCGAGCGGGCGACGCTCTGCGTCTCCTCGCAGGCGGGATGCCGCATGGGGTGCGCCTTCTGCGCCACGGGGTGGCAGGGGCTCATCCACTCGCTCACGACGGCCGAAATCCTCAACCAGATAGTCTCGCTGCCCGAATTCGAGCGGCTCACCAACCTCGTCTTCATGGGGATGGGCGAACCTCTCGACAATGCCGACAACGTGCTGCGGGCGCTCGACATCCTGACCTCGGAGTGGGGCTTCGGCTGGTCGCCCACGCGCATCACCCTCTCGACGGCGGGCGTCGCACCGCAGCTGCGGCGGCTGCTCGACCGGACGAAGGTGCACCTGGCCGTAAGCCTCCACAACCCCTTCCCCGAGGAGCGGGCGCAGATAATGCCCGTCGAACGGGCCTGGCCCATCCGCAGCATCATCGACATCCTGCGCGAGTACGACTTCACCCACCAGCGGCGCGTCTCGTTCGAGTACATCGTGCTGAGCGGCATGAACGACTCGCCGCGCCACATCCGCGAACTGGTGCGGCTGCTCAACGGCATCAAGTGCCGCATCAACCTCATCCGCTTCCACCGCATCCCCTCGTCGCCCTTCTTCTCGCCCGACGACGAGGCGATGCTCCGCTTCCGCGACGCGCTGACGGCCCGCGGCATCCACACCACCATCCGCGCCTCGCGCGGCGAGGACATCCGCGCCGCCTGCGGGCTGCTGAGCACCGCCGAACGGATGGCCCGGAAGGAGTAGCGCCGCAGCGTCGGCCGTCAGACAGACAAGGCGGTGCGGGGATACGGCCCCCCGAGGCCTGCCGCACCCGGTCCGGAGCGATTTTTGCTCCTTCCGGCCATCGGGAGCGGGAGCCCCCGGCCGCAGAAGGGAAACGGCTGGAAGCAGAGGAACAAGCCCGGCCGCAGGAGGCGGGATATTCCGGTCCAGCGCATGCGGAGGCAAACCGCAGCCCGCTGCAGCCCGTCGCTGCCAGCCGCAGCCCGTCGTAGTCCACGCAGCCTGCCCACCCCGAAACGCAACAATTCAAAAAACGACACATTGCCATGAAACGATTCGCACTGATGCTTCTGCTGCTGCTCGGCGCCGCAAGCGCCGGAGCGCAGGTCCGATTCTCCACCCGCTCGACCGACGCCGTGCGCCGCATGGCCATCGAGCAGCAAAAACTGGTCTTCATCGACCTCTACGCCACGTGGTGCCCTCCGTGCCAGATGATGGAGCGCGAGGTCTTCTCGCGCAGCGACGTGGGCGAGTTCATGGCAAGCCGCTTCGTCTGCGCCAAATACGACGTCGACAAGACGACGGGCCGCGAGCTGCTGAAGCGCTACGGCAGCCGGTCCGTACCCCTCTACCTGGTCTTCGACACCGAGGGCGAACTGCTCGGCCGCATCCGGGGAGCCGCCCCGGCCGAGGAGTTCATGGCCGAAATCGAGCGCATCCTCAACGCCCGGCGACCGAAGGAGCAATAGCGCTCCGGAACGCCGGCCTCCCCCTGTCGGCATCGCCACCCCGCCCCATCCGGGCCATCCGGCCGCGCCGACCGGTCCAAAACTCATCTTCACACGAGGCATCCCACCGAGGAGTGCGCCCCACAGCCGAGGCGCCCTCCTCCGCCGGCCGCCGGACCTTTCCGCCGCGCCATCCGGCCGCACCCTCAAAAAAAAGACTCCCGAACCCATCAACGGGTCCGGGAGTCATTCGTCTCAGGCCGAAGCGCGGCACAGGGCCGCAGGCTCCGCTACCAGATAATCACGCGCTCCTCCTCGGGCAGGAACATCGGGCCGTCGGTGATGCCGAAGGCGTCGTAGAAGCTCTGCAGGTTGCGCAGCGTGGCGTTGACGCGCCACTTGCCTAGCGAGTGTACGTCGAGCTTCGTCAGACGGGCAGCCTCCTCATCACGGATGTTCTGGCCCCACAGCGTCGCGTAGGCCAGGTAGAAGCGCTGGTCGGCCGTGAAGCCGTCGATGGGCTCAGGCATACCCTTATCCTTGAGCGAATTGTGGAATGCCGTCCAGGCTACGCGCAGACCGCCCTGGTCGGCGATGTTCTCGCCAAGACAGAGCGAGCCGTTGGCCATCAAGGCCGGCTGTCCGTCCTTGGCCGGAAGCACCTCGATGGCGTCGAACTGCTTGACCAGCACGGCGGCCTTCTCGTTGAAGGCGGCCGTATCCTCCTCGGTCCACCAGTTGTTCATGTTGCCGTCCTTGTCGAACTGGCGGCCCTGGTCGTCGAATCCGTGGGTCATCTCGTGGCCAATCACCACGCCGATGGCGCCGTAGTTGACCGCATCGTCCGCCTCGGGATTGTAGAACGGCGGCTGGAGGATGGCGGCCGGGAAGCAGATTTCGTTGGTCGTCGGGTTATAGTAGGCGTTGACCGTCTGCGGCGTCATGTGCCACTCGTCGCGGTCGACCGGCTTGCCCAGCTTCGCGATGTTGTCGGCCGTATACCAGGCGCTGGCGTTGACGATGTTCTCCCAGTAGCTCTTCGAGGGGTCAATCTCGAGCGTCGAATAGTCCTTCCACTTGTCGGGATAGCCGATTTTCACCGTGAAGGTCGAGAGCTTCTCCTGAGCCTTGGCCTTCGTGGCGTCGGACATCCAGTCGAGGGCGGCGATGTGCTCCGAAAGAGCCGTCTGCAGGTTCTTCACCAGAGCGAGCATGCGCTCCTTGTCCTTGGCCGGGAAGTACTTGGCCACGTACATCTCGCCGACGGCCTCACCCAGCGTGCCGTTGGGCACCGACATGGCGCGCTTCCAGCGGGGCTTCATCTCCTGCTGGCCAGACATCACCTTGCCGAAGAAGTCGAACGACGCCTGCTGGAATTCGTCGCTCAGGTACGAGGCGGCTGCCGTGACGTACTGTGCGGCCAGGTAGTAGCGCAGCTCGTCGAGCGAGGCTGTCTTGAGCAGTTCGTTGACATTGGCGACGGCCGACGGCGTGGTGACGATAATCGTGTCGAAGTCACCGATGCCCATCGCCTTGTAATAGGTCGGCCAGTCGATGGCGTCGTAGGTCTTCTCGAAGTCGGCCTTCGACATGGGGTTGTACTGGGCGACGATGTTGCGCAGCTCGACGTTCGACCACATCTTCTCGGCCATGCGCGTCTCGAGCGAAACGACATCGGCGGCAGCCTGCTCGGCCTGCTCGAGGCCCGCAAGGCGGAACAGACGGGCGAGCATCTCGCCGTAGGCCTTCTTGATTTCGGCATTCGACTCGTCGACATAGTAGTCGCGCGTGCCCATGCCCAGGCCGCTCTGCGAGATGTAGAGGGCGTTCATGTTGCTGTTCATCAGGTCGGACTCGACACCCACGCCGAAGAAGGGGTTGCCTACCGAGTGGTGCAGGTCGGCGATGGCGGCCGTCAGCTGCGAGCGGTCCGAGATGGCGAGCAGCTCACCGAGCTTGCTCTGGATGGGGGCGGCACCCTCGGCATTGAGCCGTGCGGAGTCGAGACCCATCTTGTAGAGGTCGGAAATCTTCTGCTCGACGCTGCCCTTGGCCGCATCGAGTTTCGACATCTCCTGGAAGAGTTCGTTGATGCGCTTCTGGTTGTTTTCGCCGATTACGTCGAAGGCACCATAGCGCGAATATTCGGGTTTGAGCGGGTTTTTGGCCTGCCACCCGCCGGTTGCATACTGATAGAAGTCGACGTTGGGAGCCACCGTGAGGTCCATGTTCGTCACGTCGATGGCCGGCGTCTTGGGCGTATTCTGGCAGGCGGAAGCCATACAAGCCATAGCTGCGATAAAAAGAATTTTCTTCATGTGTTTGTTCTGTTTTTGACACGTGCGGCCGTCGCGGTGCGGATTGCGGCCGGGAAACCGGCCTCTGCCCGCCGCCGGAAGGCGACACCCCGCAGGGAGCTTCGGGGTCGGGCGCGCATGCCGTCGGGTTTCGAGGTATCTTGACGGGGTTGTCGAAAAAAAGGGCCGCTCGCCGCGGCCCCTCGTTTTGTCGTTAGTCGCGGATGGCCGCTACACCCGGCAGGTCGCCGAACTCGATGTACTCGAGCAGCGCGCCGCCGCCCGTCGAGATGTAGGAAACCTGGTCGGCCAGACCGAACTTGTTGATGCAGGCTACCGAGTCGCCGCCGCCGATAAGCGAGTAGGCGCCGTTCTTCGTAGCCTCGGCGATGGCCAGAGCCACCTCCTTCGAACCCGTTGCGAACTTGTCGATTTCAAAGACACCCACGGGGCCGTTCCACAGGATGGTCTTGCAGCCGAGGATGTGCTCGCGGAAAATCTTCTTGCCCTCGTCGGCGATGTCGACGCCTTCCCATCCGTCGGGGATGTTGTTGGCGGGAGCCGTCGAGGTGTTGGCGTCGGCCGAGAATGCGTCGGCAATCAGGGCGTCGGGCGACATGACGAGCTTCACGCCCTTCTGCTTGGCCAGCTCGAGAATCTCCAGAGCCACGGGGAACATGTCGGGCTCGCAAATCGAACCGCCGACCTTGCCGCCCTGGGCTGCCGCAAAGGTATAGGTCATACCGCCGCCGATGACAATCGAATCAACCTTCTCGATGAGCGACTTGATGACGCCGATTTTGGTCGAAACCTTCGAACCGCCGATGATGGCGCAGAAGGGATGCTGCGGAGCCTCCATGAGCGACGAGATGGCCTTGACCTCCTTCTCCATCAGGTAGCCGAACATCTTGTCGTTGGGGAAGTGCTTGGCAATCAAATAGGTCGAAGCGTGCTTGCGGTGAGCCGTACCGAAGGCGTCGTTGATGTAGCAGTCGGCATACGAAGCCAGCTTCTTGACGAACTCCTTCTGGGGACCCTCCTTGAGGGCCTTCTTGGCGGCGTCCTTCTCCTCCTTGGTGGCATCCTCCGCCAGACCGCGGGGCTTGCCCTCCTCCTCGGCATAAAAGCGGAGGTTTTCGAGCAGGACAACCTCGCCCGGCTTGAGGTCCTTGCACATCTGGGCAGCCTTCTCACCCATGCAGTCGCCGGCGAACTGGACCTTCACGCCCAGGTTCTTCTCGATGGCGGGAACAATCTGCTCGAGCGAATATTTGGGGTCGGGATTCTTCTTGGGACGGCCCATGTGCGACATCAGAATCACGGAGCCGCCCTCGGCGAGCACCTTCTTGACGGTAGGCATGGCGGCACGGATACGCGTGTCGTCGGTCACCTCGCCCTTGTCGTTGAGGGGCACGTTGAAGTCCACGCGGATAATCGCGCGTTTGCCTTTGAAATCGTAGTTGTCAATCGAAATCATAGCTGTTTGATTTTTAAGTATTTTTATTGAAACCTTTCCTTCGCGGATTTATTTCGTGACAAATTTACGGAAATATTTCGGATTCCGTTATTCGAATAACAGAAAAATGTTCTCCCGCAACCGAATAAAACGGGCTCCGGCCGTCGCGCGCGAGGGCTGCGGCGGGTCCGGGGCCCCGGGTGCCGGGCTCCGAGGCGCCCGAGGGACGCCGTTGCAGGACTTCCCGGGACGTCGTTTGCAGGACTTCCCGGGACGCCGACTGCGGGTTTCCCGGGACGCCGTCTGCAGGGTTTGCCGGAGCGCCGTCTGCAGGTTTCCCGGAGCGCCGTTCGGGCCTCTTTTCGGAGCCATCCGGGGCTCCTTTGCGAGGCTCTTTCGGGCAGGGCCCCGGACAGGGTTCCGGACATGTTCCCGGATATATTTCCGGATATATTTTCGGGACACTGTTCGGGACGCATCCGAAGCGCACCGGGACCGGGAAAAGAGGCGGAACGAGGGCAGCCGCACGCCCGCGGCGGGGCCGAAGGATGAAACCGGCGCAAACACCCATGTGCCAGCCTATTGGCTCCCGGCGGAAGCGGCCAGCGGGGCCGCAGCCTAACAATTCGTAACCCCGAAAATGAAAATATTCGGACGAAAGTTCCGTTTCTTCCGAATTTTACCTATCTTTGCTAACAGATTGTCACTCCGAAACAAGACAAAACCTTAAAACCATAACGAACCATGTACGGAAAAATCAAAGCCCATCTGCAACAGGAACTCGCCGACATCAAGGCTGCGGGTCTCTACAAGAACGAACGCATCATCTGTTCGCCCCAGCGTGCCGAAATCGAGGTCGGCGGCCGCAAGGTACTGAATTTCTGTGCAAACAACTACCTCGGGCTGTCGGACAACCCGCGCCTCGTCGAGGCGGCCAAGCGCGCCATGGACGCCCGCGGCTTCGGCATGTCCTCCGTCCGCTTCATCTGCGGCTGCCAGGACATCCACAAGGAGCTCGAGAAGGCCATCTCCGACTACTTCGGCACCGAGGACACGATTCTCTACGCCGCCTGCTTCGACGCCAACGGCGGTGTCTTCGAACCGCTCTTCACCGAGCAGGACGCCATCATCTCCGACGCGCTCAACCACGCCTCCATCATCGACGGCGTGCGCCTCTGCAAGGCGGTGCGCTACCGCTACGCCAACGCCGACATGGAGGAGCTGGAGGACTGCCTCAAGCGCGCCCAGGCACAGCGCTTCCGCATCATCGTCACCGACGGCGTCTTCTCGATGGACGGCAACGCCGCGCCGCTGGACAAAATCTGCGCACTGGCCGAGAAGTACGACGCGCTGGTGATGGTCGACGAGTGCCACTCGGCCGGCGTGCTGGGCAAGACGGGCCGCGGCATCACCGAACTCTTCAACCTGCGCGGCCAGGTCGACATCCTCACCGGCACGCTGGGCAAGGCCTTCGGCGGCGCCGTGGGCGGTTTCACGACGGGCCGTCGCGAAATCATCGACATGCTGCGCCAGCGTTCGCGCCCCTACCTCTTCTCCAACTCGCTGCCCCCCGCCGTGGTGGGTGCCGGCATCGAGCTCTTCCGCATGCTGGCCGAGAGCGACGAAATCCACGACCGTCTGGTGGCCAACGTCGAGCACTTCCGCAGCGGCATGATGGCCGCCGGCTTCGACATCAAGCCCACGCAGTCGGCCATCTGCGCCGTGATGCTCTACGACGCCAAGCTCTCGCAGGACTTCGCCGCCCGTCTGCAGGACGAGGGCATCTTCGTGACGGGCTTCTACTACCCCGTCGTGCCGAAGGGCCAGGCCCGCATCCGCGTACAGGTATCGGCCGGACACACCTTCGAACAGCTCGACCGCTGCATCGCCGCCTTCATCAAGGTGGGCAAGGAGCTCAATGTTCTCAAATAAACGGACTCACTGACTGAATAAACCAACCATCGCCATGCCGAAAATCGCACTGGACGCCATCGACCGGAAAATCCTGAAGTATCTGATTAAGAACGCCCGCATGCCGTTCCTCGAAATCGCCCGCGAATGCGGCATCTCGGGAGCCGCCATCCACCAGCGCATCCGCAAGCTGGACGAATCGGGCGTCATCCTGGGCAGCCGCCTCATCGTCGACCCCAAGATGCTGGGATTCGACGTGTGTGCCCACATCGGCATCATCATCAAGGACCCGCAGCAGCTGATGCAGACGATGGAGAAGCTGCGCGACGTGCCCGAGATTGTGGAGTGCCACTTCATCACGGGCAGCTACAACATTCTGGCGAAGCTCTACTGTCTGGACAACGAGCATCTGATGCGCACCATCTTCGACGGCATCCTCCGCATTCCGGGCGTCTCGACCACCGAGACCTTCATCTCGCTGCAGGAGGCGTTCCAGCGTCAGGTGAACGTCGACTTCATCGAGGAGTAACCCTCCCCGAAGAGGCCGGCGCGCGGACGAGTACTCCCCACCGGGCATTTCCCGTGCGCGCACGCCGCAGGTCGCTCTACACCCTACACCCCGAAAACGGACAAGGGCGGAAGCACAACGCTTCCGCCCCTGCTGTTTTCATCCGGCTGTCGGATACCGCCCCCACGGCGCCGACAACCCGCCGCGGCTCATACCCGCCCCGGAGCGCGACGAATCCGGACGTCACACCTTGGGCGTGTAGACCACGCGCTTGGTGGCGAAAAACTCCTCGTCGAAGAAATCGGCGATGTCGAAAAGCTGCCAGCGGAGACGCGTGGCGGCCAGCTCCTCGGCAAGGTCGCCCCCCTTCAGGTAGAGGATTCCGTTGGGCAGCGAGCCGTGCTGTCCCCGCTCGATGCGGTTCCAAATCCACCCCACGAAGGTCGCCATCTCGGTCACGGCGCGCGAAACGACGTAGTCGAAGCGCTCGGTGAGCTGCTCGACACGCACGCAGCGCGCCTCGAGGTTGGTCAGTCCCAGCGCCGAAGAGACCCCCTCGACCACCGTGATTTTCTTGCGGATGGAGTCGGCCGCCACGAAGTGCGCCTCGGGGAAGAGGACCGCCAGCGGCACCGACGGAAAGCCGCCGCCGCACCCCACGTCGAGGATGCGCGCCCCGGCATCGAAGCGGCAGACCCGCGCAATGGCGAGCGAGTGGAGCACGTGGCGCAGGTAGAGCTGGTCGAAGTCCTTGCGCGAGACGACGTTGATTTTGGCGTTCCAGTCGGCATAGAGGTCATACATGGCGGCGAAACGCTGCCGCTGCTCGGGACTCAGGTCGGGGAAATATTTCAGAATCAGTTCCATTCCGGAGATTTTTTCGGGGAAATACGGTGTTTTTCGTTGGTCGTCGGGGCTGTCGGACTATCAGGCTGCCGGGAAACCGGGGGCCGGGTCGGGCGCTCGCCGATGCGGCGGAGCCGCTGCCGGCGGCCGGGGATTTCGCACGGGGCCGGCCGCCCCGGCTATTCGCCGCCCCGGGTGATGAGGCGGCACATCTGCTCGCGGGCGCGGTGAATCTGCGTCTTGACCGTTCCGAGCGGCAGCCCGAGCTTGGTGGCAATCTCCTCGTAGGAGTACTCGTCGAAGAAGCGCATCCGAATCAACTGGCGGTAGCGGGGCGAGAGCTGCTCGAGGTAGTGCTCGAGCTGCGTCCGCTGCTGGCGGTTGATGAAGCTCTCCTCGGGGGTCGGCGACGGCGACGGCGGCGAGGCGAAACGCTCGTCGATGGGGAGCTCCTCCTGCCGCTTGCGCACGAAGTCGATGAAGGTGTTGCGGGCGATGGTGTAGACCCACTGCCCGAAGGTGTAGTCGGGACGGTAGCGGTGGAGGTTGATGTAGACCTTGATGAAGGTCTCCTGCAACAGGTCGTCGGCACCGTCGGTTCCGCCGAGCCGCTGCACGAAGAGCCGCAGGATGGCTTCGCGGTAGCGGTCGAAGAGGTACTCGAAGGCGACGTCGTCGCCAGCGAGCGCCAGCCGGACCAGTTCGCGGTCCTCGGCGACGATGTAGTCGGCTATCTCCATACGCGTTCGTCCTTGCGGCGGAGCACAAGCCCCAGCACCACGGCATAGAAGGGGCTCAGCAGGTCATAGAGGAAGTATCCGCGCACCATGCCCCCCTCGCCCAGACGCCGGGCGATGCGGCGCACCTCGAGCGCCACGACGACGTAGCGCACCACGATGAGGGCCGCGGCAGCCAGTTTGTATTCGAGCGGCATGAGCACCAGGGCCGCGACGGCCGACACCCAGAAAAGCAGCCGCGAGAGCAGCTCGAGGCGGATGAAGCGCTTGACCGCCCCCGGATAGAAGCGGAAGGCCGAGCCGTAGTAGCGCAGCTGGCTCATCCACCACCCCAGGCCGCCCCACACCTTCTCGGAGAGGGTTGCCCGCGGCGAGAGCACCACGCTCACGTTGTCGCGCGTCATCACCTGCTGCATGAAGAGGTCGTCCTCGCCGATGTTCATGTTGAGGTGGTTGAAGCCGTTGGCGCCGAAGTAGATTTTCTTCGTGAAACCGAAGTTGTGGAGAATGCCCTTGTAGGGGCGGCGGCGGATGGCCCGCGCCAGCCAGTCGGCGGCGTGCATCATCCGCCAGGTGCGCATGAAGTAGTTGGCAAAGCCGCGGCCGCGCTCCATGCCGCAGTAGCCGACGACGATATCGCCCGTGAGGAAGCCCTTGGCCATGAGCGAGAGCCAGCGGTCGCTGCGCGGCACGGCGTCGGTCGAGGTGAAGACCATGTGCTCGTAATGGGCCGACTTGATGCCGACGTTGAGCGCCATCTTGCGCGAAATCGGGAAGCGCGGGTCGAGCAGAATCTTGGTCGTCATAATCCGCGGGAAGGAGGTGCCGAGGCGACGCAGCTCGTCGTAGAAGTCGGTGTCCTGGCCCACGTAGACAATCACCACCTCGAAATCGGGATAGCTCTGGGCCAGAATGAGCGAGAGACGCTCCTCGATGAAGGCGTAATCCTCCGAGAACATCGGAATCACCACCGAGATGGGGGGCTCGCGGTCGAGCACCGGACGGCGGCGGCTGTTCTTGTAGCCGGGGATGCGGCCGTAGACGAAAAGATAGTAGTAAAGCTGGATGCCCAGCGACAGCAGCAACACCGCCGCAAGGGCCACACCCTGCCAGCCGCAGTAAGAGAGAACCGTATCGATGATTTGCATGGATAGTCCGGGAGTTCGAAAACCGGAGCAAAGGTACGAAACAATTCAGAATTCGGGAGCCAAAAGCGGGAATAATTTTCACTCCCCCGGCAGCCGGCGCCCCGCAGGCCGGCCCTCCGGCGCGGAATGCCCGGTACGAGCGCGCCCTCCACACATGCGTACGCCGGCACGCACCGGCGCCCGAACGGCGGGCCCGAACGCCCCGCGGCCGTCCCGAACGCGCCCGCAAAGCGGCCGCGGCAACAAATCGCGGCGCAAAATTCATAATTCGCATTATTTTCCCTACTTTTGCGGGACAGTATGAGCATGCAATTTACCCTACAGCACCGGGACCCCGCTTCGCGGGCCCGAGCAGGCGAACTCACGACCGACCACGGCGTGATTCGCACGCCCATCTTCATGCCCGTCGGCACGGCCGCCACGGTCAAGGGGCTCTTCCACCGCGACGTGCGCGACGAGGCGAAGGCCCAGATTATCCTGGCCAACACCTACCACCTCTACCTGCGTCCCGGCATGGACATCATCGAGCAGGCGGGCGGCGTCCACCGCTTCTCGACCTGGGAGGGGCCGATGCTCACCGACAGCGGCGGCTTCCAGGTCTTCTCGCTGGCCGCCTGCCGCAAGCTGCGCGAGGAGGGGTGCCACTTCCGGTCGCACATCGACGGCTCGAAGCACCTCTTCACCCCCGAGAGCGTCATCGACACCGAACGAACCATCGGCGCCGACATCATGATGGCCTTCGACGAGTGCCCGCCGGGCGACTCGCCGCGCGACTATGCGGCCAAGTCGCTGGCGCTCACCCAGCGCTGGCTCGAGCGCTGCTTCAACCGCTACCACCAGACGGCACCCCGCTACGGACACTACCAGGCGCTCTTCCCCATCGTGCAGGGGTGCACCTATCCCGACCTGCGCGTCGCCGCGGCCGAGGATGCCATGCGCTACAACGCCGACGGATACGCCATCGGCGGTCTGGCCGTGGGCGAACCGGCCGAGAAGATGTACGAGATGCTCGAGGTGGTCGACGCCGTGCTGCCCGAAGACCGCCCCCGCTACCTGATGGGGGTCGGCACGCCGGTCAACATCCTCGAGGGCATCGCCCGCGGCGTCGACATGTTCGACTGCGTGATGCCGACGCGCAACGGCCGCAACGGCCAGCTCTTCACGGCCGAGGGCGTCATCAACATCCGCAACAAGAAGTGGGAGGCCGACTTCTCGCCCATCGACCCCGAGGGGACGGCCTTCGTCGACCGGCTCTACTCGAAGGCCTACCTGCACCATCTCTGCATCTGCGGCGAGATGCTGGCGGCCGAGATTGCCTCGCTGCACAACATCGCCTTCTACCTGCGGCTGGTGGGCATGGCCCGCGAACACATCGTGGCGGGCGACTTCGCCGCCTGGAAGGAGCAGATGGTGCCCCGCCTGGCGCGCCGGCTCTGACCCTCGGGGGCGGGCCGCAATGAGACGAACGAACGACACACGACCATAACATTCGGAACAAGGAGATGAAATTCAAATTCCCGGGGTTCAAGATTCTGGACCGCTACATACTGGGGAAGTTCCTTTCGACCTACTTCTTCGCCATCGCGATGATTATCATCGTGGTGGTGCTCTTCGACTATGTCGAGAAGCTCGACAACTTCACCGAGCTGAAGGCCCCCCTCAACAAAATCATCTTCCAGTACTACCTCAACTTCATCCCCTTCTTCATCAACCAGTTCAGCGGTCTGTTCACCTTCATCGCCTGCATCTTCTTCACCTCGAAGATGGCCTACCAGACCGAAATCGTGGCCATGCTCTCGGGCGGCATGTCGTTCCGGCGGCTCATGTGGCCCTACTTCCTCGGCGCCTTCATCATCGGCGCCCTCTCGCTGGTGCTCAACCTCTGGCTCATCCCCCTCTCGCAGAAGGAGATTGTCGACTTCGAGTCGCAGTACATCAAGCGCAAGCGCAACGCCCAGTTCGACCGCCACATCTACCGCCAGATTGAGCCGGGCACCTTCGCCTACATCCGCGGCTACACCGAAAACAACAACAAGGCCTCGTTCTTCGCCCTGGAACACTACGCCAGCGGCACGATGACCCATTCGCTCGAGGCGGCCGACGTCTCCTTCGACCCCGAGACCCGCCGCTGGACGGCGCTGCGCTACACCACCCGCACGTTCGACTCGCTCGGGGTGGAGCAGTTCCGCCAGCACCGCAACCTCGACACGCTCATCAACCTCGAGGTGACCGAGCTGGGACGCGTCGGCGAACTCATCCAGACGATGAACATCTCCGAGCTGAACGAGTTCCTCGACCAGCAGAAGGCCAAGGGTTCGGACTCCATCAACCTCATCGAGGTGGAGCGCCACGCCCGCTACGCCTACCCGCTCTCGACCTTCATCCTGACGCTCATCGGCGTATCGCTCTCCTCGCGCAAGGTGCGCGGCGGCACGGGACTCCACATCGGCATCGGTACGGGTCTCTGCTTCTCCTACATCCTCTTCAACCGCTTCTTCGAGGAGTTCGCCAAGAGCGGCTCGCTGCCGCCCGGTCTGGCCGTATGGCTCCCCAACATCATCTATCTCGGCATCGCCCTCTACCTCTACCGGAAGGCTCCGAAATAAACCGCGCTCCGTCATGGAAAACTACTGGAAACGACTCAAGGCCCATCCCCTGGCCTACAACCTGACCCTCATCGTGCTCACGCTGCTGGCGCTGGCGTTCGTCGCCCACTTCGCCATGCAGGCGGGCACGCGCCACGGCGCACGCCGCACCGTACCCGACTTCTCGGGCATTCCGCTCGAGGAGGCGCAGCGCATCGCCCTCAGGAACGACCTCACGCTCTTCATCAACGACTCGCTCTTCGTGCCGGCCTACGAGGGCGGCATCGTCCTCGACCAGCTGCCGGCCGGCGGCGTCGAGGTGAAGCCCGGGCGGACGGTCTACGTCACCATCAACTCCTTCCGCCAGAAGAGCGTGCCGGTGCCCTACGTCGCCGGACGCTCGCTGCGCCAGGCCAAGAACATGCTCGAGATTGCAGGGCTCGAAATCGAGGAGCTCGTCTACCGTCCCGACATGGCGACCAACTACGTGCTCGAGGAGTACTGCGACGGTCGTCCGGTGCAGGCCACGAGCCGTATCGAGGCCGAAATGGGTTCGGGCGTGACGCTCTACGTGGGCGTCGAGGCGGGGTCGGAGACCACGCCCGTCCCGCTGGTTACCGGATACGGCCTGCGCGAGGCCAAGAGCCGGCTCTGGGAGCTGGGCATCAACGTCGGGCGGGTGAACTACGACGAGGGCATCAACCTGCTCAACCAGAAGCAGGCGCGCGTCTACCGCCAGAGCCCTGCCGCGGAGCAGACCGTACGGCTGGGTGACCGCGTGGAGCTGTGGCTGACGCTCGATGCCGACAAGGCCGCAGAGAGCCGGGCCGCAGCCGAAAAGGAGGCCGCCCGCCTGGCTCAGGAGCGCATCGCCCGCGAGCAGGCCGAGGCCGACTCGCTGGCGCTCGTCCGCTTCGAGGAGGCGACCTCCCCGGCAGGCGGCGACACCCCCGCCGATACGCACCGCGGCACGACGAACGACGACGAAGGATTTTTCGACTGACGGCAGACGATGATACGCACCGAATACGAACCGACGGGCCCCTCCGCGGAGCTCCGTCCCGCTTCCGGTCCGGACGGGGGCAACCCCCCGGCCGACGAGGCCCGCGCCGCCGCACCCGCGAGCGACGAGGGGGAGCCGTACTGCGACGACGAGGACGGCGACGACGACGGCGAGGCCGGCGGGCAGGGGCTCTACGAACACTTCTCCATCACGGCCGACAAGGGGCAGACGCTCATCCGGCTCGACAAGTACCTCACCTGCCGCATGGAGAAGTGCTCGCGCAACCGCATCCAGGCGGCGGCCGACAGCGGCAACATCCTCGTCAACGGCAAGCCGGCCAAGTCGAGCTACAAGGTCAAGCCGCTGGACCACATCTCGCTGGTGATGCCCTACCCGCGCCGCGAGGTGGAGATTATCCCCGAAAACATCCCGCTCGAAATACCCTACGAGGACGACGACCTGCTGATTGTCAACAAGGCGGCCGGCATGGTGGTCCACCCGGGCCACGGCAACTACCAGGGGACGCTGGTCAACGCGCTGACCTACCACCTGCGCTCGCTCCCGATGTTCCGCGAGGGGGACATGCGCGCCGGACTGGTCCACCGCATCGACAAGGACACCTCGGGGCTGCTGGTCATCGCCAAGAACGAACTGGCGCACGCCCGGCTGGCCAAGCAGTTCTTCGACCACACCATCCATCGCCGCTACGTGGCCCTCGTCTGGGGCAACTTCGAGCAGGACGAGGGAACCATCACGGGCAACATCGGCCGCGACCCCAGGGACCGGCTCAAGATGCACGTCTTCGCCAACGGCGAGGAGGGCAAGCATGCCGTCACCCACTGGCGCGTGCTCAAGCGCTACGGCTACGTGACGCTGGTCGAGTGCCGTCTCGAGACGGGGCGCACGCACCAGATTCGCGTCCACATGGCCTGGCAGGGCCACCCGCTCTTCAACGACGAGCGCTACGGCGGCGACCGCATCCTCAAGGGGACGACCTTCGCCAAGTACCGGCAGTTCATCGAGAACTGCTTCGCGCTGATGCCGCGCCAGGCGCTCCACGCCCGCTCGCTGGGCTTCGTCCACCCGACGACGCACCGCGACGTCTGCTTCGAGAGCGAGCTGCCGGAGGATTTCCGCGCCGTCATCGCCAAATGGGACGCCTACGTGGCCGCGGGCCGCACCGACGAGGAGACGCTCTGAGACCGCCCCGCCCGCAGCTGCCGGGCGGGAGGCGGCATCCCCTCCGCCGGCCGCAGGCCGCCGAGCCCCGCCCGCCGTCCGGGATGGCTCCGGACAGACGGGAAGCCCGCTCCGCGGGACCCGTCCGCACGGCCGGGCGCCGCAATACCTTTTATCATCCGTTACCGAACAAACCGCCATGTTTCTGCCGACAACCGTCAAAGAGGTCCGCGAACGCGGATGGGATTACCTCGACGTCATCCTCTTCACGGGCGACGCCTACATCGACCACCCGGCCTTCGGCGCCGCGGTCATCGGCCGCCTGCTCGAAGCCGAGGGCTACCGCGTCGCCATCGTTCCCCAGCCCAACTGGCGGGACGACCTGCGCGACTTCACCAAACTGGGCGCGCCGCGCCTCTTCTTCGGCATCTCGGGCGGCGCGATGGACTCGATGGTCAACCACTATACGGCCAACCTCAGGCTGCGCCACGACGACGCCTACACGCCCGGCGGCCGCGCGGGCTTCCGCCCCGACTACGCCGTGACGGTCTACACGCGCATCCTCAAGCGCCTCTTCCCCCATGTGCCGGTGGTCGTGGGAGGCATCGAGGCCTCGCTGCGGCGGCTGACCCACTACGACTACTGGAGCGATGCGCTGCGCCCCTCGGTGCTCGTCGAGTCGGGCGCCGACCTGCTCATCTACGGCATGGGCGAGGGGGTGGTGCAGCAGGTCGCACGCGCCATGCACAACGGCTACAACGCCAAGCTGCTGCGCCGCATCCGCCAGGTGGCCTTCGTGGCCGACGACGACTACGTCGCGCGGCTCGACCCCGCGACGACCATCCGTCTCCACTCCTTCGAGGAGTGCCGGGCCGACAAGCGAGCCTTCGGCGAGAACTTCACCGTCATCGAGACGCAGAGCAACCTGATGGAGCCCGTGGCGACGCTCGTCGAGCGGACGGGCGACCGCTGGGTGGTGGTCACGCCCCCCAACGCCGCGCTCTCGACCGAGGAGCTCGACCACTCGTTCGACCTCCCCTACGAGCGGGCGCCCCACCCGCGCTACCGCGGCAAGGGCGACATCCCGGCCTGGGAGATGATTAAGTTCTCGCTCAACATCCACCGGGGCTGCTTCGGCGGCTGCTCCTTCTGCACCATCTCGGCCCATCAGGGCAAGTTCATCCACTCGCGCAGCGAGCGGTCGATTCTCGCCGAGGTGGAGCGCATCGTCCGCATGCCGGACTTCAAGGGCTACCTCTCGGACATCGGGGCCCCCTCGGCCAACATGTACCGCATGGGGGGCCGCGACCGGACGCTCTGCGCCCGCTGCCGGCGCCCCTCGTGCCTCCACCCGCAGCGCTGCCCCAACCTCGACAACGACCACCGGCCGCTGCTGGCCCTCTACGAAAAAATCCGCGCCGTGAAGGGCATCCGCAAGGCCTTCATCGGCAGCGGTATCCGCTACGACCTCTTCGACGGGACGCCCTACCTCGAGACGGTGCTCCGCCACCACACCTCGGGACGGCTCAAGGTGGCCCCCGAGCACACCGAGGAGCATGTGCTGCGGCTGATGCGCAAGCCGCCCTTCGCCCTCTTCGAGCAGCTCAACGAGTCGTTCCACGCCATCTGCCGCCGCGAGGGGCTTCCCTACCAGCTCATCCCCTACTTCATCTCGTCACACCCCGGCTGCACGGAGCACGACATGCGCGAGCTGGCGCACAAGGTGCTCGGACGGCTCCACTTCACGCTCGAGCAGGTGCAGGACCTCACCCCCACGCCGATGACCCTCTCGTCGGTGATGTTCTACACGGGCGAGAACCCCTATACCCACGAGCCGGTCTACGTCGCCCGCACGCAGGAGGAGAAGCGCCGCCAGAAGAGCTACTTCTTCCGCCCGGGACAGGCGGGGGCCGCGCCGGCCAAGAGGGCGCCGCGCGGCGCAGGAGACGGACCGGAGCACGATGCAACGCGCAGTTCGTCCCGGGATGCAAACCGGGGCGTGAAGCGGGGGCAGGCGGCCGGCTCGGGCAAGTTCCCGGCAAAGGCTCCGGCCCGCACCGGCCAGTCCGAGCGATTCGAGCGGCCTGACCGTTCTGACCGTTCTGACCGTTCTGACCGGCGGGCGCCGCGCGAAACCACCGCTTCGGGGCGCCGCCCCGGAAGGGCAAAAAACGGGCGGCGATGAGCGGCGGCTGGACCATCCGCCGGATGCGGCAGTCAGAGTACGCCATGCTGCCCGGCCTGCTGCTCAAGGCAATCTACCTGCCCGAAGGGACGCCACCGCCCTCCTTCCAGGTGGTCTTCACCCCCGAGCTGCTGCCCTATACGGTCGGCTTCGGAGCCGGCGCCTACGACCGGGCGCTCTGCGCCGTAGTGCGCGGAGAGGTCATCGGCGCCGTCTGGGTGCGGCTGGTCAAGGGGTTCGGCTATCTGGACGACGCGACGCCCGAGCTGGTACTCGTCGTCGAGGAGCCCTTCCGCGGCCGCGGCATCGGCACAGAGCTGCTCCGCAGGATGCTGCTGCAGGCCGCCGACGAAGGGATGGAGCGCCTCTCGCTCTCGGTGCAGCGCGCCAATCCGGCCCGGAGGCTCTACCTGCGCATGGGCTTCGAGACGGTGCGGAGCCACGGCGGGGAGGATATCATGTGCCGCCCGACGGCGGGCGTGGAGCGCCGGGCGGGCGACCGTCTGCGGCGCTGGCTGGAGCCGATTGCAAGGTGGTTTCACCGCGACGAGGAGCCGGAAGGATAAGGAGCCCGAGGAGCGGGGCCCGGTTGCAGGGCGGGCGCCCGGGCAGGCAACACGGAGCGCGGGAGCGGACGGCACGGACGGCACGGAGCGCCCCAACTCCCGAGACGCCTCAAGAGACGAGGCGGAGCAGTCCTCCAATGGACCGCTCCGCCTCTTTTTTGGATTCGGGAAACGACAGGGAGCACCGCCTCCCCGGCTCAGCACCCCAGCAGCGGGGCGAGTTCGGAGATGGTGCCGAGCGCCGGTATATCGTGGGGTGCGCACTCCTCGGGTGCAACCTCCTCGTGGCGCCACGTCTCCACGAAGGGGATATGGACCGCCCGGCCGCCCAGCGCCAGCACGGGCAGCACGTCGGAGCGCAGCGAGTTGCCCACCATGAGGAAGGCCCCGGGGGCGACACCCAGCCGCCGCATCACCTCGCCGTACGAGGCCTCGTCCTTGTCGGCCATCACCTCGACGGCATCGAAGCAGGGGGCCAGTCCCGAGAGGCGGAGCTTGCGCCGCTGGTCGAGCAGGTCGCCCTTCGTGACGACCGCCAGCCGGTAGCGCCCCTGCAGCCGCCGGAGCGTCTCCCGCACGCCGGGGAGCAGCTCGACGGGGCGCTGCAGCTGGTCGCGCCCCAGCGCGACAATACCCCGCACGACCTCGGCCGGGAGAGCCTCGCCGCCCAGTTCGAGCGCCGTCTCGACCATCGAGAGCACGCAGGCCTTGACGCCGTAGCCGTAGAGCGACATGTTGGCCACCTCGCGGCCGTAGAGCCGCTCGACGGCCTCATCGGCCGCAGCCCAGGGGGCCACGAGCGAGCAGAACCGCCGCTCGCTCTCGCGGAAAAAGGGTTCGTTGACCCACAGCGTGTCGTCGGCATCGAAGGCGACGACCTCTATCTTGTCGTAATCGTTCATTTCGTTCGTCGTTTGCAGTGCGCAGCACCGGGGCTGCATGTCAGAACATGCCGGTGAGCATCACCGCGACCCGATGGCGGCCGAAGTCGCGGCCCGCGGCAGCCGCCCGGACCTTCGCGTCGGCATAATGGTCCTCGAAGGTGTAGTTGAGCTGGCAGCGGAGGTACTTCAGGGGAGTCCACAGCAGACCGGCCGTATAGTTCGTCTGGCGAAGGTTCCACCGCAGGTCCTCCTCGAAGGTGTCGCAGCGCACCACCGGTTGGAGCGAACGCGTCGCCCGCCAGCCGGCCGCCACGTACCATCCCTGGCTCTCCTGCTCGACCGGCCGGGCCCCGGGCTCGGCCGCCGGGAGGCCCGTCACGCCCAGCAGATACTCGCCGCGCAGCATGAAACGGCCCCGGTCGTAGCAGGCGCCCGCAGCGTAACGCACGCGCTTGCGGCTGTGCTCGCCGTACTCGCCCCAATACCAGGAGCCCGAGACCTGCAGCCCGTCCATCGGGCGGAGGGTCAGCCGTGCCACGAAGTCCTTCGAGCGGTTGCGGTCGGCTGCATTGACCCCTTCGCCGTTGAAGAGCGCCAGGTTGTAGCAGAGCAAGTGGCGGCCCTCACGCCGCCAGAAGCCGCCGTAGAGCTGCGCTCCCAGGTCGCGACCCGTCGCCGTAAGGCCGCAGATGTCGTTGAACCCCATCAGCCGGACGAGCGCCATCGGGTAGTCGATGAACTCGAAGCGTGTGGGCGGATACTCCGTATTCTCGATGGAGAAGGGTATCTTGAACTCGCCGACCTGGAGGTTGAGCTGGTCGAAGGGGCGGTAGCGCAGGTAGGCGTCGAGCAGTCGGGGCGAGACCAGTTCGACATGGAAGCGGTAGTCGAGCTTCGGTGCGAGGTCGCCCTGGAAATCGAGCCGCACGCGCCGGATGAAGAACTCCGAAGAGGTATGCTCCAGCCACTCGTACCCGAGCTGGAGGTAACCCGAAATGCGGGGCAGCCGGGCGCGGATACGCTCCCAGGCCGAGAGCCGCTCCGCAAGGCCGGTCGTCGGGTCCGAGGGGTCCGAAGGAAGGCTTACCTCCCCGTCATCCACGGCCGGCGCAGTCTCCGGCGGCACACCGCCATCCGCCGGCAAAGAGGCCGAAAAGAGGCCGGATGCCTCGGAGGCTTCGGGCGCCTCGAATGCTTCGGATACTTCGGCGCGAAGGGCGCCGTCGGGGTTGTCGCTCCGCAACGAAGCCGACGGAGCGCCGTCGGCCGCGGAGGCCGCACGAAGCGGACAAGGAAGATTGCCGGAGGTAACCTCACGGGCGAAAAGTCGTTCAGGCAGAGCACTGGTGCAAACCGCACACGCAAAGAGTGCGAGGAGGTGGTTCTTCATTGGTTCCGGGGCTTTTCTCGGAGGCAAAAAAAAGAAATTCCGACGAATGTTCCAACTCGCGAGTTTACTTTTTGGACCGCATGGGCGAAAAAAGATGGCATCCCGGCCATTTCAGCGGCCGGCGGCCTTGCGTGCCTGACGTGCCTGACGTACCTGACGTACCTTGACGTGTGCGCTGCCGGGCCCCGCCACGAAAAAGCCCCGGAGATTCGCTCCGGGGCTCTGACGGCAGGGCCGTCTTCAACACAATACTTATTATACTTAAATACTTGTTTGCCTTTCGTTCGGCGGAGCGGGCCGCCCCGCAGCGTCACTCGCCGCCGCTGCGCACCTTGCGGTTGATGCGCTGCAGATGCTCGTGCAGCCGCTGGCGGAAGACCTCGCGCCGGTGTTTGAGGTTCGCCTGCCACCCCTGCCAGCGGGTGTAGCGCTCGCGCTTCTCGGGATAGATGTCGGGGATGGTCACCAGGATGCCCGTCTCCTCGACGCCGCCGAAATCGGGGTTCGACACCGTATCGAAGACCCGCATCGTGGGCGAGAGGTTCATGTAGGCGTTGATGAGCGGCGGGATGGTCTCGTCGAACTCGCGGATTTTCTGCAGCAGAATCCGGTAGTTCTCGGCATAGTCGCGCCCGGTGAAGAACTCCTCGTAGTAGGGGTCGTCCAGGTCGAGCTGCAGGGGGTTGATGGCCGTCACCAGATTGTCGCGGTCGGGGAAGTAGCGGCGCAGGAACCAGATGAGCGCATTGCGCGCCACGGACTTGTAGGTCGTATACATGGTCACCTTGCCGAAGAGGTACTTCGCCTGCGGATTGAGCACGATGAGCGCCCCCAGACCGTCCCAGAGGTTGTCGAGCGCGTAGATGCTCTTGCGGTTGGCCCGCGCCTGGTAGGAGCGCTGGACGAACGAGCGCCCCAGTTCGATGGTATAGGGAAGGTATTCGCGGCGGAACTTCTCGCTGAAGCGGAAGTAGTGCTCGGTCGAGAGGTGGCGCGGATGCTCCGACGTGCAGACGATGAAGCGGTAGCCGCCCACAATCTCCTCGGCATGGGGGTCCCAGACGATGAGCTGGTAGTAACCGTCCGGAGCGAGGTCCTCCTCGTCGATGTCCACCTCGAGCCCCGTGCCGCCGCCGGCGATGCGGAATGCCTCCTCGCGCAGACGGCCCACCTCGCGCATCAGGGCCGGACACTCCGAGGCCGCGAAGACATAGATTTCGTTCGAAGCCTTGTTCGTATCGCGGTACTTGCGTTCGGGGGTCAGTTCGGCCCGCAACAGTTCCCGCTCCACGGGTGGAATGATTGGCTGCATTTGCGTCACGAGATTGGGCGCCGGCCGGTCGGATGAGAACGGTCGGCGGCATGGTTATTACGGCACAAAAATAGGGATTTTATCGCGTTTTTTCCTCGCCCGGAAGGCTATTTTTCAAAAAATAGGTCTTTTTGCGTATGAACTCCACCTGCTCGCGCAGCGAGCCCGCGTCCTGAAGTTCCGACGTGGAGATGGGCTTGCCGAAGAGGATGCGGAAGTGTTTGCCCCCCTGCGAGAACATCTCGTCGGGCAGCCAGAGCATCTCGATGTTGAACTTGACGCCCAGCGCCTTGCGCAGCGAGGCCACGCGGTAGAAGAAGTTCGACAGCTCGCCCTCGACGAAGACCGGGACAATCTGCCGCTGCGAGGCGTAGGCCTTCTTCAGGAAGTTGACCTTCCACGGCAGGTCGGTCACCTCGCCCCCGATGCGGCGCGAGCACAACCCGGCGGGAAAGGTCAGAATCGGGCGGTCGCCGAAGAGCTCCTCCTCGAACCGCCGGGCATAGGCGGCGCTCTGCGCCCCGTGCTTGTTGACCGGAATCCAGAGCGGACGCAGCGGCTCGAGGTGCATGAGCAGGTCGTTGACCACCACGCGCGCATCGCCGAAGCGGCCGATGAGCTCGTCGGCCAGCATCATGCCGTCCATCCCGCCGAAGGGATGGTTCGAGACGAAGAGGTAGCGGCCCGCGGGGTCGAGCTCTCCGAGCCCCTCCGAGGAGTAGGTGACGCCCCACGTCCGGAAGCAGGCGCGGATGAACTCCTGCGGCGGGAGGTCCCAGAAGGTGCGCAGGATGTAGTTGATGTCCTCTTCGTGGATGGTACGGCGCAGCCAGCGCACGACGAAGCCGGGAAGACGGCGGGCAAGACCCGGTGCTTTTTCCGCAAGCACGCGGGCTATGTCGATTTCGGGCATTTCGGTCTCTGTTTTCGGTGCTCCCCCGCCCCGTATCGGCAGCCGGCGGCGCGGAGCCGAAGGCAGGGACGCCCTCCCGGCCTGCGGGACAACGGCATGCGCGGCCCGGCGCTCGCAGCCGGAAACGGGCCCCGCCGGGGTTCCCGGCGGGAGGGGAAAATTATATCCGCAAAGATAAACATTCTTCGGGAAAAAGTCGCTAACTTTACACCCAAATCGACTTTGCTGAAATGGCTGCTCCGGAATACCACGTACCCGTACTGCTCGAAGAGTCCGTCGGGCTGCTCGACATCGACCCTCGAGGCACCTATGCCGACCTGACCTTCGGCGGCGGAGGCCACTCGCGCCGCATCCTCGCCGCACTGGGGCCCGAAGGGCGTCTCTACGCCTTCGACCAGGACAGCGACACGCGCGCCAACTGCCCCGACGACGCCCGTTTCCACTACGTCGAGAGCAACTTCCGCTTCCTGCGCGGGGCGCTGCGGCTGCGCGGCGTCGGGCAGGTCGACGGCATTCTGGCCGACCTCGGGGTCTCGTCGCACCACTTCGACGCCCTCGAACGGGGCTTCTCGTTCCGCGGCGAGGCGCCGCTCGACATGCGGATGAACCAGCGCGGCCGGCTGACGGCCGCCGACGTGGTCAACGGCTACACCAACGCCGAACTGACGCGCGTGCTGCGCGACTGGGGCGAGCTGGAGACCCCCTGGAAAATCGCCAACTGCATCGAACGGGCCCGCACCGCGGAGCCCGTCCGCACCACCGCGCAGCTGGTCGAGGCCGTACGCCCCTGCACCCCCCGCAAGGAGGAGGCGAAGTTCCTCACCAAGCTCTTCCAGGCGCTCCGCATCGAGGTCAACGGCGAGATGGAGGCGCTCAAGATGGCGCTCGAGCAAAGCCTCAAGGTGCTGCGCCCGGGCGGGCGGCTGGTGGTCATCTCCTACCACTCGCTCGAGGACCGGCTGGTGAAGAACTTCATGCGCAGCGGCAATTTCGAGGGGCGCATCGAGAAGGACTTCTTCGGACGGAGCCAGACCCCCTTCGAGACGCTCACGCGCAAGGCGGTGGTCCCCTCCGGGGAGGAACTGGAGCGCAACCCCCGGTCGCGTTCGGCCCGGCTGCGGGCGGCCGTCAAGCGCGAAATGCCCGCCGGCGAGGCCGACACCCCGCGGAAACGGTAGGCAAAAGAAAAACGACAAACCGACAACGACAGACAACCGATAACCGGAAAACAACCCGACACGATGCAGGACCACGAATTCGACCCCATAACCCCCGAGGAGCTCGCCGAACGCGAGCGCGAGGCGGAGCTTGCCCGCAAGATTCGCCGGGAGGTGGTGCGCATCCAGCGGGGCGAAGCCGACGACGAACTGCGCGAGGATGCCGAGCGCGAAGAGGCCGAACGCCGCGAACGCGAGGAGGCCGAAGAGCGCGAGCGCAAGCGGGCCTCGAGCACCTTCCGGCAGCTCATATCGGGCACCATCCTCCTGCGCAAGGAGGCCTCGGAGGCCTATCCCTACCTGCTCTGCATCGCGGGGATGTTCTTCCTGAGCATCGTGGTGATGTTCTGGTCGCTCCACCTCGACCGCCGCTACTCGCGCCTGGAGCGCGAGGTGCAGATGCTGCGCGAACGTTCCGTGCGGCTGCAGCAGCAGCGCTACCGCGTGACGACCCATTCGGCCGTGGCCGAGGAGCTCCGCGCCCGCGGCATCGAACTCTACGACCCCGTCGTTCCGGGGGAAATCATCGAATAGCCGGCCATGAAGAAAGAGGTACACTCCCCCATCAAGAAGGACATCCTGCTGCGGGTCCGGCTGCTCTACGCATGCTTCATCATCGTGGCGGCCGTCGTGCTGCTGCGCCTTGTCTGGGTGCAGCTCTTCAGCCGCGAGGTGGCCTACAACGCCGACCGGCTCGCCAGCCGCATCTTCACCGAAGAGGTCATCCCCGCCCAGCGGGGCAGCATCCTCGCCCGCAACGGCGAGCCGCTGGCCACCTCGATTTTCCGCTACCAGGCTGCATTCGACTTCGGCAGCCCGGGCCTCGACTCGCTGAAGACCTTCCACGAACAGAGCGACTCGCTGGCCAAGCTGCTCGCCGCCTTCTTCCGCGACAAGCCCGCCTCGGAGTACCGCCGCTTCTTCCGCGCCGAACATGCGAAACGATACCGGCTCGTCAATGGCCGCGACACCACCTACCACCGCTCCGAGGGCTTCCTGGGGCGCCTCATCGACCGGCTGCGGGGCGAGGAGTTCATCACGCGCCGCATCTACGACACGCTGCGCGACCACACCCCCGTCAACATCTTCCCGCGCGAGGTCGACCGCGCCGAATGGGAGACGTTGCGCCGCTACCCGCTGCTCAACTGGAACATGGGCATGGTCTACAACCTGGTCGAGCGCGACGAGCGCATCTATCCCCAGGGCGAGCTGGCCCGCCGTACGGTCGGCCTGACGGGCGACCGAGGCAACTACGGCATCGAGGACGCCTACCGCGAGGAGCTGGCCGGACGCCCCGGAAAGGCGGTGCGGCAGCGCATCGCCCGCGGCTTCTACGGCCGCGTGGCCGGCAAGGGCAACGAGGAGCCGCTCGACGGCGCCGACGTGGTGACGACGCTCGACCTCGACCTGCAGGACGTGGCCGACAAGGCGCTGCGCCGGCAGCTCGAGGCGCAGAACGCCATCTGGGGGACGACCATCGTCATGGAGACCCGCACGGGCGAGATTCTGGCCATGGCCAACCTCGGCCGCACGGGAAGCGAGGGGAGCTTCGCCGAGCGCGAGAACTACGCCCTGGGACGCAGCATGGAGCCCGGCTCGACCTTCAAGCTCGCCTCGATGCTGCTGCTGCTCGACGACGCCGGCATGTCGCCCGACACGGAGTACGACACCCACAACGGCGACCCCGTGACGGTGGGCCCGGCCCGCAACATCCGCGACTCGCACCGGGGCGACCACGTCATCGACTTCCGCCGTGCGGTGGCCTCGTCGTCGAACGTCTACTTCGCCAAGGCCATCTGGGAGCGCTACGGCGCCACGGGCAAGAAGATGGACTACAGCAACTTCCTCCACGAACAGCTCCACCTGGGACAGACCGTCGGGCTGGAGCGGCTGGGCGAGCGCAAGCCCTCCATCACGCGCGACTGGAAGGTGCCCGACCCGGGCGTGATGCTCGTCAAGATGAGCTACGGCTACCGCGTGCGGCTGGCTCCCATCCAGATGCTCACCTTCTACAACGCCATCGCCAACGGCGGCAAGATGATTTCGCCGGTGCTCGTGCGCGAGTTGCGGCGGGGCGACGAAGTGGTGCACCGCTTCGGAAGCGAGACCATCGAGAGCCGCATCTGCTCGCACGGGACGCTGCGCGAGGTGACGCGCGACCTCGAGGAGGTCTGCCGCACGGGTACGGCCAGCCTCTATTTCCGCGACTCGACGCGCTACCGCGTGGCCGCCAAGACCGGCACGGCGCAGATTACCGACAGCCGCATGGGGGGACGCTACTACCTGGGCTCGATGATTGCCTTCTTCCCCTCGGACGACCCCCGATATACGGTGCTGACCACCATCGAGACCCGCGCCCAGCCGGGCAAGGCCTACTACGGCGGACCGCTGGCCGGTCCGGTCGTCAAGCGGATGGTCGACTACATCTCGAACCGCGAGCAGGAGTGGCACGGCCGCGTGGAGCAGAGCGGCGAACGGCACTATCCCGAGCATATCAAGGGGGGCAGCATCGAGCAGATGCGCGAGGTGGCCGGCGAACTGGCGCGCAACGTCCGCAGCGAGAGCCGCCGCGGCTGGGGCCGCGCGACGGTCGACAGCACGGCGCGCGTGACCATCGAGACGCTCTCCGAGAAGCGCAACGCCATGCCCGACGTACGGGGCATGGGACTCAAGGATGCGCTCTTCGTGCTCGAGTCGCACGGGCTGCGCGTCGCCTTCACGGGCGAGGGTTCGGTCCGCCGGCAGAGCATCCCGCCGGGGGCTCCCGTCTCGCCGGGAGCGACGGTCTCCATCACGCTCCGGTAGCGGCCGAATGCGAAATTCCCCTGACGGCGGGATGACGCCGGGCCGAGAATGATGCATGGCGGCGGAATGATTCGGAGCCCCGGGATGATTCAGGCCCGCAGGGCGGAAGAGACCCGCCGAGAACAAGGATTTGTCAGAAAACAACAGAGATACGCAATGAAACGTTTGGAAGAACTTTTGCACGACATAGCCGTCGAGGAGCTGGCAGGGCCCCGCGACGCCGCAATCGAGGCACTCGTCTTCGACTCGCGTGCCGTCGGGCAGGGCAGCTGCTTCTTCGCCATCCCCGGCACGCAGTGCGACGGGCACGACTTCATCGCCGCGGCACTCGCCGCCGGCGCCTCGGCCGTCGTCTGCGAGCGCATGCCCGCCGAGCGGCCCGAAGGGGTCGCCTTCGTACGCGTGAAGGACGCCCACGGCGCACTGGCCGATGCGGCGGCGGCCTTCTACGGCCACCCGAGCCGCTCGCTGAAGCTCGTCGGCGTGACGGGCACCAACGGCAAGACCACCACCGCCACGCTGCTCTACGACCTGGTGCGGGCGCTCGGCTACCGCGCCGGACTCATCTCGACGGTGGTCTACCGCATCGACGAGGAGTGCATCGAATCGACCCACACCACGCCCGACCCCGTGCGGCTCAACGCCATGCTGCGCCGCATGGTCGACGCCGGCTGCGACTACTGCTTCATGGAGTGCTCGTCGCACGCCATCGTCCAGGAGCGGACGCGCGGGCTCGACTTCGCCGGAGGACTCTTCACCAACATCACCCACGACCACCTCGACTACCACAAGACCTTCGCCGAGTACATCCGCGCCAAGAAGCTCTTCTTCGACCGGCTGCCGCGCGGCTCCTTCGCGCTGACCAACGCCGACGACCGCAACGGCGCGGTGATGCTCCAGAACACCGCCGCCCGGAAGTTCTCCTACTCGCTGCGCTCGATGGCCGACTTCCGGGCCAAAATCCTCGAGCAGCACCCCGACGGCATGCTGCTGCGCATCGACGGCAGCGAGGTGTGGGTCGGGTTCCTCGGACGCTTCAACGCCAGCAACCTGCTGGCCGTCTACGGCACGGCGCGCCTGCTGGGATTCGACCGCGAGGAGGTGCTGCGCGCGATGAGCGCCCTGCACCCCGTGAGCGGCCGGCTGGAGTTCATCCGCGCCGCCAACGGCACCACCGCCGTGGTGGACTACGCCCACACGCCCGACGCTCTGGAGAACGTGCTCCAGACGCTCGGCGAGGTGCGCCGCCCCGCACAGCAGCTCATCGTCGTCTGCGGCTGCGGCGGCGACCGCGACCGCACGAAGCGGCCCGAGATGGCGCAGATTGCCGTCAAGTACGCCTCGACGGCCATCTTCACCTCGGACAACCCGCGCCACGAATCGCCCGAGGCGATTCTCGACGAGATGGTCGCCGGACTGCAGCCCGGCGACCGATACCTGCGCATCACCGACCGCGCCGAGGCCATCCGCACGGCCGTGATGCTCGCCGCTCCGGGCGACCTGCTGCTCGTGGCCGGCAAGGGACACGAGACCTACCAGATTGTGGGCGACGAGCGCCACCACTTCGACGACCGCGAGGAGCTGCGCCGCAACTTCGCGGCGCTCGCCGCTCCGGCAAGGTAGCCCCCGCCACGCGAAGCGGCCCCGACCTCCGGCCTTCGGCCGCCGAAGACCGTGCGCGGCCCCCGGAGCCCCGCCCGCGGCAAAATACGAAAAACAGAGAACAACGACACACGACAAGAGAAACGACTATCCATGCTTTACCATCTTTTCCAATACCTCGACCATGCGTACGACTTCCCGGGCTCGGGCATGTTCCAGTACCTCTCGTTCCGGGCGGCGGCAGCCATCATCCTCGCGCTGCTCATCGTCATCATCTTCGGACGCCGCATCATCGACTTCCTGCGCCGCAAGCAAATCGGCGAGGATATCCGCGACCTGGGACTCGAAGGACAGCTCCAGAAGCGCGGCACCCCGACCATGGGCGGAGTCATCATCCTGCTGGCCATCCTGGTCCCCACGCTGCTGGTGGGCAAGCTCGACAACATCTACATCCGGCTGATGCTCGTCTCGACGCTCTGGCTGGGCTTCATCGGCGGCCTGGACGACTACATCAAGGTCTTCCGCCACAACAAGGAGGGGCTCAAGGGACGCTTCAAGATTGTGGGACAGGTCGGTCTGGGCATCATCGTCGGCACTACGATGTGGCTCTCGCAGGATATCGTCGTGCGCGAGAAGGTCGTGCAGCCCGTCGACACGCTCATCGTCGAGCAGGACGGCACCGTGGTGCAGGATGTCCGCCACAACGTGGTGCTCAGCTCCGAAAGCAGCAAGACCACCAAGACCACCATCCCCTTCATCAAGAACAACGAGCTCGACTACGCCTGGCTCACCGGAGGCAACGAGACGGCCGCCTGGCTGCTCTACGTCTTCGTGGCCATCTTCGTCATCACGGCCGTATCGAACGGCGCCAACCTCACCGACGGTCTCGACGGCCTGGCCACGGGCGTCTCGGCGCCGATTGTCGCCGTGCTGGGCGTGCTGGCCTACCTTTCGGGCCATATCGTCTATGCCGACTACCTCAACATCATGTACATCCCCGGCGCCGGCGAGCTGACGGTCTTCGCCGCCGCCTTCCTCGGAGCGCTCATCGGCTTCCTCTGGTACAACTCCTTCCCGGCGCAGATTTTCATGGGCGACACCGGCTCGCTCTCCATCGGAGGCATCATCGCCGTCTTCGCCCTCTGCATCCGCAAGGAGCTGCTGCTGCCGCTGCTCTGCGGCGTCTTCCTGGTCGAGAGCCTCTCGGTAATGCTCCAGGTATCCTACTTCAAGTACACCAAGCGCCGCTACGGCGAGGGGCGCCGCATCCTGCTCATGTCGCCGCTGCACCACCACTACCAGAAGAAGGAGATTTTCGAGACGAAGATTGTCGTCCGCTTCTGGATTATCTCGCTGCTGCTGGCGGCCATCACGCTCGTGACGCTCAAAATCCGATAACCCCCTCAAAAAAAAGACCCATGCAAAAATTATTCATCCTCCTCTCCCTGCTGCTTGCCGCCTCGTGCGGCGATGACGGACGTGCGCCCCGCATCGCGGCGGCGCTCGGGGACGCCGCACTCGACGGCGTCGAATACGCTCCGCTGCGCGGCACCCTCCGCCCCGGAGACTACATGCAGGCGGTGCCCGTCGAGGCCGGATACGATATCCCCGACGACGGGGTGAATGTCGTGCGGCTGCTCTTCACCTCGGCCGAAGGCTACACCGAGGAGTGGTCGCTGCTGCTCTTCCCGGGCGAACGGCTCCGCATCGGAGGCCTGCTCCACGACGACGAGGGCAACGCCGAACTGGAAATCCGCGGCAGCGAACTCTACGAGGCGATGGAGCGCGAGAATGCGCCCTTCGGTCCGCAAATCCGCCGTCTGACCACCCTCAACCGGATTGTCGAGGCGGGCGGACAGCTCGACGAGCAGCAGCAGCTCGAGCTCGACTCGCTGACGGCCTGGAACCACGCCTACCGCATCGAACGCATCCGCAACCACCCCGAATCGCCCGCAACGGCCGCCTATCTCTACGAGATGGCCCTCGAGACGGGATGCGACTCGCTCTTCCGCTCGCTCTGGGCCGGACTTCCCGCCGGGGTGTCCGAAGGCAGATACAAACCCCTCTTCGACCTGATGCGTCCCGCCGAGGCCGGGGAGACAACCACGAAAAACACCACGTTATGAAGAAAATAGTCGTTCTGGGCGGCGGAATCAGCGGTTACGGCTCCGCCATCCTCGCCCGCAAGAAGGGTTTCGACGTACTGCTCTCCGACTCGGGGCGAATCGCCGACCGCTACAAAGCCAAACTCGACCAGTGGGAGGTCCCCTACGAGGAGGGGGGCCACACCGAGGAGCGCATCCTCGCCGCCACGGAGGTCATCAAGTCGCCGGGCATCCCCGAATCGGCCCCCATCGTGCGCAAAATCCGCGAGGCGGGCATCCCCGTCATCTCGGAAATCGAATTCGCCGGCCGCTACATCGGCCGCGCGCGCTGCATCTGCGTCACCGGCTCGAACGGCAAGACGACCACCACGTCGCTCATCTACAAAATCATGCGCGATGCCGGGATGAACGTCGCCCTGGGAGGCAACATCGGCGAGAGCTTCGCCTACTCGGTGGCCACGGGCAGCTACGACTGGTATGTGCTCGAACTGAGCTCGTTCCAGCTCGACGGCATGTACCGCTTCAGGGCCCACATCGGCGTGCTGACGAACATCACGCCCGACCACCTGGACCGCTACGACCACTGCTTCCAGAACTACGTAGACGCCAAGATGCGCATCACGCAGAACATGACCTCGCGCGACTGGTTCATCTACTCGGGCGACGACGAGACCATCTGGGCGCAGCTGCCCCGCTACGACCTGCGCATGCGCCAGCTCCCCTTCGCGGCCCGCAACGCCGTGGCCAGCGGCGCCGGCGACGCCTTCCTGCTCGACGGCCGCTTCACCGCCACGGCGGGCAAGGCTTCGGTCGAAATCGACACCGACCGGATGCAAATCAAGGGGCTCCACAACGCCTACAACGCCATGGCCGCGGCGCTGGCGACGCTCGCCGCCGGCGTCGACCCCGAGCAGGTGAGTCGCTCCATCTACGACTTCGCCCCCGTCGAGCACCGCCTCGAACCG
Organism: uncultured Alistipes sp.; assembly: GCA_900542505.1. Classification (GTDB taxonomy): domain Bacteria; phylum Bacteroidota; class Bacteroidia; order Bacteroidales; family Rikenellaceae; genus Alistipes; species Alistipes stercorigallinarum. The sequence goes on from UQNV01000018.1 coordinate 34,258, forward strand.
GTGGCCGAGCGCGGCAGCGTACTCTGGCTCAACGACTCGAAGGCGACCAACGTCGACTCGGTGTGGTACGCCCTCGAGGGGATGAAGCGCCCGGTGGTCTGGATTGCCGGCGGCACGGACAAGGGCAACGACTACACGCCCCTCAAGGAGTTTGCCCGCGAGAAGGTCCACACGCTGGTCTGCATGGGGCTCGACAACGCCAAACTGCTGCGCGAATTCGAAGGGGTGGTGCCCCGCATCGTCTCGACCGACTCGCTCGATGCGGCGATGCACGCCGCACGCGAGGCGGCACGTCCGGGCGACGTGGTGCTCCTCTCGCCGGCATGCGCCAGCTTCGACCTCTTCAAGAACTACGAAAACCGCGGCGAACTCTTCAAGGAGTGGGTGCTGAAGAACGCCTGAGGATGAACCGCACAACGGCAACCGAACGATGGAACGCGAAGCGATGAACTACGACGACGGAGTGCGTCCCGGCACCTGCGGGACGAGCGGCGCGGCGGACGGCGCGGCCGAGGAGGCCCGCAGCCGTACGCGCAGGAGCGCCACGGCGCCACGGCGCGGCAATGCCGGGCCCGACGCCGGGGAGCAGAGCGCCTCGTCGCCCTTCATCGAGCGGCTCAGGAGGCTCTTCAACGGCGACCGCGTGCTCTGGATTATCATTGCGGCGCTGGCGGTGATTTCGATTCTCGTGGTCTACTCGTCGACGGCCAAGATGGCCTACGACGCCCACACCGAGCGCACGACCTACCACTTCCTGCGCCAGCAGGTCATGGTGCTCATCCTGAGTCTGGGTGTGATGATTGCCGTGCAGAAAATCAACTGCCGCGTCTACCGCACGCTGGCCCAGCCGGCCTACATCGCCAGCGTGCTGCTCACGCTGCTGGCCTACTTCATCGGACGCACGACCAACGGCGCCGCGCGCTGGATTCCGCTCGGATTCTTCGACCTGCAGCCCTCCGAGGCGCTGAAGGTCGCCACGGTGCTCTTCCTGGCCCGCCAGCTGGGAAGCCGCCAGAGCCGCATCGACAAAATCCGCATCGTCCCCTCGCTCAAGTTCTGGACCTGGCGCCGCTCGCGCGAGCAGCGGCGCATCTGGCGCGAAGGGACGTGGCCCATCCTGATGCCGGTGGCCGTCTCGGCCGTGGTCATCTTCCCGGCCCACACCTCGTCGGCCGTGCTGGTCTGCATGGCCTCGTGGGTGATGATGCTCATCGGGCGGGTCAACATCCGCGAGCTCATGAAACTCGTCGGACTGGGCATCGCAGCCATACTGCTGGTCTGGACGCTCAACCTCGGACGAAGCGAGACGGCCGAAGGACGCGTCGGCACGTGGCTCCACCTCTGGACCACGTCGCAGACCGACAAACCCATCGAGCACCTGAGCGACACCGAGCGTTCGATGATTGCCATCCACAACGGCGGCCTGCTGGGCGAAGGGGCCGGGCAGAGCGCCATGCGCGTGGAGATGATTCACCCCGAGAGCGACTACGCCTACGCCTTCTTCGTCGAGGAGTACGGCATCGTGCTGGCCGTGGTGCTGCTGATGCTCTACCTGTGGATTTTCTTCCGCGCCATCGAAATCTTCCGCCGCTGCGGCACCGCCTTCCCGGGACTGCTGGTGCTGGGACTGGCGCTGCTCATCACCTGTCAGGCGCTGTTGCACGTGATGGTGACCGTCAACCTGATTCCCGAGACGGGGCAGACGCTGCCGCTCATCTCGCGCGGCGGCTCGTCGGTGCTCTTCACCACCATCGCGCTGGGAATGATACTGAGCGTCAGCCGCCAGAACGACGAACAGTCGCACGACCGGCCGCGCAGCGAGACCATCTACGAAAAATAACCGCCCGCCGGCATCTGCGGCGGTCCGCCGCGACGCCCCACGGCGTCGACCCTCGGCGAACCCACGGCACTGCGGCCCGGCGACAAAAAAAACGAAAAGAAGACATGGAGGACATCCGACTCGACAAATATCTGTGGGCCGTGCGGGTCTTCAAGACCCGGAGCGATGCGGCCGACGCCATCCGCAACAACAAGGTGACGGTCAACGGCTCCTATGCCAAGCCGTCGCGCGAGGTGAAAATCGGCGACCTGGTCGCCGTACGCAAGCAGCAGGTGACCTATTCGTACAAGGTGCTCGACCTGGTGTCGAGCCGCCAGCCGGCCAAGAACGTGCCGCTCTACTGCCTCGACGTCACGCCGCAGGAGGAGCGCGACAAGCTCAACATCCCGCGCGAGACAATCTTCGTCTTCCGCGAGCGCGGCACGGGACGCCCCACCAAGAAGGAGCGCCGCGAGCTCGACACGCTGATGGACGAAATCTACTACGACGACGAGGAGTAGTCCGCCGTCGCAGGCGGAAAATGTGCCGCAGGCGGGAAGCACCGCGGGCGGAAAGCTCCGCGGGCGGCTAAACGCCCAAGAGAGGGGGCGGGCACAGCCTCTGCCGCCGCGACCCGCTGCCGCGACCCGCCGGGAAGGACACCGAAAAGCCTCTGCCGCAGCAAAGCGGCAGAGGCTTTTTCCATACCCGGAAGGGAGCCGTGAGAAGAGGGCCATCGGGCGGTCATCGGACGGCTGACCCTCCCTGCGGTGCCGCCTACCGGCCGAGCAGACGGCTCCGGAGAGCACCCGACGCGGAGGCATCGGCCGCCGGCGTACGGAGCACCTTCTTGCAGAGCTTCGAGGTCGCCTTGAACTCCGCATCGCTCAGACCATAGGCATAGACGATGTAGTCGGTATCGGGGTCGAGCGGCATGTAGCGCGTCATGGTGAAGCTCTCGTACAGGAGCATCATCGAATAGTAGTCGGCATAATCGTTCCAGAGCTTCTCCATGTCACGGGCCAGAATCTTCTCGTCGCTCAGACCGGCGAAGTCGGAGAGCTTGGTCAGCTCGCAACGGTAGGGAGTGGCCTCGGCCGTGGGGATGAACTTGATTTGCGCATGCTCGATGCCCCACTCGACCACCTCGATGCGGATGGGGTCCTCGCCGCCCTCCTGGTCCTTCATCATGAAGGGCTCGGTGGTGAACAGCCGGGTCGTCGCCGCGGCGCGCAGGCCGTGCTGGCCGACGCCGAAGGCGAAGCCCACGTACTCGGTATTGGGCTCGAACTCGGCATAGGAGAGCGTATAGGCGCCCCGATGGCACTGCTCGGCCACCACCGTGGCGTAGTCCGAGCTGGAGATGTGCTCGTTCAGGTCGTCGATGCAGGCGGCAATGACCGCATCCTCGCCCATCACGTCGAGGTTCTCACGCAGCACGAAGAGGCAGAAGTAATCCTCGTCGTCGGTCGACGGCGTCACCTTCAACCGTGCGCTCACGTCCGTCAGGTCGGTCACCTCGAGGGTAAAGGTCATCGCCGAGGGCTTCACCGTGGGCTCCTTGGCGGTGCGGAACGTCGTGCTGACCAGCCCGGTGGTCGCATTGCCCGAATAGTCGAGTCCGAAGACATATTCGACATACTCCGTATCGCCCGCCAGCTCCTCGGCCGTCACGAAGGTCTGGGTCCCCGAGATGAGGAGCCCCATCGCCTGGCAGAACTCCCCGAAATTCATGCCGTTGGTCTCGGCCGTCTGGGCTATCTGGGCTATCTGGGCCTCGATGAGCTTCTCCTCCGAGGGGAAGGCGTCGAATTCGGTGCGGGGCAGGACGTTGCAGAAGTAGGTCATCGCGGGGTCGGCCGGCGTAACGGTCACCTCGGCGCTGTAGAAGGTCACCTCACCGAGCGTGATGACGAAGGGAGGCACGGGCTGCTCGCCCGTCGTGGCGGTTGCCGAAGCCCAGTCGGAGTCGCTCCAGCGGCCGAGGTCGCCCGAAACGGCCTTGACCTTGAAGCTGTATTGCGTCGAGGGGGTCAGCCCGTCGAAACGGACCGAAGTCTCGTTGGTGTAGACCTCGTCGCCTTCGTTGAACCGATAGGCATAGCATTTGGCATCGGGAACGGCCGCCCACGTGAAGGTGAGCGAGGCCTCGTCGCCCTCGGAGACGAGCGATGCGGGGACGGGCAACGGAAGAATCTTGTCCGGCGAGTCGGAGTCGCTGCCGCATGCCGACAACAGCGCGATGAGCGCGGTCAGCAGGAGATGGAAACGGAATTTTTTCATAAAAGGTATAATTAGTTTAAGGGTGTTTTGGGGATGGGTTTTACAAAAATAAAACGTTGTTTCGAGAAAAACAAGCATTTGGAGCGCTCGCAATCTCTATTTTATACCGTCACCCGCCCGCCCGGCGCCCGGCTGCT
>UQNV01000019.1 GCA_900542505.1 uncultured Alistipes sp.
GCCGGGATGAAGTCGGGGTGAGGCCGGAGTGGTTCCGGAGCGGGGCCAGAGGGCAAGGCCGGGGCGGACCGAAGTTCCCCGGTGCCGAACCGCAGCGACCGTCGGCAGGCATCCAGAACCGCCGGCAGGCGACTCGCAACACAGGCAGCCAGAACCGTCGGCGGACGGCCGAAGCAATGGCGGACATCCAGAACCGCCGGCAGGCAACTCGCAACACCAGGCATCCAGAACCGACAGTAGGCGGCAGCAGACGGCAACAAGCAACAACGGGCATTTCCTGTCCCGGTGCGGCGGCCCTAATGCCCGGCGGAGGCCCCGTGCGCAGCCTCGTAGCGGCGACGGTGGTCGACGATTTCGCCCATGTGCTCCTGAGCCCAGCGCGTCAACTGTCCGATTAGCGGCACGAGCGAACGCCCGGTCTCGGTCAGCCGGTACTCCACGCGCGGCGGCACGACCGGATAGACCTGCCGGTCGACCAGCCCGTCGGCTTCGAGCATGCGCAGCGTCCCCGAAAGAACCCGCGACGAGATGTCCGGAATCAGGCGGCTCAACTCGTTGAAACGCAGCACCCCGCTCTCGTCGAGCAGCAGAATCACAAGCAGCGACCACTTGTTGCCGAACCGGGCAACGACGTTGCGCACGGGGCAGATTTCCACGAGCGAATACTTCGCGGCGGAGTTTTTTTGCACAGGTTTTTCCATACGATTTACAAAACAAAGTGACTCTCTTCCGCAAAGTAACTGCAAAATCGGAAGAAATGCACCACCGAGGGTCGAAAAAATTCCTCTTTTTTTGCTCCGCGCAAATCGGTCATTTTCAGCAAAACCGAGCAAAAGGTTACCATGTTACCGAAACGTAACTTCTTGACGGACAACAAATAAACACATAACTTTGCCGCCGTATTCCGGGTCATTGGCACACACGGCGCCCCCCATTCGGGCCGTTGCACAGGGACGACAGCCTCAACCGGGAACCGACACTGCGCAAACCTCAAAAAAACGATACGAACATGAAACAGATGAAACAGATTGCGGCGGGCGAGCACTTCACCGCCGTCGATGCGGGCGAGATGGCCCGATTGGGCGAATACCGGCTGCCGCTGGGACCCGACGCAGAGCTTCCCGGCAAGGTCTTCGGCGGAGCCGCCGTCGGCGCGACGGGCGCCGAGTTTTCGTTCCAGAGCTTTGCCCCCGGCACCGAGACCGGCTTCCTGCACACCCACCGCACCCACGAGGAGCTCTACTTCTTCCTGAGCGGACAAGGCGAATTCCAGGTCGACGGCCAGAGCTTCCCCGTCGGCGAAGGGAGCGTGGTCCGCGTGGCGCCGGCCGGACGCCGTTCGGTCCGCAACACCGGCCGGGAGCCGCTGGTGATGCTCTGCATCCAGTACCGCGGCGGCACCTTCACGGCCGAGGACGCCACCGACGGCGACATCCTCCGGGAGCCCGTCCGCTGGTAACGGGCGGCTGCCGGAACCGCTCCGGCAGCCCTCCCCACCGGCGGCCGGAACCGCTCCGACGCACCTGCAGCCCGTCGTGCCGGCTGCAGGGCTGCCTCCCGGCCGTCGGCCGGTAGACGACCGTCGGCACCGACACCGCTCCGACATCCGCAAAAAACGCCGTACACGAATCCGGCAGCCGCTCTCCCGGCTGCCGGATTTGTCGTTTCCGCATCTCCCTCCGGCGAAAGCCCCGCCCCGCCGGCCGCACGCGGAGTTCCCGCCGGCACACCCCGCGCAAAGGGCCCGACAGGGGGCTCCGCGCCTTAATTTGCCCGATTCGGGGAAAAACGCCGCCGGCCGTAGGCCGCATCACTTTTTTTGCCTATCTTTGTTTCCTAAAACCCGATGAACCGACATGGGATTCGAGATTATAGAAGTTTTGTTCCGAGGCATCTGCGTAGGTATCGCAGCCTCCATCACCGTGGGCCCCGTGGCCGTGCTCTGCATCCAGCGCACGCTCTCGAAGAGCCGCCGCTCGGGCATTGTCTCGGGCATCGGCGTGGCCTGTGCCGACAGCTTCATGGCCATCGTCGCCTTCTTCTTCTACTCGATGCTGCAGACCCAAATCGAGCAGTACAACACCCTGCTGCGCATCATCGGCGGCATCTTCGTGGTCATCGTCGGCGTCTACATCTTCGCCCAGAACCCCGTGCCGCAGATTCGCCGCAACCGTGCCGGCAAAACCAGCCTCTGGCAGGACTTCGCCTCGATTTTCGGCCTCACCATCGCCAACTTCATCATGGTGATTCCCTACATCCTGGCCTTCTTCGCCGTCTTCAAGGTCTCGAGCACCGATGTCGGAGGCAACGACGTGGCGGGCATCTTCCGCGCCATCTTCGTCATCATCGGCTTCTTCTGCGGCGCCTGCGTCTGGTGGACGCTGCTGGCCTGCGTCATCAACCTCTTCCGCCGCCGCTTTCGCCCCCGCCACATGCTCACCATCAACCACGTGGCCGGCCTCATCATCGGCTTCCTGGGCATCTACACGATACTATCCACATTTTTTGACATATTCCCCAATGTCGGACACTGAACAGAAAATCATAATCGCCGTCGACGGCTTCTCGTCGTGCGGCAAGAGCACCTTCGCCAAAGCCATCGCCCGCCGTCTGGGCTACATCTTCATCGACACGGGTGCCATGTACCGCGCCGTGACGCTCTATGCGCTTGAGCACGGCGCCATCCGCTCGGGCATCGTCGACGAGGAGGCGGTGGTCCGGCTGCTCGACCAGATTGCCATCACCTTCCGCTTCAACCCCGACCGCGGCGCAAGCGACATCTACGTCAACGGCGACCTGGCCGAGGGTAAAATCCGCACCATCGAGGTCTCGAACTGCGTGAGCCGCGTGAGCGCCATCCCCGAGGTGCGCAGCAAGCTGGTGGCCATGCAGCAGGAGATGGGCCGCCGCAAGGGGGTGGTCATGGACGGCCGCGACATCGGCACGGTGGTCTTCCCCCACGCCGAGATGAAGCTCTTCATGACGGCCGACCCCCACGTGCGCGCCCTGCGCCGCTACGACGAGCTACGCGCCAAGGGCGACGACGTCTCGCTCGAGCAAATCGAGGAGAACGTCCGCTCGCGCGACAAGGCCGACATGAACCGCGCCGTCTCGCCGCTGCGCCAGGCCGACGACGCTATCGTACTGGACAACAGCCACATGACCGTCGACGAGCAGATGGAGTGGTTCATGGAACAGCTCCGCCGCCTGCGCGCCGCCAAGCAATAGAGCCGCCCCGGAGCACAGCGCCGGACGGCGGTACAACGCCACGCATGCCATGAACATCGAAATCGACGACAAATCGGGATTCTGCTTCGGAGTGGTCCGGGCAATCACGGAGGCCGAAAAGGCCCTCGCCGGGGGCGGCACGGTCTATTCGCTGGGCGATATCGTCCACAACCGCATCGAGGTGCAGCGGCTCGAAGAGCTGGGGCTGCGGACCGTCACCCACGAGGAGATGCCCCGCCTGGCGGGCAAGCGGCTCTTCATCCGCGCCCACGGCGAGCCGCCGACCACCTACCGCGAAGCAGAGCGGCTGGGCATCGAACTCATCGACGCCACCTGTCCGGTGGTGGCCCGGCTGCAGAAGCGCGTCGTGCGGGCGCACGAGGAGATGCGCCCCGTCGGCGGACAGGTGGTCATCCTCGGCAAGCGGGGCCACGCCGAGGTGGTGGGGCTCACCGGCCAGGTCGAGGAGCCCACGCTGGTCATCGAACGCGAGGAGGAGCTCGACCTGCTCGACTTCTCGCGCCCCATCTTCTTCCTCTCGCAGACCACCCAGAGCATCGCCCTCTTCGAGCGGCTGGCCGAAGGCATGCGCCGCCGCGCGGCCAACCCCGACGACGTGAAGGTGGCCGACACCATCTGCCGCCAGGTATCGAACCGCGAGGAGCATCTGGCGGCCTTTGCCCGGCGCTTCGACGTGGTGCTCTTCGTCTGCGGCCGCAAGTCGTCGAACGGCAAGGTGCTCTACGAGGTGTGCCGCACGGCCAATCCCCGCTGCCACAACATCGAGGAGGCGGCCGAGCTGCGCCCCGAATGGTTCGCCGGCGCGGAGTCGGTGGGCATCTGCGGCGCCACGTCGACCCCCAAGTGGCTCATGCAGCAGGTCGCCCGCGCCGTGGCGTCGCTCACGGACAACCCGGAGGCCGCAATCCCCCGGGCCGGCTGTCCGGTCGACGAGAAGGCCGGCGGCGGCCAGACCGGCGACAACCCGGCCGACAAGACGACCGGCGGCAACCACACCGGCGACAACCCGGCCGGCGGGAAGGCGTAGCCGTCCCAGAGACTTTTCCCGCGCGGGGGCACCGCACGGGCAGCAACCGAATCAACAACAAACCAAACAATTCCATACCATGAAACGTTATCTCATCCGCTCGGCAAAATATTTCGTCGCCCTCTGCGTTCTATGTGCGGCCATCATGCTCCTGAACCAGCTCTACGGCGCGACGCTGAGCTTCTCGCAGACGCTCTACGTGATGTTCCACACGCCGCGCGGGCTGCTGCTGCCGGCGGTCATCGTCCTGCTGTCGCTCTTCTACTACCCGCGCTTCGGCTTCATCGTGCGCGATGTCGAGGGCGACATCGAGGAGCACCGCCAGCAGATTGTCAACGCGCTGCGCAACTCGGGCTTCGAGCTCCGCGGCGAGGAGGATGGCGTGCTGATTTTCCGCGCCGGCACCCTGTGGCGGAGGCTGCTCATGCTGGGCGAGGACGAAATCCGCGTCTCGCAGTACGGACAGTGGATTCGGCTCGAAGGCATCCGCCGCGGCGTAGCCCGCGCGGCATACCGGCTCGAATCCTTCATCGAACGAAGAAGAAATGAATAGAAGACTCTTTTTACGCACGGCGGCAATCGCCGCGGCGCTGCTCGTCGGGGCCGGCGCGCTGCTCTGGGGCAAGCGCAACGACTTCGGTCTGGGGCGCAACATCGAAATCGCCGTCAACATGATGCGCGAGCTGTCGCTCTACTACGTCGACGAGATTGACCCCGACCACCTGATGGAGGGGGCCGCCGAGGGAATGGTCGGCGACCTGGACCCCTATACCGAATACATGCCCGAAGAGCAGATGTCGTCGTTCGAGCTGCTCACCACGGGCAAATACGGCGGCGTGGGTGCGCTCATCCGCCAGAAGGACGACTACGTCATCATCGCCCGCCCCTACAAGGATTCGCCGGCCGACCGCGCCGGGCTGAAAATCGGCGACCGGATTGTGGCCATCGACGGCGAGGACGCCCGCGGCCTGACCACCGACAAGGTGAGCGCACGGCTCAAGGGCACGCCCGGCTCGACGGTGAAGGTCACCGTCGAGAGGCTGCTCGACGGCAGCCGCGAGGAGGTGACGCTCCGCCGCGAACGCATCGCCATCCCGGCCGTCCCCTATGCCGGCTGGCTCAACGACTCCATCGGCTACATCCAGCACAGCGACTTCACCGAGGGGTGCTACGAGGAGATGCGCGCGGCCGTCGACCGGCTGCGCACGGAGGGCAACCTGCGGGGTCTGGTGCTCGACTACCGCGGCAACGGCGGCGGCATCATGCAGGAGGCGGTGAAGATTCTCTCGATGTTCGTCCCCAAGGGGACCGAGGTGGTCTCGACGCGCGGCCGCAGCGAGCAGAAGAGCTACCGCACGCAGTCGGAACCCATCCTCGCGGAGCTGCCGCTGGCGGTGCTCGTCAACGGCAACACGGCCTCGGCGGCCGAGATTGTCTCGGGTGCGCTGCAGGACCTCGACCGCGCGGTGCTCATCGGCCAGAAGAGCTTCGGCAAGGGTCTCGTGCAGTCGACGCGCCCGCTGGGCTACAACGCCTACCTCAAGCTGACGACGGCCAAATACTACATCCCCTCGGGGCGCTGCATCCAGGCCATCGACTACTCCCACTCGCAGCAGGGCGAGGTGAAGAGCGTCCCCGACTCGCTCATCCGCGAATTCACGACCGCCGCCGGCCGCAAGGTCTACGACGGAGGCGGCATCATACCCGACATCCGCACCGAACCCGAATACATCAGCCGCTTCGCGGTGACGCTCTATGCGCTGGGCTTTGTCGAGGATTTCGTCGACGGCTACATGCGCCGGCATGCCGGCGAGCCCTTCGACCTGAAGGGCTTCGCGCTCGACTCGGCGACCTACGACGACTTCGTCGCCTTCATGAAGGACAAGAAGGTCCCCTACGAGTCGGAGACGCGCCGCGCGCTCAAGAGCCTGCGCAAGGCTGCCGAAGGGGAGCGCTACACGGAGCTGGACAAGCGTCTGGAGGAGCTCGAGGCCGAGGTCCGCGACGACACGCAGACCAACCTGGAGACCTACCGGCAGGAGATTTCCGAGACGCTCGAGAACGAAATCATCCTGCGTTACGCCTATTCGCAGGGGGTCATCGAACACTCGCTGCCCGGCGACGGGGAGGTGCAGCGCGCCGTCGAGGTGCTCTCCTCGCCCGACGAGTACCGGCGCATCACCCGCGAGCAGGACACGGCCCGCAAATAGCGCCGCCGGAGGCGATGAGTGAAGGGGTCGGGACCCGGAGGGGCAGCCGGCCGTGAAGGAGCAAACCTGAAAACCATGAAATTCGGACGCAACATATTATCGTTCCGCAACTTTTCGTTCCGCAACCGCGTGGTCGTCATCATCGTCGGCCTCGTGCTCGGGACGCTGTCGCTGCTCTACACCAACAACATGGCCCAGCGCCTCAAGGAGAAGGAGCAGCACGACGTGGTGCTCTGGACCCACGCCATGGAGCGGGCCAACCGCGACGTGATGGGCAACTCGGCGCAGGACCCCCTCATCCAGGACATCATCAACAACAGCAACAACATCCCCTTCATCATCACCGACGAGAACCTCAAGGTCCACTACTCGCACCTGGTGCCCGACGAGATTCTCGACCACCCCGACAGGCTGCGCCACCAGATTGACCGCTTCACCGACGAGAATCCGCCGGTGCAGATTCGCTACTGGTGGTCGAGCGAACACTACCACATCATCTTCTACGGGCAGTCGGCGCTGCTCAAGTCGCTCTACTACTTCCCCTACATCCAGCTGTTGGTCATCACGGCATTCATCCTGCTGGGATTCATCGCCTTCCGCTCGACGAAGCACGACGAGCAGAACCGCGTATGGATTGGCCTGGCCAAGGAGACCGCCCACCAGCTGGGCACCCCCACCTCGTCGCTGCTCGGATGGCTCGAATACCTGCGCACGCAGCCCGTCGACCAGAGCGCCGTCGACGAGATGGGCAAGGACCTCGCCCATCTGATGAAAATCGTCGACCGCTTCTCGAAAATCGGCTCCGAGACCCCGCTCACCCCCGCCAACATCAACGAGGTGGTGGGCGAGTCGGTCATGTACTTCCGCAAGCGCATCCCGCGCAACGTGACGCTCGACTACAACGGGCTGGCCATCGCCCCGGTGCAGGCCAACATCAACGCGGCGCTCTTCGAGTGGGTGGTCGAAAACCTGATGAAGAACTCGCTCGACGCACTGCAGGGCCACGGCGCCATCGACGTGCGCATCTCGTCGGACGACAAATACGTGATGGTCGACGTGCGCGATACGGGCAAGGGTATCCCGAAGAGCAACTGGAAGCGGATTTTCGAACCGGGCTTCACGACCAAGACCCGCGGCTGGGGCCTCGGCCTCTCGCTCTCGCGGCGCATCGTCGAGGAGTACCACGGCGGGAAAATCGCCGTCATCGATTCGGAAATCGGCAAGGGTACGACCATCCGCGTCACGCTTAAACGCAGCTTCGAACAATGAACTTCTCCGTCATGACATACCTCCCCGTTCCGACGGCCGGAACGGGTTCCACGGCATCGGAAGGAGGGCTTCCCGTCCTCGGGGAGTCCGCCGCACCGCAGCATCCGGCGCCGTCCCGGACCGACGCAGACAGCATGACAACGGCGTTTCGGGAGGCTCCGTCACAGCCCGGCGCAACCCCCGGCACCGCATCCGACGGCTCCGCACGCCCCATGCCCGCATCGGGCGGCGATGCGACCCACGGCAATACCGGCCCCGGCAATGCGGCCCATGACAGTGCGGCCCACAGCGCCGCTCCGCATCGGGGCGAGCGGCCCGACAGCGTGACGCTCCGCCCGGCCGCAACGGCCGGGGCATCCTCCCCCGCCCCGGCCGTCCGCAGGGACTCCCTGCAGGCCGACATGCCCGACTCGCTCCGCGGGGCCGACTCACTCGGCGCACAGGCGGGCGACTCGCTCTGGCAGAACCCGCTGAATGCCTTCATGCCGGGCGATTCGCTCTACAAGACGGCCACCTCGTTCCACTACCTGCCCGACGGCACCCCGCTCGAGGAGTTCCGCACGGTCGGCGCCGAGGAGCTCTTCGGCACGCAGGCCACACTGGCCCTACCGGACAGGATACCGGCACCCGCCCTGCCGCGGCTGACCGACGAGGTTTCGTTCCAGGGGCTGGTGCTGCTGCTGAGCGTCATCTTCGGACTGCTGCTCTACCAATACCCCAACGACATCCGCGCGCTCATCGCCCGCGTCGCCTTCGAACGGCGCCAGTCGGAGCGCTCCTCCGAGGAGACGGGCAACGCCGGCTTCACCCGCTTCCTGAACATCGCCCTCGTACTGGGCATCCTCTTTGCGGGCGTCTCGGCCGTACGGCTCTGCGACCGGCCCGAAATCGGCCCGGCGCTGCTCCGCGAAGCGGGCGGCGGCGTCTCGCTGCTGCTGACACTGGGCGTCGCCCTGGCCTCGCTCCTCTTCTACCTCTACGGCATCCTGCTGCTGCGCATCGTCGGCGGAGTGACCCTCACGGGGCCCTTCGTCACGCAGCTCATCCGCATCAAGCGGGGCTACGCGGCACTCGGCGCGGTATCGCTCGCCCCCGTCGTGCTGCTCTTCGCGCTGAGTCCGCAGGGCAGCGACGCAGTCTGGATTTCGCTGCTCGCTGCCGGATTGTTCATTACGTTCCTCCTGTACCTCAGGGAGACTTTTGCGCTCTTTATCAGCAAAAAAGTTTCGATTTTGCATTGGATTTTGTACCTTTGCGCCGTGGAAATCTTTCCCGTCAGTCTGTTGTGGCAGCTCGTCGTGAGATTGGGCGCCCAACCGTAAAAATGGTTAGAGCATTGAAAGTTAGTAAAGTTTTAGTATCGCAGCCTCGTCCTGCAATCATCGAGAAGTCCCCATTCTACGAACTCTCCCGGAAGCACAACGTCGCCATCGAATACAAACCTTTTATCCGCGTCGTCGGCGTCTCGCTGAAGGAGTTCCGCGGCCAGCGTGTCGAGATTCTCGACCATACGGCCGTCATCTTCACCTCGCGCACCACCATCGACAGCTTCTTCCACATCTGCGAAGAGGCCCGTATCACCGTGCCCGAAACCATGAAATACATCTGCCAGACGGAGGCCGTGGCGCTCTATCTGCAGAAATACATCGTCTACCGCAAGCGGAAAATCTCGTTCGGCGACGGTTCGTTCACCTCGCTCATCGAGCTCATCGTCAAGCACAAGGAAGAGAAGTTCCTGCTCACGCTGAGCGAGCCCCACAAGCCCGAACTGCCCGAGACGCTGGCCAAGCTCAAGCTGTCGTTCCACCCGGTCATTCTGGCCCGTACGGAGGCTTCGGACCTGAGCGAGCTCAACCCGACGGAGTTCGGTCTGCTGGCACTCTACTCGCCGTCGGACGTCAAGGCGCTCGTCGAGAAATTCGGCACCGAGGAGCTGCCCTCCATCGCCGTCTTCGGCGAGGGTACGCTGCGCGCGGCGCTCGACGCCGGACTGAAGGTGCGTGCCAACGCCCCGACGCCCGAGGCGCCGTCGATGGCCAAGGCCGTCGACATCTTCCTGACGAAGGTGGCCGGCGGCGAGGAGCCCGACACCGTGGAGATGACCACCGACACCCGCAAGGAGGAGTTCATCCGCATCCAGCAGCACAAACTCGCCAAGAAGAGCCGCGTACGCCGTACGGAGGCCGCCAAATAGTCCAAACCACCGCCGCATGATGCAGCATCCCCACGCCCTTCGCCCGTCGGAGCGGCTCCGCTCGCTCGGAGCCGTACGCAGGCTGTTCCAGCACGGCGAGGGGGGCTTCGTCTTCCCGTTCCGGTATGTCTGCTACGCCGAACCCGACGTCGAGCCGTCGGTCGAGGTGCTCTTCTCGGTCCCCAAGAAGTTCCACAAGCGGGCCAACCGCCGCAACCTGCTGCGGCGCCGCACGAAGGAGGCATACCGTCTGCAGAAGCAGCTGCTCACGAACCATTGCGGTCAGTCGAACGTCGATTTGGCGCTGATTTACTCCTCGAAGGAGGTGCTTCCCTACAAGACCATCGCCCATGCCGTCCGCCGGATTCTGGAAAACGTTGCGGGACGGCTTTAAGCGCATCGCCGCCCTTCCGCTGCTCGTGCTGGTGCAGTTCTACCGCTACTGCATCTCGCCCTTCACGCCCCCGTCGTGCCGCTTCACGCCCACCTGCTCGCAGTATGCCGTCGAGGCGCTGCGCAAGTACGGCCCGCTGAAGGGAAGCTGGCTGACGCTGCGCCGTCTGGCGCGGTGCCATCCGTGGGGAGGCAGCGGCTACGACCCCGTCCCCTGACCGGCACCGGCAGGAGGTCCGCCCGACGACGGGCGGTCGGCGCCCCGTCCGTCGCAGCCACCCGCACTCACACACAAAGCCCCGCATCCATCGGAGGATGCGGGGCTTTTTCCCTTCGCCTTACCCTGCGGCCGCGGGCGGCACTCAGAGGTCATGCGGTTCGCGGCAATGCTCCTGCGCCGTCTCGAATTCGAGCGTGGCGTGGCGGATGCCCTCTTCGCGGAGCAGCTCCTTGAGCCGGTGCTTCACCTCCTCCATCCGCCCGAGCTCGTCGAGCACAACGTGGGCCGTCAGGGCGTTTTCGGTGGTGCTGATGGCCCAGACGTGGATGTGGTGGACGCCGCGCACCCCCTCGACCGCCTCCATGCTCCGCGCGACCTCCTCGATGCGGATGCCGCCGGGCACGCCGTCGAGCGAGAGGCGCAGACTGTCGCGCAGCAGCGACCAGACCGAGCCGACGATGACGGCCGCCACGGCAAGGCCCACAATCGGGTCGATGAGCGTCCAGCCCGTCCACGAGATGACGACGCCCGAGAGGAGCACGCCGACCGAGACGAGCGCATCGGCCGCCATGTGGAGGTAGGCGCCGCGGACGTTGAGGTCGCGCCCCTTGTCGCGCATGAAGAGCCACGCCGTGAAGCCGTTGACCACGACACCGACGCCGGCCGTCCAGGCGATGGCGTCGCCCGTGACCGTCTCGGGATGGAGCATGCGGCCGATGCTCTCGGCCACAATCACGCCGACGGCGATGAGCAGGATGAGCGAGTTGAGCAGCGAGATGAGCACCGTGCTCTTCTTGTAGCCATAGGTATAGCGCGGCGTGGCGGGGCTCTGCGCCAGCCGGAAGGCGAGCATCGCCAGCAGCAGGCCGGCCACGTCGCTCAGGTTGTGCCCCGCATCGGAGAGCAGCCCCATCGAGCCGTAGCAGAGGCCTACGACGAACTCGACGATGACAAAGAGCAGGTTGAGCGCGATGCCCAGCCGGAATGCCCGGTTGAGCGACGAGGCGTCGGCCGGGAGGTGGTGGTGATGATGGTGATGGTCTTCGTGTGACATGGGTCAGATGTCGGCTATGGAGTCCTTGACGTCGGAGAGTTCGACCAGCTTGTTGACGATGGCATAGATGGTCAGACCGGCCGACGAGTGAATCTGCAGTTTGGAGACAATGTTGCGGCGGTGGGTGATGACCGTATGCGCCGAGATGCAGAGATGGTCGGCTATCTGCTTGTTGGTCATACCCTTGACGATGCAGACGACGATTTCGCGCTCGCGGGCCGAGAGGGGTTCCTGACGCTCCTGCGCACCGCGCCCCTCGCCCAGCCGGAGCATCTTGGCGCGGAGCTGCTCCTCCGAATCGTAGAGCGAGAAGGTCTCGTCGTAGGCGTTGAGCACCGAGGAGTCGGTCATCGCCAGCGGCAGCGCCACGCACTTCAGCCCCTCGCAGCCCGACTGTTCGCGCAGTTGGCGCGGCGTGCAGAGCCCCAGCGAGGCGGGGTTGACCACCAGCACGTCGGGCCGGTGGCGCGCAAGCAGGGCCGACAGGCGCGACATGTCGCCGATTTCGAGGATGTCGAGATTCATCCCCGGCAGCCCGCGCAGCAGGGCGAGCAGCCCGCAGCGGATGATGGCCGAGGGCTCGGCGACGGCGAGTTTCAGCACCTTGCTCATCGCACGCCTCCTTCCTCCTCGCGGCGCTTGATGGCCGGGATGAAGAGCCGGTCCTCGACGGCGTTGTGCGAGGCGAGGTCCTGCTCGCAGGTGAAGATGTCGAAGAGTACGCCGTTGAGCTCGTTGGTCCCCTGGGCCGGGTAGTAGCGAATCAGGATGCGCTTGAACTCCGAGAGTTTCGACTCGACCTGGTCGTGGTGGCGGCGGAAGACGTCGATGGAGTAGTCGGCCGGGCGGTCACCCGCGAGCAGCGCCCGCACGTAGGGGAAGACCCGCTCCTCCTCGTAGGCCATGTGTTTCTGCACCTCGGCCACATAGGCGTCGAAGAAGCGGATGACCACCAGCGCCACGTCGCTGCTGCAGTCGACCGCGTCGATGAGCTTGCGGCGGATGGCCGGCAGGCGGAAATCGAGGAAGTAGCCGTGCGAATTGTGGAGGTAGCCCAGCAGCGCCTCAACCGAGACGGCTGCAGGGTCGGCCGCCGGCAGGGTGTCGCCCCCGGTCAGCATGTTGACCACCGCCAGGAAGGTCGCCGTATCGACCCCCGCCCCGCGGCATACCTCGCCGATGGAGGCGTCGTCGAATCCGAGCGAGATGCCGAAGCGGCTCATGACCAGCAGCACGGCGTAGTTGTCGCACACCAGGTCGCACATGCGGTCGTCGGCATCGTATTTTCCCAATCTGTACATAGTTCCGAGTTTTGCTCCCCCGCACCGCGCCGCAGAGGCCCGGGGCAGAGCGTTTTGGTTGCATCGCCCAAAGTTAGCCATCCTGCGCGAGGCGTGCAATCCCCATTTTCAGGTATTTTCCGGCCGCAAAGGGTCTCGTGCAACCGGGGCCGTCGCCCGGGACGGCTCAGCGCCGGTCGATATCGACGTAGGTCGTCTGCAGCAGCGTGCGGCCCACGTCGAGCAGCTCGGGCGAGGTGACCGAGACGGCGCGGTCGGCGGCACAGTCCCACACCGCCTCGCCCGAGGCGTCGGCCACGCCGAACCCTTCGTTGAAGGTGTAGTAGGCGAAACGCCGGGGCTGGGAGACCGTATCGAAGAGGTCCTTGCTGTAGTCGAACTCCCGATGGTCGACGCCCATGCTTCCCAGCAGCGTCGCCGCCAGGTCCATCTGCGACGCGTAGTCCCCAACCACACGCGGGCGGGCGACGGCGCCGCCGAGCCACAGGAGCGGGATGCGGTGGCGCAGCGGGATGTTGTAGGCGATGCCGTCGGGATAGGGATAGCCGTGGTCGGCGACCAGCACCAGCAGCAGGTTCTCCCATGCGGGCGAGTCCTTCAGCCGCCCGACCATGCGCCCGATGCACTCGTCGGTGAAGGCCATGGCGTTGAGCACCTTGTTGTCGAAGCGCTCGTAGGGGACGTCGAAGGGGGTGTGGCTGCTCAGCGTGAGCAGTCCGGCGAGGAAGGGCCGACCCGCAGCGTCGAGTTCGATGACGCGGTCGGCGAAGAAGTCGCACATCACCGCATCGTCGTAGCCCCAGTCGGCCGGCGGCGTATCGAAACGGAGGTTGCGCTGCCAGAGGAGCTCCTGCCACCCCGTGGCGTAGAGGTACGAGGCCTGGTTGGTGAAGTTGAGGTCACCGCCGTAGGTGAAGCTCGTCGCATAGCCCTCGCGGACGAGCGAGCGGGCGATGGAGGGGAGCGTGGCGGCCTTGGCCGGGAGCTTCATCACCGAGAGGAGCGTCTGCGCCGGGAAGCCGCTCAGCACGGCCACCTCGCCGCGGTCGGTGCGGAACGAGTTGGCGAAGAAGTTTTCGAACCAGACCCCCTCGCTCTTGAGCCGCTGCATGTTGGGCATGACGGGCTCGCCGTCGACATCGGCATCCATCACCGTACGGCCGAAGCTCTCGAGCAGCACGACGACCACGTTGGGACGCCGCACGCGGAGCACCGGGTCGAGGGCCGCCGAATCGGCCGCCGGGGCTGCAACGGCGGACAAAGAGTCCGCCCGAGCGGCGGGGTTGCCGCGCAGCGCCTCGAAGCGGGCGGCGCGCTCCTCCTCGGGGAAGAAGGGATAGGCGTCGGCATAGGAGTCGTTATCGCCCAGCGTCGAGAGGAAGGAGAAGAGGGGGTTGACGGCCGCCTGGTTGAGGAACATCTCGGAGCTGAAGGCGACCTTCGAGACATTGGCCACCGAGGCGCCGACACCGCCGCGGATGGCCAGGAAGTCGAAGCCCCCGAGCAGAAGCAGCACGAGGCTCCACACCCCGCGCAGCGGCACGCGGCCCGCCGGGACGAAGAGCCGCAGCACCAGACGGCGGTAGAGCCAGACGAGCAGTGCGCCGCAGGCGGCGAAGAAGAGCGTCTGGCGGAGGCCCATCCACCAGTCGACGTTGGCCAGCACCTCCTTCGGCGAGTCGAGATACATCAGCGCCGAGGCATCGAGGCGGAAGCCCCAGTGTTCGTAGAGGGCCAGGTCGACGGCGAAAATCAGCGCCGCAACCAGCGACACCGCACCGAAGTAGATGCCGAAGATGCGCCGCCACGCGCGGTCGGAGAGCGGGAGCCAGAGCGAAAGGAGCGTGAGCAGCAGCGGCAGGGCGGTGATGTAGCCCGCCACGGTCATGTCGAGCGAGAGTCCGTGCCAGAGGACCCGGCACCAGTCGCCGAAGCCGTATGAGGATGCCTGGGCGGCGTAGTAGAGCAGGAACACGGGTTTCTGCAGCGCCATCACGAGGGTGGTGGCACCGAAGACAGCGAGGGGGAAAAGGAGTCTTTTCTGCATGAGTCGTCACATTTCGGGGACCGCACGGCAGCGGCCCGGGTCCGGGGCCTCCCCTATGGCCGGCAATCCGGCGCCGCACGGCAGCGGCGGAGGTTCGGCGCAAAGGTACGATTTTGTCGCGAAAAAGCGCTCCGGTGACCCCGTTTCGCGACCTTCGGAGGATGAAAACCGACCGGATGCGGCACCGCCGGCTGCCCCGGCGGCGGGGCGGGCCGCGAAAACTGCCGTGGCGGCCGGGATTATGCCTGCGAAGCCGGCAGCGTCAGGCGGGATTATGTCTGCGGGGCCGGCCGTGGCCGACGGGATTATGCCTGCGGGACGGGCGACGGAGCCGCCTGCCCCGGTCCGGCCGGGGCCCGCCGGGGCACGGGACGCTATCGGGCCGGCTGCTGCGCGACCGGGTCGCCGTAGAGCTGCTGCAGACGGCGCAGCTCCTCGTGCAGCGCAGCCTCGGTATCGGCATAGGCGGGATTCCCGCAGAGGTTGTGCAGCTCGTGGGGGTCGGCCTCCAGGTCGTAGAGCTCCCACCAGTCGATGTCGTTGTAGAAATGGATGAGCTTCCAGCGTTCGGTCCGCACGCCGTAGTGGCGCTTGACCATGTGCTCGGCCGGGAATTCATAGAAGTGGTAGTAGAGCGAGCGGCGCCAGTCGTCGGGACGTTCGCCCCGCAGCAGCGGCAGCAGCGAGCGGCCCTGGATGTCGTCGGGAACCGGCACGCCGGCCAGCTCGAGGAAGGTGGGCGCATAGTCGATGTTCTGCACCAGGGCTTCGATGTCGCCCTGCGCACCACCCGGCAGACGCATTACGAGCGGCGTGCGCATCGACTCCTCGTACATGAAGCGCTTGTCGAACCAGCCGTGCTCGCCCATGTAGAAGCCCTGGTCCGAGGTGTAGACCACCAGCGTATGGTCGGCCAGACCCGACGCCTCGAGGTAGTCGAGCAGCCGGCCGACGTTGTCGTCGAGCGAGCGGAGCGTCTTCAGGTAGTCGCGCATGTAGCGGTTGAACTTCCACTGCGCCCGTTCGCGCCCCTGCGGTTCGCGGCGGTAGAACTCCTCGATGAGCGGGCCGTAGAAACGCTCCCAGGCGGCCCGCTGCTCGGGATTCATGCGGCCGAGCATCTGCTCGTAACCGGCGCTCAGGCGGCTTTGGACACCCTCGCGCCACATCTTGAGGTCGTAGACCGGGTCCATGTCGTGGTCCGAGGCGATGGACATCTCCTGCGCGGCGGCCGCCGGACGTCCCTCGTAGTCGTCGAAGAAGGTCTCGGGCAGCGGGAAGTCGCAATCCTCGTAGAGGGCCAGGTTGCAGGTGTCGGCCATCCAGTTGCGGTGCTGCGCCTTGTGGTGCACCAGGAGGCAGAAGGGTTTCGTCGTATCGCGGCCGTGCTCGAGCCACTCGATGCTCTTGTCAGTGATGATGTTCGTCAGATAGCCCTCGCAGAGGGTCGTGTCGCCGCTCTGGCGGATGAAGAGCGGGTTGTAGTAGTCGCCCTGACCGGGTACCACCTCCCAGTAGTCGAAGCCCGTGGGAAGGCTGCCCAGATGCCACTTGCCCACGACGGCCGTCTCGTAGCCGGCCCCCTGGAGCAGTTTGGGGAAGGTCTGCTGCGAGGCGTCGAACGGCGCGCAGAAGGTGTTGTCGGTGTAGCCGTTGGCGTGGGAGTGCTTGCCCGTGAGCATGCAGGCGCGGCTCGGACCGCTCAGCGAGTTGGCCACGAAGCTGTTGGTGAAGCGCACCCCTTCGCGGGCGATGCGGTCGAGGTTGGGCGTCGAGGCGTAGCGGTCGTCGTAGCAGCTCATCATCTGCGACGTATGGTCGTCGGTCATGATGTAGAGGATGTTCATCGGGCGCCGGGGCGCCTCGGGACGGTGGCTGCAGCCGGTGGCGGCCGTCGCCACCGCGGCAATGCCGCCGACAAGCAGGGCAGGGTTCGTTTTCATGGTTGTGCGGTAGTTTTTCGAGCGGGGCCGGACCTCGGCCCGCACAAGGGCAAAGATACGACTTTTCCCGTGACGGCGTATCCCGCAGCGGCCCCCCGGAACCGATTTAACCGCCGAAAAGTTTTGCCGAAGCGGCGGGATTCGTTATTTTTGTCTCGCGGAGGGGCGGCCGGACACCACACCGGCCCCTTCGCGACACAACACGACCGCACATGAAATACTACCTCATCGCAGGCGAACCCTCGGGCGACCTGCACGGCGCAAACCTCATCGAAGGGCTCCGCAAGGCCGACCCCGAAGCACAGTTCCGCTTCTGGGGCGGCGACCGGATGGCCCGTGCGGGCGGCGAGCGCAACCTGGCGAAGCACTACCGCGAGACCTCGTTCTTCGGCATCGTGCAGGTGCTCCGCAATCTGGGGACCATCCGCCGCCAGATGCGCGAATGCCGGCAGGACGTCGCCGCCTTCGCCCCCGACGCGCTGATTCTGATTGACTACCCGGGCTTCAACATGAAGATGGCCCGCTGGGCCCACGAACAGGGCATCCGCACCTTCTACTACATCGCCCCCAAGGTGTGGGCCTGGCGCGAACACCGCGTGAAGTCCATCCGCCGCTACGTCGACCGCCTCTTCATCATCTTCCCCTTCGAACGGCAGTACTTCGCCTCGAAGGGCATCACGCCCATCTTCGAGGGCAACCCGCTGGTCGACGCCATCGACCGGCGGCTGCCCGAGCTCCCCTCACCCGAGGAGTTCCGCCGCCGCAACAGCCTCGACAGCCGCCCCATCGTGGCGCTGCTGGCCGGCAGCCGCGCAGGCGAAATCCGCGACAACCTGCCGCTGATGGCCCGGCTGGCCGAACGCTTCCCCGAACGGCAGTTCGTCGTGGCGGGCGTCTCGTGGCTCGACCGCTCGCTCTACGAGCGCTACATGGCCGGGAGCTCCATCCGCTACGTCTGCGACCAGACCTACGAGACCCTCGCGGCAGCCGAGGCGGCCGTCGTCACCTCGGGCACGGCGACGCTCGAGACGGCACTGCTGGGCATCCCCGAGGTGGTGGTCTACCGCACGCTCTGGTTCCAGGTCAAGCTGCGCCCCTATGTGCTGAAGGTGCCCTGGGTCTCGCTCGTCAACCTCAACCTGGGGCGCGAGGCGGTGCGCGAGCTCATCCAGTCGGACCTCGACATCACCGCGGCCGAGCGCGAGCTGCGCGCCATCCTCGAGGGGGGCGCCGGACGAGGCCGCATGCTCGACGACTTCGACCAGCTGCGCCGCATCATCGGCGGCCCGGGAGCCAGCGACCGCTTCGCCCGCCGCATGGTCGGGGAGCTGCGCCGCGACCCCGCCGCAACCGACCGATAAAAAAGAGACGACCCATGAAAATCATCTGCATCGGACGCAACTACGCCGCCCACGCCGAGGAGCTCCACCACCAGACGGGGCTCGCCGCCACAGGCGACGAACCGCTCTGGTTCCTCAAGCCCGACACGGCGCTGCTGCGCAACAACGCCCCCTTCTACGTCCCCGACTTCTCGCAGGAGGTGCACTACGAGTGCGAGCTGGTGGTGCGCATCGACCGCGTGGGCAAGTGCATCGAGGAGCGCTTCGCCCACCGCTACTACCGCGAGGTGGGGCTCGGCATCGACTTCACGGCGCGCGACGTGCAGCGCGAGGCCATCCGCCAGGGGCTCCCCTGGGAGCGGGCCAAGGCCTTCGACCGCTCGGCGGCCCTCTCGCCGCACTTCATCCCGCTCGAGGAGCTGGGCGGCGACGTACAGCGGCTCCGCTTCGAGCTGGAGCTCAACGGTCGGGTGTGCCAGCGCGGCGACACGTCGCTCATGCTCCGCACGGTCGACCGCCTCATCGCCTGCGTCTCGCGCTACATGACCCTCAAGATGGGCGACCTGCTCTATACCGGCACGCCGGCCGGCGTGGGGCCCGTCCATCCGGGCGACACGCTCCGCGCCACGCTCGAGGAGCGCGAGCTGCTCAATTTCGACATCCGCTGACGGACCATACGCAACATAAGGACCGACACCAACCCCGTGCGGCTCCGGAACCCGCGCCGCGGGGCCGGCCGCCACGACAACGACACAAGACCATGCTGCTGCACGAACGACTCCGCAACTACCGCCTGCTGCTGGCCTCGCAGTCGCCCCGCCGACGCGAGCTGCTGAGCGGCTGCGGTCTCCCCTACGAACTCGCCCCGCGCTACGACTGCGAGGAGCGCTACCCGGCCGACCTTCCGGCCGAGGAGGTGCCGCGCTACCTGGCCCGGCTCAAGAGCGAGGCCTATCCCCATCCGCTCGCCGAGGGCGACATCCTGCTCACGGCCGACACGGTCGTGGTGCTCGACGACCGCGTGCTGGGCAAGCCCCGCGACCGCTCCGACGCCGTCGCCATGCTCCACGCCCTTGCGGGACGGTCGCATGTGGTGGTCTCGGGCGTCACGTTCCGCACGACGGCCGCCAGCCACACCTTCACGGCCCGCAGCGAGGTGTGGTTCCGCCCCCTGCGCGACGAGGAAATCGACTACTACGTCGACACCTTCCGCCCCTACGACAAGGCGGGCTCCTACGGCATCCAGGAGTGGCTCGGCTATGCGGCCATCGAGCGCATCGACGGCTCGTTCTACAACGTCATGGGGCTGCCCATACAGCGGCTCTACGTCGAGCTGGAGCGCTTCCTCGACGCCGCACCCGAAGAGGGGAGGCCATAGGCCGGCGACGCCGCGGCCGGGACCCGGGGCCCGCATCCCGCCGGGGACGGAGCCGGGAACGGAGCCGGGGCCTGCGGCCGGGTGTGCCACGCCCGCGGCGGCACCCAGCGCCCGACCGACGGAGAGGCCCTGCAAACCCGCATCGCCCGAACCGCCCGCTGCCGGGAGCGCCGCCCCGCCACAAAAACCACGAAAACCACGAAAACCCCACAAAAAACCAACGAACCATGTTCAAACGTACGTTTCTGACCCTCGCCGTGCTGCTGCTGACGCTGCCCGCGCTGGCGGACAAGGGGATGTGGCTCCCGAGCCTCATCTCTTCGCGCATCGACGACATGCGCGCCAAAGGCTTCCGCCTCACGGCCGAAGACATCTACAGCATCAACCGCGCCTCGCTCAAGGACGCCGTGGTCCTCTTCGACGGAGGATGCACCGGCGAATTCGTCTCGGACGAAGGGCTGCTGCTGACCAACCACCACTGCGGCTACGACTACATCCAGGCCCACTCGTCGCTCGAGAACGACTTCCTGACCTATGGCTTCTGGGCCCGCTCGCGCGCCGAGGAGCTCCCCAACAAGGGGCTCAACGTGCGGATACTGGTCCGCATGGAGGAGGTGACCGACCGCATCGCCGCGGGCGAGAGCCCCGAGGAGATTTGCCGCAAGGCCGAAGCCGAGGGCAAGGGCTACCGCGCCTCGGTCGAGCAGATGTACTACGGCAACCAGCAGTTCCTCTTCCTCTACGAACAGTTCGACGACGTCCGTCTGGTAGCCGCCCCGCCCTCGTCCATCGGCAAGTTCGGCGGCGATACCGACAACTGGATTTGGCCGCGCCACACGGGCGACTTCTCGGTCTTCCGCGTCTATGCCGGCAAGGACAACCGCCCGGCCGACTATTCGCCCGAGAATGTCCCCTACCGTCCGGCGCGCCACTTCAAAATCTCGCTGCGCGGCATCGGCGAGGGTGACTTCACGATGATTTACGGCTTCCCGGGCAACACCCAGGAGTACATCCTCTCGGACGCCGTGGACTACATCGCCCGACGCTCCGACCCGGCCAAAATCGCCATCCGCACCGGCCGCCTCGACATCATCTCCGAGGCGCAGGCGAGCGACCCCGAGCTGCGCATCCACTACGCCGCCAAGCACGCCACCATCGCCAATGCCTGGAAGAAGTGGCAGGGCGAGCTGCTCGGCATCAACCGTCTGGGCACGGCAGCCAAGAAGCGCGACTACGAGGAGCGCTTCGCCGCCTGGGCCGCCGACCGCGAGGAGTACCGCACGGTAGTAGCGGAGCTCAAGGCCGAATACGCCCGCATCACCGACGCCTACTTCGCCTACGAGCTCCTCTCGGAGACGCTGGCCGCACTGCCCTCCTCCTACGACGAGGAGGAGCGCGCCGAGGCGGTCTTCGAGCGGCGCCGCGCCACCGAGCAGGCGCTCTTCGAGTTCCTTGCCGCGGAGTACGCCGCGCGCTGCCCGGCCCCCTACCTGATTCCCGAGTTCCTCGACGGCCTCCACACGTGGGGCAGCCCCGAGGCCTATGCGCGCCACCTCTTCGAGGAGGTGTGGAGCGGCCGCAAGTCGGCCGACGTCGAGGCGCTGACGGCCGGCATCAAGCGCATGCGCAGCCACATCGTCTGGCTGCTGGGCACGCGTTCGCTGCGCAACCTCACCAGCAAACGCCTCAACGAGCTCTACACCACCTATATCCGCGGACTGCGCGAGTGGGACACCGAGCGGGCCTTCTTCCCCGACGCCAACCTCACGCTGCGCGTGGCCTACGGCTCCATCGCCGGCTACGAATATGCCGACGGCGAGTACCACAAGCCGCAGACCACCATCGACGGCATCATCGCCAAGGACAACCCCGAAATCTACGACTACGACATCCCGCAGCAGCTGCGCGACCTCTACGCCTCGAAGGATTACGGCCGCTGGGGTATCACGCTCGACGGGCGGCGCACGGTGCCCGTCTGCTTCCTGGCGACGAACCACACCACGGGCGGCAATTCGGGCTCGCCCGTCATCAACGGCCGCGGCGAGCTGGTGGGCATCAACTTCGACCGTACGTGGCGCTCGACGATGAGCGACATCGAGTTCGACCCGGAAATCTGCCGCAACATCGGCGTCGATATCCGCTACGTGCTCTTCGTCATGGACCGCATCGGCGGCGTGGACTATCTCTTCCGCGAGATGGATTTCGTCCGCTGAGGCGGCACCCTCCGACGGCCGGAGGCGAGGTGACAAGCCCCGGCGCACACACTTCGGGACCGTTCTCCCCACGACGGGGGAACGGTCCCGCCGTTTCGGCGGAGGGGGCGCGGCGCGGCATCGACAGCGGCAACGGTACTGATATCGGCGCCGGCAACGGCGGGCAGGGGCCCCGGAAGGCTGCCTCGGGGCTCCGGAATGTGCCCTGCAAAGCCTCCACGGCGGATTCCGCCCGAAAAAAATCTTTTTTTCGACACAAATCCGTCGAAAATTTGGCGATTTCAAATATTAACTCTATATTTGCACACCCGAAATGAGAAATTCGGCAGTGTCGCCCAGGTGGTGAAATTGGTAGACACGCTACTTTGAGGGGGTAGTGAACATTAGTTCGTGCAAGTTCGAGTCTTGTCCTGGGCACTGAAAACCGCGTTAAACGAAAGTTTGACGCGGTTTTTTCATACCCCGTATCCGCCGAAAAGCCGCAGACACTCTTTCCGCCACACCCTCCATCGCGGCCTCACTCCCGGCCAAACCACGTAAAATCACGCCGACTGCCACCAAACAATCCAATTCGAACCACATATACCTTATTATAATAGGCCATGCCATAGAGCCTAATATTACTATTTGAAATCAAAAACCGGCATACAGCATAAACGCTGAAATATCAAGCTTCTAAAATCATAAAAACTAACATTATTGCATCCCCCAAAAACAAACCGAGAAAAAATCATCGAAACATCTTACAATTTATAACCAAAAAACCCTTACGGCTGGAAAAAACACACTTTGTAGCATATTCCACCACCCTGTGCAAATTCAGACGAAGCACTCAAAAAAGCAGGCTGGGAAGCGACCAAGGATTTTTTTCGACACGCCTGAATCCTATTTCCAGCGAAAGGATGCACGAAAATTACCGGACACACGGAAGAGTATACGATACACAATAATCTGCAAATTAGCAATATACACCACAATACAAATATCCACGGCCCATCACATTCCATCTTCGGATACTCCTGTTCATACCTCTATCCCCGCCACCGTTTCATCAAGTCGTTTCACAAAATGGATATACAAAATCAATAGTAATATTTGGATTTTCCGCTTAAGTTTTCTAATTTTGTTAGGTAATTAGCTACTACGAAAATGTAAGCAGCCGTCCGAAAAGGGCCCGAAAGAGGCTGCCGGAGCCGCTCCGAAGTCCCGCGCGACAAACGGGGAAAGCGGCGGTCCCGAGACCGCAAAAGCCCCGCAGGGCACCCGGAACCGGACCCGGAAAACGCACCCCGCAGGAGACCCGGAACCGGACCCGGAAAACGCACCCCGCAGGAGACCCGGAACCGCGTCGGGAAACGCACCCGGAAAGCCTCCCGGAGCCGCGTCGGGAAACGCACTCCAGAAGGGCAATCCGAGGCCGGAACCGGGAAACGCACCCGAAAAGCCCCTCGGGGCAGGGTCGGGAGAAGCGCTTCCGGGAAAGGGCGAACGGCAGCACACCGGACAGGAAAAAAGCCGAACATTGCAGAACGGTTCCCATGGCGTAGGGAACCCCAGGGCCGTCCCGCCGCACGGTACCCGGCCCAAGACAAACATCCGAGAAAATGTAGTTCAAATCCCCCTCATATGATGAAAAAACTTTACCTCTTTCTGCTGCTCTTCCTCACAGGAACATTCAGCGCAACCTTCACATCGTGCGACTCGGACGAGGACGGGAACGGTCCGTTAGTCGTTCCCGCAAACTCCTTCGCCTACAACAGAGACGTCCAGCCGTTCGCCTCCGTACTTTATGTCTATATGTCTATGACGAGGTGGAGGGCATCTACACCTTCTACTTCTCGCCCTCCGACGGCATCACCGACCTCGATGCCATGTGGCAGGCCAACGACTACATCCGAATCATCACCCCGATGCCCGCAGGCGACGTAAATCTGCTTGAAGAGGGCAATGAGCTCTCCTACAACGAACTGATTGTTTCGCCCGCAACGGCCGAAAACATGGTGCAGAACACGCTCTCGCTGCGTCTGCCCAAGCTGAGCGAGGTGAAGATGTCGCTCAAGGTCGAGACGGCCGACGGCCAGACGCTCGACGCCAACTACAGCGGCACCTGCATCCGCATCACCAAGGAGCGCGAACAGGGCCCCGCCGTCGAGCTCGACACCCCGATGTTCAGCTGGTACATCGGCAAATCTTCGGCCGGCACCAACAACATCTACATGGCCATGGGCAACGCCCCCTACTCGATTTACCTCGGCACGCAGTTCTCCTACAAGGAGGATGCCGACGCCCTGGTGCTCGACTGCTTCATCGACAGCGGCGACGAGTGGCAGACCTTCCCCACGGGCACCTTCAAGAGCAGCGTCCGCTACGGCGACCATACCTTCCACGCCTCCAACAGCTACGTCCTGCGCTATGAGGGCGGCAGCTACACGCAGTTCCCCATCACCAGCGACGTGGTCATCGAGCGCGAGGGCAACATCACCACCATCACCACCGCCTACGTCGACGGCTACGGCGTCGAGCACGAGGTTACCTTCACGGGCGACCTGCGCGTGGGCAACGGTCTGAGCATGCCGCAGAACGCCCATCTGATGCGCGACATCGACTTCGTGGGCGACTACGGCGAAGGCACCTACCACGGCGACCTGTTCAAATGCGGCAGCGGCATCTCGGAGGTAACCATCTACGACGAGGAGAGCGACAACGACGAGCCCGACAGCTACGCCGTCAATCTGGTGCTCTTCAGCACGAAGTTCCTCGACCCGAAGAACGAGCGCAAACTCGTCGAGGACGAATACGTCTACTCGGAATCCTACGAGCAGGGAACCTGGATGCCGACGGCCGAACTGGAGGTCCTCGGTGTAATCTTCCCCTTCGGCACCTACGGTGTGTTTGCCGACGGAAGCTCGCAAACGGGCTTCTACTCCTATGCCACCGGCGGCACAATCAACATCAAGGAGCTCGGCAACACCGACTACGAAATCACCTTCGACCTGGTAGCACAGAGCGGCTACAACATCAAGGGCAGCTTCACGGGTGACATCTTCCTCACCGACGCGTCGAACGACGACGAAAACGACGGTTCGTCGACGCTGACCGAGGACCTGCACCTCGACGTGGATTACATCCAGCAGGCCCGCTGCTACCCGCAGACGGAGATTTATGTCGCCGGCATGGGATACATCCCCGTGGATGAAATCACCACCATCGCCCAGCCGGCCGCCATCGCGCCGTGCGGCTACCAGTATATCGACATCGGTCTGGCGACGGGCACCTACGAGCATGACCCGACGGGCGAATACGTCGACCCGGGCAAACTCCACGAGGGTGACATCATCCGCCTCGACCTGCTCGTCGAGCCGGGCGACCAGGACAAGATTACGACGGGTACCTACACCATTACGCGTAACCGCTACCTGAACACGCTCCAGCCCGGAGCCTGCTACCGCGGCTACCAGGCCACGGACCATATCGGCACCCGCTGGCTCTACATCTCCAGCGCTATCGGCAACGGCAAGCCCCGCTACTACCATGACCCCAACTACATGGTACAGAACGACTGGCTCAACATCCCCTCGATGACCGGTTACGCAAGCCTCTACGAAGGCACCGTCACCATCACGAAGGCCGACGGCGGCGACAACTGGTACACCTTCGAAGTCAACGGCGAGGATGTGCTGCACCACAAGATTACCGGCTCGTGGACCGGACCGGTCGTACTGGGCGGCTCCGACACGCCGGTGGCCGACTCGGGCAAGCACTTCGACGAGGAAGACTCCGCATCGAGCGGTGCCATCGACGGAGGTTCGACCACCCAGCGCGAGCTCCGCAAAAAGCCCATCGAGAATCTGCGCGAGTATGTGACGAAGCCCGTCGAGAGCCAACCGTTCAAGCGCGCCGAATTCCGGTAGAGCACCTCTCCCCGAACCTCACCGAAGAGCGCGGGAGCCATCCGCACCCGCGCTCTTCTTCCTCCATTTTCTCACCATCAAACCCCCGAACTCATGAAAGCAAATTATTGGACAGGACTCCGCGTCCTGACATGGTCCGTATTATTTGCGGCAGGAGGTTTTGCATCCTGCTCGGATGACAACGAACAGGGTGAACCCACGCCGCCGCCCGTCGTCCTGAACAACCAAATCGAACTCGACGGCGCAACGCCCGTCGACATCCGCTCGGCCATCTACGAGCTGGACGACAACGACAACTACGCCTTCTACCTCTCCCCCACGGCCGGCATCACCCGCATCGAGGAGATGGAGGCCGCGAACGACTACCTGCGCGTGACGGTGGACGACCCCAAGGGGCTGTTCGACCCGGCAGCCGACGCCTTCGAGTTCTCGTACGGCGGCATTACGGTCTCCGACCGCACGATGTCGACCGTCGAATCGCTCGAGCTGGAGGTGGGCTACACGGAGGCCTCGGCCCGGCTGAAGCTCGTCATCGAGCTCAAGACGGCCGATGAACGCTCGCTGCGCGTGAACTACGACAACACCTGCAACGTGGCCGCCCTTCCGATACTGGAGAACGAGTATGAGCTCGACGGCACGCCGACGGCCATCGGCAGCGCCGTGGCCCGGAAGAACCCCTCGGAGGGTCTGACGACCTACGGCTTCTATGCCGAGAGCGGCGTGACGGAGCCTTCGGAGGATATCCAGGGGCTGACCATCGTTCTGGGCGAGGTATCGACGACCGAAATCGACCTGTCGACGGCCGACCCGGCACAGGTATCGGTACGCTGCGGCGACTTCACCAACGGCGAGGGCACGACCGGCACGCTCCACATCGGCACCGACGCCAACGGCAAACTGACCCTCACGCTCGATGCCGAGCGCGACGGACTCCGCCTGCGCGCCGCCTATACGGGCGACTACACCATGAGCTACGAGGGCAACCGCTTCCTGCGCGTCACCCAGGGCAGCGAGGTCACCGAGACTCCCCTGACGAAGATTTTCGCCACGTCGGGCACCTCGAGCGTGCTGATGTTCGGCACGGCCGATGTCGAATCGCCCGAGCAGCTCGCGGAGGGAGACTATGCCGTTGCACTGACGTTGACGGCCAACCAGCTCAAGGGCGGCACCTTCGGAACCGGCGATTTCCGCATCCGTCTCTTCGACTACAAGACCTACAAGACCTACGACAACTCGAAAGTCGATGAGCTGACCGGCTCGCTGACGGTTGCCCGCATGGAAGACGACAAGACGCTCTTCCTGCAGCTGGAGGTGACCTTCCCCGACGGCCCGAAGATTGAAAGCGAATGGCTTGGCACGACTACGGCCGTCGACATGGAGCCCGACCTGACTCCCGTCGCCCCCTTCCGTTCGCACTTCACCCTCACGGCGGCCGACGGCACGACCGTCCATCTGGACAAGGATTTGGGTTCGGTCGAGATGCGCATGCAGAAGAACTACAAGCTGCGCGGCGGCGACCCCGCGTATGGCGGCGCGACCTTCGACGCCTACTTCTTCTACTTCCGTCCGGCGGGCGAGGAAACGACGAGCATCACCGACACCTACACCATCCCGCAGCTGATGCTCTGCGCGTCGGCCGTTCCGACCGACGGAGAACTCGACCTGGCGTCGGGCGACGAGGCGCTCCACTGGAACTTCAAGTACACGACCGAAAAGAGCAAGCTCTACTTCACCGAGTACTTCGAGAACTACCAGATGTTCGGCAGCTGGACCTACCGCTGCCCGGACGACGTGAAGGTGACCGTTGTCAAGAACGACGACAAGACGTGGAAAATCACCTTCCGCATGGTTGACTACGGCCGCTTCAGCAACTACTCCTCCACCAAGGAGGGTACGCAGGGCACCGTGCTCATCGAGTGGGAGGGTCCAATGACCAAGTACTCGGGCTCGGAAACCAACGACCTGACCGACGCCGACTATTGACGGCGCACGACCTCGGCCGCAGGGCTCCTGCGGTCGGGAGCGGTACGAAGAAAACCCCGGCATGGAACCATGCCGGGGTTTTCCATATTATCATCGCTCGGGCGCGGATACAGGAACAACACGTGCGCAGGCGCATGCAGGCCGAGCGCTCCGGAGGGGCCGTGAAGGCCGCGGGTCGGAGGGCCGCCCGCCGCCCCGAGGGGCAGGCTACATGCCGAAGGCGTGGAGGCCGATGCCGTCGTAGACGGCGCTCACCACGCCGAGCAGCAGCACGCCCGCCAGGCAGAGCACCAGCGCCGCGCGCGTATAGCCGTCGCTGCGGAACGATGCGATGGGCGAGTCGTTGGGGGTGATGTACATCGCCTTGACCACCAGCAGGTAGTAGTAGAGCGAGATGACCGTATTGAGCAGGGCGATGAAGACCAGCACGTAGAATCCCTCGCGGAAGGCGGCGGCGAAGATGAAGAACTTCGAGAAGAAGCCCGCGAAGGGCGGGATGCCCGCCAGCGAGAAGAGCCCCAGCGTCATGACCAGCGTAAGGCGCGGATTGGTGCGGTAGAGGCCGTTGTAGTCGTCACGCAGCACCTTGCCGCTGTGCTGCTCGACCGTCGAGATGACCCCGAAGACAGCCAGGTTGGCCGCCAGGTAGACCAGCACGTAGAAGACCAGCGAGGTCATGCCGAAGGCCGTACCGCCGATGACGCCCAGCATGATGTAGCCCGCCTGCGAGATGGACGAGAAGGCCATGAAGCGCTTGAGGTCCTGCTGCCGGATGGCGAAGAGGTTGGCCACCGTGATGCTGAGGATGATGACCCAGTAGAGGAGCGTCTGCCACTCGCGGACCATCGGGCCGAAGACCTTCACGAGGACAGCCATCAGCACGAAGGCCGCCGCACCCTTCGAGACCACCGAAAGGTAGGAGGTCACCGCCGTGGGGGCACCCTGGTAGGTGTCGGCCGTCCAGAGGTGGAACGGCACGAGCGAGAGCTTGAAGCCCAGGCCGGCAAAGAAGAAGACCAGCGCCATGATTTGAAGCGGCGAGCCGGTGATGCGGGGCACCATGTCGTCGAAGTAGAGCGTACCGGTGGTGCCGTAGAAGAACGAGATGCCGTAGAGCATCAGACCGCTCGCAAAGAGGGCGCAGAGGATGTATTTGGCCCCCGCCTCGGCCGAGTGGTGCCTGTACTTGTCGAAGGCGACCAGACAGGCCATCGGCACCGAGGCCAGCTCGAGGCCGATGAAGAAGAGCAGGAAGTTGGCCGCGCCAATCATGAAGTACATGCCCAGCAGCGTCGAAAGGGTGAGGATGTAGAACTCACCCTGCTTGTGGGCCGTATCCTCACGCCGCAGCCACGCGGTGGCCTGCATGCAGACCACCAGCGCGCCGATGGAGAGGACACTCTTGATGACCGTGTGCATGGGCACATAGCGGAACATACCGCCGAAGAGGTCGCACGACGACGCCTTGGGGACGATGTTGAGCAGAATCGCCACGGTGAGCAGCGTGCAGGCTACGGCGGCGAAGTAGCGGCGGCCCCGTTCGCCGGCAATCAGGTCGTAGAGGAAGAGCAGGACGATGACCGCAATGAGCGACAGCTCGGCCTGCATGTAGGTGAATATGTTGCTGTATTCCATAGGACCGAATCAGTTGATGAGGTGCGCGATGATTTCCGACACGCTCGAGCGGAGCATGTCGCTGACCCACAGCGGTGCAAGGCCCAGGCCTGCCACTGCGGCGATGAGGCAGATGACCGAGAGGCGCTCGTCCCACGTGGCGTCGGAGAGCTTCAGGTGTTCGGGGTTCTCGCAGGTGCCGTAGAGGATGCGGCCGATGACCCGCAGGATGTAGACCGCCGTGATGACAATCGAGGTGCAGGCGATGACGGTCACCACGCGGTGGAAGGTGTCGTCGTGCATGAAGGCGCCGTTGAAGATGGTCATCTCGGCCACGAAGCCGCTCAGGCCCGGCAGTCCGAGGTTGGCCAGGCCGGCGATGACGTAGCCGACGGCCAGGAAGGGCATGACGCGCATCAGGCCGCGCAGCTGGCGGACGTCACGCGTATGGGTGCGGCCGTAAATCATGCCGATGAGGGCGAAGAAGAGGGCCGTCATCAGTCCGTGGCTCAGCATCTGGAGGATGGCGCCGGTCGCCGCCGTGGTGTTCATCATCAGGATGGCGAAGAGCACCAGTCCGCAGTGCGAGACGGACGAGTAGGCGTTGATATACTTCAGGTCGGTCTGCACGCAGGCCGAGAGTGCGCCGTAGACCACCGAGATGGCGGTCAGGATGATGAAAATCCAGCTCAGCTCCTGTGCCGCGTCGGGCAGCAGGTACATCGCCACGCGGAAGCAGCCGTAGCCGCCCAGCTTCATCAGCACGCCGGCGTGGAGCATCGAGACGGCCGTCGGGGCCGAAGCGTGGCCGTCGGGACTCCACGTATGGAAGGGGAAGAGCGCCCCCAGCACACCGAAGCCCACGAAGACGAGCGGGAACCAGACGCGCTGCAGCGAGAGGGGGATGTTGTGCAGCGCGGCGATTTCATTGATGTTCATCGTCGTGGCGCCTGCACCGAAGTAGATGCCCAGGATGCCGATGAGCAGCAGTGCCGAGCCGCCCATGAGCATCAGCGTGAGCTTCATGGCCGAGTACTCCTTGCGGCCGCTGCCCCAGACGCCGATGAGCAGGTACATGGGGATGAGCGCCACCTCGTAGAAGAGGAACATCGTGAAGAGGTCGACCGAGATGAAGAACCCGAAGACGCCGACGCTCAGCAGGCTGTACCAGAGGAAGTACTCCTTGACCTGGTCCTTCATCTGCCACGAGGCGAAGGTGCCCGTGAAGACGATGATGGCCGAGAGCAGCAGCATGGCCACCGAGATGCCGTCGACACCCACCGCATAGTGGATGTTGAGCGGCGCATACCAGACGTGGCTCTCCGTGAAGAGCATGGCGGCGCTCTCGCCCGCCTCCCTCAGCCCGAGGTAGCGGAAGACAAGCAGCACGGCCAGCGCCAGAAGCAGCGAGGCGCCCGTCACCATGACGGCATGAATCTGCCGCGTGCTCTTCGAGAGCCAGAGGCCCAGCATCATGAGCAGCGGGATGGCGGGGAACAGGGATAACATATTCATAGTGCGACTCGTTTTAGCAGATTAACAACAGGAGCAGCGTGAAGCCCATCGCGCCGCCGAGGAACCAGATGCAGTAGCGCTGCACGTTGCCGCTCTGCATCTCGCGGATGGCCCACGAGGCGCTCTGCGTCGCCGTGGCCAGCAGGTTGAGGAAGCCGTCGACCACGTGGCGGTCGAACCAGGCGATGGGGGTCGAGATGCAGCCGAAGATGATGCGGTGGGTGACGAACTGATAGACCTCGTCGATGTAGAAGCGGTGGTAGGCCGCGCGGTGGAGTCCCGCAAAGCGCTCGGCCAGGCGGTCGGCCACGGGCTGCTTCTCGCGGGCATACATCCAGGTGGCCAGCGCGATGCCCGCAACGGCCACGCAGAGGCTCAGCGCAGCGACGCCTCCCTCGATGTGGATGTCGTACGACGTGCCGTCGGAGGAGATGAAGTGTCCGAAGGGGAGCCAGCCGGCGACGAGCGTCACGACGCCGAGCACCACCAGCGGCAGGGTCATCGTCCAGGGGGCCTCGTGGGGCGTGTGGGCGGCGTGGAGCTCGCGGTTCTCGCGGCCCCAGAAGATGCCGTAGTAGAGGCGGAACATGTAGAAGGCGGTCATGCCGGCGATGAGGGTCATCACCCACCCCATCACGGGGCTGAACGAGAAGCAGGCCGCAAGGATTTCATCCTTCGAGAAGAAGCCGCTCAGGGGCCAGATGCCGGCGATGGCCAGGCAGGCCACCAGGAACGTGACGTGCGTCAGGGGCATGTAGCGCCGCAGGCCGCCCATGGCCGACATCTCGTTGGAGTGGACGGCGTGGATGATGCAGCCGGCGCCGAGGAAGAGCAGCGCCTTGAACATGGCGTGGGTGAAGAGGTGGAACATCGAGGCCATGTAGCCCAGACCTCCGGCGTGGGGGTCGGCCGAGGTGCAGACGCCCAGCGCCACAATCATGAAGCCGATTTGGGAGATGGTACTGAAAGCCAGCACGCGCTTGATGTCGCTCTGCACGCAGGCCACCGCGGCGGCGTAGAGCGCCGTGAAGGCGCCGATGTAGGCCGTCCAGTGGAGCACCTCGGGGGCGCAGCCGACGAACAGGGGGAACATGCGCGCCACCAGGTAGACGCCCGCAACGACCATCGTCGCGGCGTGGATGAGCGCCGAGACGGGCGTCGGGCCCTCCATGGCGTCGGGCAGCCAGATGTGGAGCGGGAACATGGCGCTCTTGCCGGCGCCGCCGACGAACATCAGCCCCAGCGCCAGCGGAATCATCGCACCGGCCGAGGCGAGCAGCCGCGCGTCGGGCGTGAAGGAGAAGGTGCCGGCGTAGTAGCCGTAGACGAGGATGCCGACAAGGAAGCCCAGGTCGGCGAAGCGCGTCACGATGAAGGCCTTCTTCGAGGCGGCGATGGCCTCGGGCCTGGTGTAGTAGAAGCCGATGAGCAGGTAGGAGCTGACGCCCACCAGCTCCCAGAAGAGGTACATCTGGAAGATGTTCGTCGCCACGACCAGCCCCATCATGCTCATGGTGAAGAGCGACAGGAAGGCGTAGTAGCGCTGGAAGCCCCGCTCGCCCTTCATGTAGCCCAGCGAGTAGATGTGGACCATGAGCGAGACGGTCGATATGACGACGAGCATCATCACCGAGATGGGGTCGAGCAGCACGCCCAGGTCGATGTGGAGCGACTCGCTGATGGGCAGCCAGACGCTGTTCCACGGGATGAGGGTCGGATAGAGCCCCTCGGCGTCGCGTCCGGCGCCGAAGTAGGCTGCGGCCGTCCACCAGCTCACCAGCGCCACGACGGCCACCACGGCCGTACCGACGGCTCCCGCGGCGGCGGGTTTGAGCTTCATGCCGAAGAGCCCCAGGAAGAGGAAGCTCAGCAGCGGAAGCAGCAGGATGAGAATCGTATATTCCATAGGAAGACGTTTTTCGGAGCGTTTACCACTTCATTTCGCGCAGGCTCTTGACGCGGATGTTGCGGATGTTGCGGTAGATGTTGATGATGATGGCGATGGCCACGGCCGTCTCGGCCGCGCTGATGCCGATGGCAAAGAGCGTGAAGAAGAATCCCTCGAGGTGCTCGGGGAAGAGGAAACGGTTGAAGACCACGAAATTGATGTCGACCGAGTTGAGAATCAGCTCGACCGAGATGAGCATCGCCAGCAGGTTGCGCCGCGTGACGAAACCGTAGAGTCCCACGAACATCATGATGGTCGAGAGGACGAGGTAGTATTCCATGTGTATCATAGTCGCAGGCTTTTTTTAACGTTTGCGGGCGATGAGGATGCTGCCCACGATGCAGGCCAGCAGCAGGATGCTGATGACCTCGAACGGAAGGGCGTAGCCGTACTTCGAGGTGCTCATCAGCGTATGGCCGATTTCGCTCACCGGCAACTCGCCGTGGACGAAGTGTTCGGGGCGGAAGTCGTGGCGCAGCGTCACGTAGAGGCAGATGCCCAGGCTGAGCAGCGTCGCGGCCAGTCCGACGAAGAGTTTATAGCCCTTCAGCTCCTCGGTCTTGTCGCCCTCGCTCGAGGTGAGCAGAATCGAGAAGACGTAGAGCACGGTGATGCCGCCCGCATAGATGAGCAGCTGCACGGCACCCAGGAACGAGTAGTTGAGCTGGAAATAGATGCCCGCCGTGCCGAAAAGCACGAACAGCAGGTAGGTCGCCGCACGCAGGATACGGCGCGTCGTTACGGCCAGCAGCGCACTGACGGTCGTGAAGAGCGCCAGCACGATGAAGACGATGAGTTCGAGTGTTATCTCCATGGCTTATTGCTTGTTCAGGGTTTTGACCAGTTTGTCGCGCGTATAGACCGCATGTTCGAAGGCGGTCGAGAAGCGGATGGCGTCGTGCGGGCAGGCGT
Organism: uncultured Alistipes sp.; assembly: GCA_900542505.1. GTDB lineage: Bacteria > Bacteroidota > Bacteroidia > Bacteroidales > Rikenellaceae > Alistipes > Alistipes stercorigallinarum. The sequence goes on from UQNV01000019.1 coordinate 33,722, forward strand.
TGACGCACAGGTGGCAGAACATGCACGACCCCAGGTCGTACTCGTAGCGCACCAGACGGCGGCGGCTCTTGCCCGTTTCGGGGTCGGTGACCGTCTCGGTGGTGATGCGGATGGTGCCGTTGGGGCAGGCCGCCTGGCAGAGGCCGCAGGCGATGCAGCGGTTGTGGCCCTCGGCGTCGTGGGGCATGGTCAGCTCGCCGCAGTAGCGGTCGAACATGCGCAGCGTCGCCCGGTTTTCGGGGTACTGCTCGGTGACCTTCGGGGTGAAGAATTCGCGCCCGGTCACCTTGAGGCCCGTCAGCAGGGAGCCCAGCCCCTGGAAGAACCCTTTGATATAGTTGCTCATAATCAGAAATGCAGTTTGAATACGACGACGAAGACCATCAGCAGCAGGTTGACCAGCCCGATGGGCACCAGATACTTCCACTCGAGCGTCAGAATCTGGTCGACGCGCAGGCGGGGGAAGGTCCACTTAATCCACATGAGCAGCCACACCACGAAGAAGGCCTTGCCGAAGAACCAGACGAAGCCCGGGATGTAGTCCATCACCGTGTTGAAGCCCTCCCAGCCGGCGATGTGGAGCGGCATCCACCCTCCGAGGAAGATGGTGGCCGCAACGCCCGCGATGATGAAGAGGTTGACGAACTCGGCCACGTAGAACAGACCGAAGTGCATGCCCGAATACTCGGTGTGGTAGCCGGCCGTCAGCTCCGACTCGGCCTCCGGCAGGTCGAACGGGCCGCGGTTGACCTCGGCATTGCCGGCGATGAGGTAGATGACGAAGGCCACGAAGGCGGGCAGATGGCCCTTGAAGATGAACCAGCAGTCGGCCTGGCGCTCGACAATCTCGGAGAACTGCATCGTATCGGTCAGCACGACGATGGTCAGAATCGACAGGCCGATGGAGAGCTCATAGGAAATCATCTGCGCGCCGCTGCGCATGGCGCCGATGAGCGAATACTTGTTGTTGGAGCTCCACCCCGCCAGCAGGATGCCCACCACGCCGATGGACGAGGCGGCCATCATGAAGAAGACGCCCACGTTGAAGTCGAGCACCTCCATGCCGCGGTTGATGGGCAGGCACGAGAAGGCGAGCACCGAGGCCAGGATGACGATGTAGGGGGCGAGGTTGTAGAGGAACTTGTCCGCATGGCGGATGGTGATGACCTCCTTGGTGAGCATCTTGAGGATGTCGCAGACGAGCTGCAGCGTTCCCCACGGACCGACGCGCACCGGGCCCAGACGGCACTGGAAGGCGGCGCAGACCTTGCGCTCCATGAAAATCATCAGCACGGCAATCACCGCATACATCACCAGCAGGAAGACTCCCACGATGAGGCACTCGATGAAGACGGCCAGTCCGACGGGCATGAGCGAGGTGAGCAGGTCGTGGACCCAGGAGGTTACGATACTGAAATCAAACATGGTTTATAATCACTTTCTGCGTTAACTTATCGGTCGATATCGGGCACCACGTAGTCCACCGTGCCGCCGATGGCAATCAGGTCGGCGATTTTCGCTCCGCGCGAGATGGTCTCCATGCAGGAGACCAGCGGGAGGCCCGTCGAGCGGAACTTCATGCGGTAGGGCGACTTGTCGCCGTGGCTCTCGATGAAGACGCCGAACTCGCCGCGGCTCCCCTCGACGGCGGCGTAGTAGGTGCCTTCGGGGATGCGGATGACGGGCTTCATCTTGAGTTGGTAGTCGCCTTCGGGGATGTTGTCGATGAGCTGCTCGATGATGCGCAGGCTCTGCTCCACCTCGTGCATGCGGACCATGTAGCGGGCCAGGCAGTCGCCCTCGGTGAAGAGCACCTCGTCGAAATCGACCTTGCCGTAGGCGGCATAGGGATGGCGCTTGCGCACGTCGCAGGCCCAGCCTGCGGCGCGGCCCGTACCGCCCGTGGCGCCGAACGAGATGGCGTCCTCGCGGCTCAGCACGCCCACGCCCTTCAGACGCTCGCGGGCGATGACGTTGCCGGTGAAGACCTCGTGGTACTCGCGCAACATGGGGCGCAGGTAGGCGATGAGCTCCTTGACGCGGCGCACGAAGTTGGGGTGGATGTCGGCCTGCACGCCGCCGATGGTGTTGTAGCACTGAATCAGACGGCCGCCGGTGGTCTCCTCGAGGATGTCGAGCACCTTCTCGCGGTCGCGGAAGCCGTAGAAGAAGGCCGTCAGGGCACCCATGTCCATGCAGAGGCAGGAGAAGAAGAGCAGGTGCGAGTCGATGCGCTGCAGCTCGTCCATGATGGTGCGGATGTACTGCACGCGCTCCGTGACCTCGACGCCCAGGCCCTTCTCGATGCACATGCAGAGGGCGTGGCGGTTCTGCGAGGCGCCCAGATAGTCGAGGCGGTCGGTCAGCGCCAGCGTCTGGGGATAGGTCAGGCTCTCGCACATCTTCTCGATGCCGCGGTGGATGTAGCCGCAGTGGACGTCGAGCTTGCGGATGATTTCACCCTCGAGCGAGACGCGGAAACGCAGCACGCCGTGCGTGGCCGGGTGCTGGGGACCGATGTTGATGACATACTCGCCCTCCTCGAACAGGAGACTGCGCTTGCGGATGAAGCTGCCGTCGGGCATCAGCTCGAACGAGGCCGTACTGTCGCGCGAGACCTCGTTGCTCATGCGCAGCGGGTTGAGCGACTCGTCGTAGTCCTTGCGCAGGGGGTGTCCCACCCAGTCGTCGCGCAGGTAGAGGCGCCGCATGTCGGGATGGTTGAGGAAGCGGATGCCGAAGTAGTCGAACGCCTCGCGTTCGTTGAACTCGGCCCCCTTCCACAGGTCGCAGACCGACGGGAGCACGCACTGCGTGCGGTCGGGTGCGACCGTGCGCAGGACGACGTTCTCGCCCGTCGAGGTTGACTCGAGGTGGTAGACCGCGCCGAGGCCCTCTTCGCCCCAGTCCATGCCCGTGAGGCTGCGCAGGAAGTCGAATCCCGCCTCGTGACGGAGCCGGGAGGCAAGTTCGTGGAACCGCTCGACGGGGACGGTATAGAGGCCGTCGCCCTTGTCGGACCACACGGCCGCGGGTTCCCAGGCCGTTATTTTTTTGTTGAGCGTCATATTCACTTGTTTTCTTCTTCAGGTTGGGATTGCACTTCGACGTTGAGCTCGTTGCGTTCGGCCGTGAGGTCGCGCTGCAGCAGCCGTTCGTACTCCTTGCGGTCAATCTGCTTGTTGACCCCGCCGAAGAAGCGCTGCAGGCGCACCTTGCGCTGGAGCTGCATCAGACCGTAGAGCATCGCCTCGGGGCGGGGCGGGCAGCCCGGGATGTAGACGTCGACGGGCAGGATTTCGTCGACGCCCTTGACCACGTGGTAGGACTTCTTGAAGGGGCCGCCGCTGATGGCGCAGCCGCCCACGGCAATCACGTACTTGGGGTCGGCCATCTGATCGTAGAGGCGCCGGAGCACGGGGGCCATCTTGTGGGTGATGGTGCCGGCGACCATGATGAAGTCGGCCTGGCGCGGGGAGGCGCGGGTCACTTCGAACCCGAACCGGGCAAAATCGTAGCGCGCGGCGCCCACGGCCATGAACTCGATGCCGCAGCAGCTCGTGGCGAAGGTCAGCGGCCAAAGGCTGTTGCTGCGGCCCCATTCAATCAGGTTGTCGAGGCAGCCCACCACAACGTTGGTTCCGTTGCCGCGCAGCTCCTGCACCATCTGCTCGAGGTATTCGTTGTCGTTGAAATCCTCGTAGCGCATCGACTTTATATCGGGCTTTCTCATTTCCATTCGAGTGCTCCTTTCCGCCAGGCATAGGCCAGGCCCAAAACCAAAATCAACAAAAAGAAGAGGATGCTCACCAGTCCGTAGATACCGAGGTCCTGCACGACGACGGCCCACGAGAAGAGGAAGACCGTCTCGACGTCGAACATCAGGAAGAGGATGGCGAAGAGGTAGTAACCCACCTTGAACTGCATCCACGACTTGCCCCGGGTGGGAATACCGCACTCGTAGGCTTCGCCCTTCTGGAGGTTGTACGACCGGGGAGCGATGGCCCGGGCCACACCCAACGCCACGGCGACCAGCGCAATGGCCGTGAGGATGACGACAACCAGCAAGGTAAAATACATAGACGTACGTTTTTAGAATGTTGGCGGAGTGCACCGGCACGCGGCCGGGCTTCCGGTTGAATCCGTTGAAACAGCAATGCAACGGCACCCGCAAAGGCCCGTCGCGACGGCGGATGCCGCCTTCGAAGCAAAGGTCAAATCAGAATACGCCGCAGCGAATAGACGTAGTAGTCGACGGGGCGGAAACGCCCGGTCCGGTCGGCGGCCCGAAGCTCGGGCATGGGGGCGACGCAATCCTCGTGGGAGTGGCGCGGCAGCGGACGGATGTCGGGCGAGGTCTTGTGGTCGGAGTGGGAAACCGAGGTCTCGGCGGGAAGGGCCCCGCGGCAGAGCGGAAGGATGAGGCAGTCGTCCGAACCCGGGAGAGAGAGCTCCTGGTCCGATGCGGAGAGCACGTCCCGCTCCACGAAGGAGCCGCGGAACAGACGGTCGCCGTCGTTGCGTGCAAGGGTCAGGTTCGTGCCGCCGAGCAACATGAACAGCCACACCCACAGCATATTTCGCAACAGACCGTACATCCTCACCGAAGATTTTCCGGCCGCAAAGATACACTCTTTCGGGACTGTCTCTTATACACATCTCCGAGCCCACGAGACATCTCAGGATCT
>UQNV01000020.1 GCA_900542505.1 uncultured Alistipes sp.
CGTCAGATGTGTATAAGAGACAGGGCCAATGGGGCGGCCCCTGCAAGTTTTGCGGCAGTCGCTTTCGGATGTCGGAAAAAATGCCTACCTTCGTATAGTTTGAATCCAACCAAAATCATTACCTATGAAAGAGAAAGTAATCGGCAAGTTCCGGGAGCTCTACGGCGAGGGCGCATCGCTCTTCGCTTCGCCCGGGCGCATCAACCTGATTGGCGAACATACGGACTACAACGGCGGTTTCGTTTTCCCCGGAGCGGTGGACAAGGGGATTGTGGCGGCGATTCGTCCCAACGGGACGGAGCGTGTGCGTGCGTGGTCGCTCGATATGAACGAGGCCTCGGAGTTCGGCCTTCGCGAGGAGGACAAACCCGGGCAGTCGTGGGCGCGCTACATCTTCGGTGTCTGCCGCGAGGTGCAGAAGCGCGGCGGTCATATCGGCGGTTTCGATACGGTTTTCGCGGGCGACGTGCCTCTGGGAGCCGGCATGTCGTCGTCGGCAGCGCTCGAATCGACCTATGCCTTTGCGCTCAACGAGTTGTGGCAGTGCGGAATCGACAGGTTCGAACTGGCGAAAATCGGCCAGGCAACCGAGCACAACTACTGCGGTGTCAACTGCGGCATCATGGACCAGTTCGCTTCGGTCTTCGGCAAGAAGGGCAACCTGATTCGCCTCGACTGCCGTTCGCTCGAGTATGCCTACTTCCCCTTTGACCCGAAGGGATACCGGCTTGTGCTGGTCGATTCGCGCGTGAAGCATGAGCTCGTGGGCTCGCCCTATAACGACCGGCGGGCTTCGTGCGAGCGGGTTGCCCGTGAGCTGGGGCAGGAGTTCCTGCGCGGCGCCACGATGGAGCAGCTCGATGCGGTGAAGGAGCGGATTTCGGAGGAGGATTACAAGCGTGCCCGTTACGTTATCGGCGAAGAGCGCCGTGTGCTCGATGTGTGCGATGCGCTGGAGCGCGGCGATTACGAGACGGTCGGCCGCCGGATGTACGAGACGCACTGGGGCATGTCGAAGGATTACGAGGTGTCGTGCGAGGAGCTTGACTTCCTGGTCGAGGTGGCCGAGGCCTGCGGCGTGAGCGGCTCGCGCATCATGGGCGGCGGTTTCGGCGGCTGTACCATCAACCTGGTCAAGGAGGAACTTTACGACAGCTTTATCGCAACGGCCCGGGAGAAGTTTGCGGCCCGTTACGGTCATGAGCCGAAGGTCTACGACGTTGTCATCTCGGACGGCTCGCGCCGACTCGAATAGCAGCACGCGATATAATAGATGGAAAAACCGGAACCTGGCGAGGGTTCCGGTTTTTGTGTGGCTGTTGTTGCCGGTTTGTTCGGCGGGTGGGGCCGTGTGCGCGGACCATGGCCGCTGGGGCCGTGCAAAGTGGTGCTTCTTCCGCGTCAGAGAATCCGCTGCAGCATCACCTCGTCGCAATATCCGTCCGGAGTCCAGAGCCAGTCGCGGCGGCGTCCCGTTTCGATGAATCCGGCCCGGGTGAAGAGTGCGAGGCTGGCCGTGTTTCCGGCCGTGACGCCGCACCAGAGCTGATGGAGCCCCAGCACTTCGCGGGCATAGGCAATCAGCAGTCCGAGTGCCTCCGTGGCGATGCCCCTGTTCCTGTGCGCCGGGTCGTGGACCAGGATTCCGACGCCTGTCCGGCGATGCTGCGGGTCGAATTCGAAGAGGTCGAGCGCACCGACCGCTTCACTCTCTCCGACGGTTTCGATGATGAGCCGCATCTGGCGGGTCTGGTAGATATCGAACTGCTGCTCCTCGACAAAACGCACCAGCTGATGGCGCGAAAAGGGGGCCAGCGTGCCGCTGACGCGCCAGACCGCGGGGTCGTTCTCCCACCGATACATCGGCTCGACGTCGTCGGGTTCGACGGCGCGCAGGCGGATGTGTTGGCCTTCGAGTCTCATGGTCTTCGATTGGAGGCGGAGTGCGGCGCCCGCTTCGGATGTCGTTGTCAGAGTCCGATGATTTTGTTGCGGATGAGCATCGCCACACCCCAGGCGTTGGCGTTGTCGCTCATCTTCGATACGCGGAACTTCGTATCCTTGTAGACCAGGTTGAGCGAATACTTGTTGGTCGAGGACTTGAGCGGCAGCATGATGTAGTCGCCGGCCGCTGCGAGGTTGCCGCCTACGATGACCGTTTCGGGGTTGAACGTATTGATGAGGAAGGCCACGGCCTTGCCCACCTTCTCGCCCGCCTCCTCGATGAGTTCGATGGAGAGGTTGTCGTCGTTCTTGGCTGCGGCGATGATGTCGTCGATGTGGATGCTCTTCTGTTGGTCGTACTTCTCCTTGAGGATGGTGTTGCGGCCGTTTTCAATCAGGTGGCACATCTTGTCCTCGATGGCGATACCCGAGACCTCCGTTTCGAGGCAGCCCTTCTTGCCGCACGAGCAGATGAGCTCGTTGTCGAAGAAGGGAATGTGGCCGAACTCGCCCGCAAAACCGCTCTTGCCGTAGTAGAGCTTGCCGTCGACGACGATGCCGATGGCCACGCCGCGGCCCAGATGGAGGTAGAGCACGTCGCTGTCCTCCTTCGACTTGCCGCAGGTGTACTCCGCATAGCAGCGTGCACGCGTGTCGTTCTCGAGCAGTACGCGGATGCCCACCCGTGTTTCGAGGATGTCGCGCAGCGACTGTTCGCTCGAGGTGAAGTATTTGTAGCTTCGGCCCGTGTCGGGATTGACGCGGCCCGTCATGCAGACGCCGACACCCAGAATCTTGCTGCGGTCGATGCCGCAGGTGTCGATGAAGTGTTCGATGTTGCTGCAGATGCGTTCGAGGCACTGGGGACGGTCGAGCAGCTCGAACGAACTGTCGTACTCCTCCTTGATGATATTGTTCTGCAGGTCGGTAATCAGGTAGGTCATCTTGTCACGGCTGACGCTGACCCCCGCGAAGTAGATGGCCGAATTGGCCAGTCCGAAGATGTTGGGACGACGTCCGCCCGGAGTCTCCACCTTGCCCAGGTCGGTCACGATGTTCTCGTCGACGAGTTCCTGCACCAGTTTGGTGATGGTCGGCACGCTGATATGCAGCTCCTTGGTCAGCTCCGACAGCGTGCATTCGCCGTTGATGGCCATGTGGGCAATGATATTGCGTTTGATGATGCTGTTTTTGTGCGTGATGCCTTTCAACGCATCATCTTCGTGCTTGTTGAAGAATTCTGTCAGCGATGCCATTCCTTTATCTCATTATTTTAACCGAACTTCGGCAAATATAATAAGAATTATTAAAAACGCCAATATATTTTAATAAAATTTAATATATTTCATCGTGAAAGCACCTTAAATAAAAAAGGAAGGGTCTGATTGCCAGACCCTCCCTCGATATGAGTCACTTCGGAGCGGCTCAGAGCGTCGATTTCGATTCGACAGCCACTTCGTTGTTCACCTTCTTGATGAGACCCTGAAGCACCGTGCCGGGACCGAGCTCGGTGAACTCCGTCACACCGTCGGCCAGCATGTTCTTCACGATGTAGGTCCAACGCACCGGAGCCGTCAGCTGGGCAATCAGGTTGGCCTTGATTTGTGCGGGGTTCGTATAGGGTTTCGCATCGACGTTCTGGTAGATGGGGCAGCTCGGCGTCTGGAAGGGAGCCTCCTCGATGGCCTTCTGCAGCTCCTGCTTGGCGGGCTCCATCAGCGGCGAGTGGAACGCACCGCCCACGGGCAGACGCAGCGCACGGCGCGCACCTGCGGCCTTGGCCTTCTCGCAGGCAGCCTCGACAGCCTCGACGGCACCCGAGATAACCAGCTGGCCCGGGCAGTTGTAGTTGGCTGCAACGACCACGCCGTCAATCGACGAGCAAATCTCCTCGACAACCTTGTCCTCCAGACCGAGGATGGCGGCCATCGTTCCGGGCTGTGCCTCGCATGCGGCCTGCATGGCCATCGCACGCTTCGAGACGAGCTTCAGACCGTCCTCGAACGAGAGTGCTCCGGCAACGACCAGTGCCGAGAACTCGCCCAGCGAGTGTCCCGCAACGGCGTCGGGCTTCACCCCCAGCGCCTTGGCCATGATGACCGAATGGAGGAATACGGCCGGCTGCGTCACCTTGGTCTGCTTGAGCTCCTCGTCCGTGCCGGCAAACATGATGTCGGTGATGCGGAAGCCGAGAATCTCGTTGGCCTGCTCGAAGAGGGCCTTCGCTTCGGGTACGTGTTCGTAGAGGTCCTTGCCCATGCCTACGGCCTGAGCGCCCTGACCCGGAAATACGTATGCGTGTTTCATGATTTCCAAATATTTTTTGTTTGCGCGGCAAAGATACGAATTTATTTTCTAAATTTGCACCGCAATGGTTCACAAAGAGTTCTCAACCGCTCGGCGTGATTAAATTAAATGGGAATGCCGTGAAATTCGGCAGCAGTTCCCGCTGCTGTAAGTTCCAGAACAGACGCAATACTCTTTGCCATTGGCCTTTGGGGCCGGGAAGGCATTGCGTTCGGAACGAGCCAGAAGACCTGCCTTGCATCTTCCGGAGGGAAGTCTTTTTTCGGACGCATTCTGCGGGTGAACGGAGTGGTCGGACATCAGGTCGTTTCAACGGGGCATATCCGAGAGTCGTCGGTTGCTGATGCGGGCGGAAAAAGAGTTCGGTTCCGGAGTACGGAGCTGTTCCGTGGAGTGCCGCCGCAATCAATGTTTAACCAAAAATATCTGATGCAATGAAAAAACTTTTCCTTATGGCTTGTGCCGCTCTGGCCTTTGCCGGATGTTCCGATTCGGACAACGAGGGCGCGGGACCGCAGACCTATGTAATCGATTTCGAGGATGCCAATCTGGGAGACGAGGGCTTTATCTGGGGTAAGCCCGAGGCCCGTCTGCTGACCGAGGATGACGCCGAGAGCGACTATTTCGGTGTGGGTTCGCTCTATTTCTACGATGCACTCTATACCGAGGGCGACGCCTCGTTCTATTCGCTCTTCACCGACTATGTATGGGCCTACGATATGTGGAACGGTTTCGTCATTTCGAACCACACCGACATGACCACGCCGGACTATACCAACGACAAGAGCGTCTATGCCACCAGCGGCGCCGACGGTTCGTCGCAGTTTGCCGTTGCCTACTATGGCGCCTGGATCGGCGACCCCTACGGCACTCCGCTCGTACGCTTCGCAACGGCCGTCAGCCCCAAGTCGATTGCCGTAGCCAGCACCACCTATTTCTACCTCTATGCGAAGGAGGCGACGTCGGTTGCCGACGTAAAGGGTGTCATCACGGGTTACAACGGTGAGACGAAGACCGGTGAGGTAAAGTTCGTGATGGCCGACCAGGCATCGGGTACGGTGCAGTCGGGTTGGGAGACCCTCGACCTCTCGCCGCTGGGAACGGTTACGAGCATGACCTTCACGGTCGAGACCGAGGATACGATGTGCCCCTACTACTTCGCCATCGACAACCTCGCCTACGGGAAGTAGCCGTGCGGATGCCGCCCTGCGGCGGTATTGCAACGGACTTGAATCGACTCCTGCCGCATCCGATGCGGCAGGGGTCTTTTTTATACCCCCTCCCGCGTCGATTGGCTCCGTCGTCCGTTTTTGGTCCGCTCCGGAGCGACCGGCCTAACTTTCCTGCGGTCTGTTTGTCCTTGAGCGCGGCGCGTAGCCTCGCTCTGCCACACGGCCGCTGGCGTGTTCTCATCCGTACGGCAAGCGCCTCCCCGTTTGTCTCCCGTGCAAACCTTCGCTCGACGGGTGTGTTCCGGCGGGTATGCGAAAAGCCCGCAGCTCCTCTGTCCGTAAAGAGCCGCGGGTCTTCCTTCCTGAATGCAGCGAGGCGGCTGCCGTTAGCAGCCGCCTCGCATCTGTGTGTGGTGCGCCTTCGGGGCGCTTCCGCCCTCCTTAGAGCAGCGTGTCCTTCTCGATGTCCTTGAAGTAGCGGTAGGTCGAGACGCGGAGCTCCTCGGCGGCTGCATCGTCGCAGACGATGATGCCGTTGGGGTGAACCTGCAGTGCCGAGATGGTCCACTGATGGTTGTATCCGCCCTCAACGCCGTGGCGTACGGCACGTGCCTTCTTGTGGCCCGTGGCGAGGATGATGACCTTTTTGGCCGAAAGCACGGTGGCAACGCCTACGGTCAGCGCCGTCTTCGGGACCAGACGCGTGTCGCCGCCGAAGAAGCGGGCGTTGACCTGGATGGTGTCGGTGGTCAGCGTCTTGATGCGCGTGCGCGACTGGAGCGACGAGAAGGGCTCGTTGAAGGCCAGGTGGCCATCTTCGCCCACACCGCCCATGAAGAGGTCGATGCCGCCCGCCTCCTCGATGCGCGCCTCATAGTCGGCGCACTCCTTGACCAGGTCTTCGGCATTGCCGTTGAGAATGTTGACATTCTCGGGCACGATGTCGATGTGGCGGAAGAAGTTGTTCCACATGAACGAGTGGTAGCTCTCGGGATGCTCCTCCGGCAGACCCACATATTCGTCCATGTTGAAGGTGATGACGTTCTTGAACGACACCTCGCCCGCCTTGTAGAGGCGGATAAGCTCCTTGTAGGTCTCCAGCGGCGTCGAGCCGGTCGGGAGGCCCAGTACGAAGGGCGACGAGGTGAGTTTGCTTTTGAGTCGAATCTGCTCGACGATGTAACGGGCAGTCCACTGCGCTACCTGCTGCGGGGTGTTTTCGATAATTACTCGCATGGTGTCTCTTTTTTTGGCGGGGATTCGTTCCGAGGTCCGGCCTCTCCGCCCGTCGGCCCTGAGCGTGGTGCTTTCGGTCGACGGGAGGAGGCGTTCCGGTTCCGGGGAAGGGGATTCCGCGCCCGGTTATTGTTTGTTTTTCAGTTGTTTCGGTGACGCTTAGAACATCTTGACGAAGACCTCGATGGCCTGATACTCGGCCATGCCCAGCTGGTCGTAGAGGTGCGCCGTGTGCTGCGTACGCTCTTCAGCCCGCTGCCAGAATTCGCGGGAGTCGCTGCCCGGGAAGGGTACGATGTCCTTCTGCGAGAGGTGGCGGTAGATGGCATGACGCTTCTTGATGAGCTCGTCGGGCGACAGAGGCACGGCCATGTCAACCATACCGAGGTCCCACTCCATCCAGGCGCCCCGATAGAGCCACAGATGGCAATCTTTGAGCCAATCGTCATCCTTGACCACCTCCAATGCGCCCAAAACAGCCTCCATACAGGTGCGGTGCGTTCCGTGCGGGTCGGCAAGGTCGCCGGCGGCGTAAATCTGGTGAGGCTTGATTTCACGCAGCAGCTTGACGATGATGTCGATATCCTTCTCGGTGAGCTGTCCCTTCTTGATACCGCCCGTCTCGTAGAACGGCAGGTTGAGGAAGTGGGCGTTGGTGTCGGGATTCAGGCCGAACGAGCGAACGGCGGCACGAGCCTCGGCGCGGCGAATCGAGCCCTTCAGGTCGAGCAGCGCGCGCGGTTCGGGTTCGCCCTTCTTCTTGCCGGCGATGATGCGCTTCACCTCGTCGTAGTGGTCGGCATAGCCCAGTTCGCGCGAAGTGTCGATATTCTGGACAACCACATCGTCGTGAACGGCTACGTTGCCCGACGTCTCGTAGGCAACGTGTACGTCGTGGCCCTGCTGTACAAGGCGGATGAACGTACCGCCCATCGAAATCACGTCGTCGTCGGGGTGGGGCGAGAAGATGACCACGCGCTTGGGGAAGGGCTTCGACGAAACGGGACGCGTCGAGTCGTCGGCGTTGGGCTTGCCGCCGGGCCATCCGGTGATGGTGTGCTGCAGGTCGTTGAAGACGTCGATGTTGATTTGGTCGTAGGAGCGTCCCTGCTCGAGCAGTTCGCCCAGTGAGTTCTCGATGTAATCCTTGTAGGTGAGCTTCAGAATCGGCTTGTTGACCACACCGCAGAGCCATACGACGGCCTTGCGGACGAATTTCGGCGTCCAGTTGCAGGGGCCGACCTTCCACGGGGTCTGCTCGCGGGTGAGCTGATGGGCTGCGTTCTCGTCGATGACCACCTCGATATCGGGGTGGGCCTGCAGGTTCGAGGCGGGAAGCATCGGCGTGATTTCGCCCTCGACTACCTTCTGGATGACCTCGGCCTTGTCCTCGCCCCAGGCCATAAGGATGATTTTCTTGGCGCGCATGATGGTGCCGATACCCATCGTGATGGCCATCTTGGGCGTGTTCTCCAGACCGTAGAAGGCGCTCGACTGCACCTTGCGCGTGTCGTAGTTGAGCTGTACCAGGCGCGTGCGCGACTTGGCATAGGCGCCCGGCTCGTTGAAGCCGATTTGTCCGTTCTCGCCCACGCCGATAATCATCAGGTCGATGTGGCGGGCCGCATTGTCGTACGAGGAGCAGTATTCCGATACCTTGTCTTCGGAAATCGTGCCGTCGGGGATGTGGATATTCTCGGGCAGGATGTCGATGTGGTTGAGGAAATCTTCGTGGATGCGGAAGTTGCGGCTCTGCTGCTCGGTCGACTTGATGGGGTAGAACTCGTCGAGGCTGTAGACGGCTACGTTGCGGAAGCTGACCTCACCCTCCTGGTGACGCTTCACCAGTTCGTGGTAGAGGCCCAGCGGCGTGCGGCCGGTGGTCAGACCCAGCACGAACGGCGTGTTCTCGTCATAGACCTCGTTCGAGCAGTGGCTCTCGTTGTGGTTGCGAATCATCTTCACGATGACGTCGGCGACATACTGCACACCCAGATATTCGTTCTCGTAGACCGAGGTGCGAATCTTCTCGTAGCGATGGATGATGTCGCGGGGGGCGGAGCTTTCGATAAGTCCGCCGTCCTTCGGAAGTGAATACTTGCTGTTGTTCATGGTGGTAATTATTTAGTAACTATTCGTCGAATTCGATGTCCGCAAAGAAGCGGGGGAGGTGGAAGTCGGGTTTGTGGTTCTCAATCGGCTTCCACGAGAGGAAGTGCGGGTGCGAGAGCTCGTCGCCGCACTTGTAGAGGTTGGCCGTCGCCCGCACGCCGCACCATGAGTGCACGTTGTGGCGGAAGAGCACGTCGGCCGGGATGGCCAGCACCGTCGACCAGCGGTTGTCGCCCTCGCGTTCGGCGAAGGTTTCGCGGCCGAGCGAGGGGTAGCGTTCGATGCGGCCGAGGATGTCGGGCGTGGCATGGGTCGGATGTTCGCGCTCCTTGCGGAAGGCGAGCAGCAGGCGTCCCGTGCAGGTCGTCTCGAAGTTGTAGTAGCCCGTATCGTCGAGCGCGAGGAAGAATTCCACGCACGAATCGGTCCAGACACGGCCGTTGTCCTCCGTCACTTCGCCCTTGGTGTAGCGCTCCGCAACGTCGAAGCGCAGCCAGAGCCTGTCGCCCGTATGGAACATGCGGAACGTGACTTCGGGCCTGTAGGGATACTCTTCGGGCCAGTTGCAGCACGCTATCGGCTGCGGCTCGATGCCGTCGAAGGCGGCCTCCATGGCTCGGGAGTCCGTCGCATCAAATGGTTTGAGGTGCTTTATCTTCATCTTATCGGTTGTATTTTGCGTTCAGTTCCCGTACCGCTTCGCACATGGCGCCGTACTGCTCCTCCATGCTGCGGAGCAGGCGGTACTGGGCGCGCGTGCGGACCAGGTTGTGGTCGGCGCTGCGGATTTTGTAGTAGGTGTCTCCGTCGAGGTAGTCCATCAGGAAGCGGAGCACCTGCTCATAGGTGATATAACGGGCCGAGAAGGCCAGATATGCTCTCTCCGCCTCGGAAAGTTCGCGGGCATGCTGCGACAGATAGCCGTCCGTATAGGCCGTGAAGAACTCCATCGACATCCCGACGCGTGCGAGGTCGCGGTCGTCCTCGGCGCCCGTGTTGGCGTAGGTGCGTATGGCGTCGCCGAAGTCGTTGAGCGACGTGGAATTCATCACCGTGTCGAGGTCGATGACGCAGAGCACGTTGCCTCGCCGGTCGAAGAGGAAATTGCTGATTTTCGTATCGTTGTGCGTTACATGGCGGGGAATGACTCCCTCCTCGACCAATCGCCAGAAGGCAAGCATCTCGTCGCGCCGGGCTTCAATCCATCCGATTTCCTCGGCTGCTTCGCGGCAGCGGCCCGCTGCATCGAGCGAGAGCGTCCGGTCCCATTGCGCAAAGCGGTGGCGGATGTCGTGGAAGCCGGGGATGGTCTCGGCCAGAGGCTCGTCGAAGTCGGCCAGCTGCGACTGGAAATGCCCGATGCCGATGCCGCCCATGCGGGCCAGCGCGGGCGAATCGGCCCGGTCGTAGGTGACCGTATCGTCGATGAAGAGCGTCGCGGCCCAATGCTCGCCCCCTTCATCGCGGTGGCAGAGCCGGCCCGTACGCGTCGGGATGACGCGCATCACTTCGCGGTCGGGGTCGCCGCCTGCGGCAATCACCTTGCGGCGGATATGCTCGGTGACCTTGCGGATGTTCTCCATCATGGCCGGTACGTCCTTGAAGATGTTGCCGTTCTTGCGCTGGAGGATGTAATCCGGGGCGCTGCCTACCGTGTGGATACGGTAGGTGTCGTTGATGAAGCCCTCGCCGACGGGTGTGATGTCGAGGATTTCACCTTCCAGTGCGAATTGCGACGCAATTGATACGAGTCTGTCGTTCATACGTTCTGTCTTTTTTCAACCGGGGCAGGCGGCCCGGCGGCCGCTGCTCCGGATGGCTGGATTTCGGACCCGGAGCCCGGCAGTCGCTGCTCCGGAGGGCCGGTTTCGGACCGAGGCCCGGCGGCCATCTGCGCGGGGCAGCCGTTAGCACAGGCGGCCTGCCCGTGCCCTTGTGTCCGCCGCATACCCCTTTCTCCCTTCTTTCCTGGGGTTGCCCGGGCTGGAGGGGCGGCTGCCTCTTCCTGCTCCGGGCGGGGAGTACCCGGGCATACATGCGAAAAATCAGCCCGGCACCTCCTTCAGTGGAGGACGAGCTGATTGTAACGCTTTTCGACGCCGGACAGGCCGGGGAAAGGGGTTGCAATCCTGCCATCGACCGCTGCGGCAACCTGCATCGGGCTCACGCCCGAAGCTGCGGATGCGCACTGTTCCGCGGTGCGGAAGACCTTCGAGCAATACTTTGCACAAAGGCGGATGGCAAGTCTACCTTTCATGGTTTGAACCCTTTGTTTCGGACTCTAAAGGTAGCTTTTTTTCGGCACTTTACCAAATAAAGAACCGTGGTTTTATGCTATCCAGCTGGTCAGGAATTTGAGCGTTCCCTCGGGTGCGACGCGCAGCGAGCGGGTCGTGGCCGGGAGCAGGAGCGTTTCGCCCTGATGAACCTCAAGCCTGTTGCCTTCGTTGTCCTCGATCGTGCCCTTGCCTTCGACGCAGATGAAGACCACGAACGAGTCGAGCGACGCGAAATCGAACGTCTTCTCCTCGTTCAGCTCGCAGAGCGACGTGGTGAAGTAGGGGCACGAAACAAGCACCGTAAGTTCGTTGGCGGCAGCCGTATAGTGCGTGCGGTAGTCGGGCAGCACGGTGTAGTCGATGGCACCCTTGGCCAGCTCGGTGTGCAGCTCGCGGGGTTTGCCGTCGGCACCCTTGCGGTTGAAGTCGTAGATGCGGTAGGTGATGTCCGACGTCTGCTGGATTTCGGCGATGAACGAGCCTGCGCCGATGCTGTGCACGCGGCCGGCCGGCAGGAAGAAGAGGTCGCCCGGATGGATTTCGTAATCCTTCAGGATGTCGGTGATGGTGTTGTCCTCGACGCTGGCCTCATACTCTGCGGGGGTCACCTGCTTGGCGAAGCCCGAACGGAGGTGTGCACCCTTGTCGGCGTCGACCACATACCACATCTCGGTCTTGCCCTTCGAGCGGTGGCGCTCCCAGGCCAGCTCGTCGTTGGGATGGACCTGAATCGAGAGGTCCTGACGCGCGTCGATGAACTTGATGAGCAGCGGGAACTCGTTGCCGAAGCGCTCGTAGTTGGCCTTGCCGAGCAGACGCTCCTTTTCGTTTGCGAGCAGCTCGGGCAGGGTGGTGCCGGCCAGCGGGCCGTTGGCAACGACCGATTCGTTGCCCTTGACACCCGAAAGCTCCCAACTTTCGCCGACCTGTTTCTGGTCGGATTCAATCTGTTTGTAGGGAATTATCTTCTCGCCGCCCCAGAGTACGGTCTTGAGAATGGGTCTGAATTTGAACGGATACATGGTTTTCTCCTATTAGGTTGTTCTGCTATTGTTCGTTTTTGGTGTCCAGCTGGTGGAGGGCATAGGCGTAGGCGCCGACCGAGATGGCCTGGCTTGCGCCCATCTTCGAAATCATCACGCCGATGCGCTTCATCGGGTCGTAGGCTACATAGCGGTCCGTGCCGTAGACCTTCAGCGGGCGCTGGTTGCCCTTGGCGAAGGCCTTGAACTCCTCCTCGTTGTCCAGGTCGAAGACCTCCATCTGGACCCGGTTGAGCGTATCGCCCGAGAGGGTGTGTATTTTGCCGCGCAGCTCCTTCAGCAGGCTCGGCATGATGTACTTGCGGGCTGCGGTGATGCCGCCGCCGATGACGATGATGCCGTCGATGAGCGTAACGGCCGTCGCCATGGCGTCGCCGGCAATTTCGCCCAGTTCGGCGAAGGCCTTCTTGGCCGCCTCGACATCGCCCGGACGTTTCCCGTCGGCGATTTCGCAGATGTCCTTCGGCTCGAAGTTGTGGTTCACGTCGCCCGAAGCCTCGCCGTAGACACGCTTGACGGCGCGTACGGCCACGCCCTCCTCGACGATGATGTCGGGCATCTTCTTGTGGCGCAGGCAGAAGGTCTCCACGCAGGAGTTGTCACCCGCATGGAGCCGATTGCCTTCGGTGACGATGCCGATGCCGAATCCCGTGCCGAACGTGTAGCCGATGAGGTTGCGGTACTGCTTCGAGCTGCCGAGCGCTTCGAGTTTGGCATTGACCTCGGGAAGGGCTCCGCCGAGTGCCTCGCCGTAGGCGAACAGGTCACCGTCGTTGTTGATGAAGACCGGAATGCCGAACGTGTATTCGAGGAAGGGACCCAGCGCCACGCCGTCGCGGAACGAGGGGAAGTTGGGCAGATAGCCTCCGATTACGCCGTTGCGGTAGTCGGCCGGGCCGGGGAACGCGAAGCTGATGGCTACGGGCTTGGTCTCCAGTTTGGCGATGATGGCACGGAAGCCTTCGACCATCGTGGAGAGACAACGGTCGAGGTCCTGGGCATTCGACGGCATCGTGATGGGTTCGACGATGAATTTGTTGGCCTGCATGGCGCCGAAGACGAAATTCGTGCCGCCTGCATCGAGGGTGATAACCACTCGGCTGTCGTATCTGTACATGCTGTTCAGGTTTGTTTTGTAGTCGTTTTTGGTCTTGCGGGCTTTTCCCCCGTACGCTGCACAGCCCGGCATTCCCCGCCGCGAAGGATGCGGCCGGAATGTCGGATTCGACGGACGGGAGCGAAGCGCTCGTATTTTTGCCGTTGGGCGCAACGAAGATAGTAAAAAAATACGAAACGGTCGAGCATTCGCCGAAAAAGTAGGACGGATTTGTGCGGAAGCTCCTCCGGATTGGTGTGAATGGCAGGATTTTGTTACCTTTGTGTTACTCGAACAACCCGAAAAACAGAACCGATATGAAACGATTGCTGCTGTGGATGCTGCTCTTGTGCGGCGGATTGCAAGCGATGGGTCAGCAGATGACCGTCGCATCGTTCAACGTGCGTTATCGCAACGACGGCGATGCGGCTGCCGGCAACGGCTGGGAGCGCCGCTGCCCCTATGTCTGCGGCCTTGTCGAATTCCAGGGATTCGACATCTTCGGAGCACAGGAGGTGCTCGACGACCAGTTGCACGACATGCTCGACCGACTGCCCGACTATAACTATATAGGTGTCGGCCGCGACGACGGTGCGACGAAGGGCGAATATGCGCCGATTTTCTACCGCAAGGAGCGCTTCGAACTGCTCGATGAGGGCCATTTCTGGCTCTCGGAGGTTACCGACCGTCCCAACGTGGGGTGGGACGCTGCGCTGCCCCGCATCTGTACGTGGGGCTGTTTCCGCGACCGGACGAGTGGCCGTGTCTTCCACTTTTTCAACCTTCACATGGACCACGTGGGGGTGAAGGCCCGGGCCGAGAGCTGCCGTTTGGTGCTCGAGCGCATCCGCACGATGTGCGACCCGGGGGAGTGCTACTTCCTGACCGGTGACTTCAATGTCGACCAGACCGATGCGATGTATGCGCTGCTGGCCGAATCGGAGGCGTTGCGCGATGCCTACCGGGTGGCCGATATCCGTTACGCTCCCAACGGGACTTTCAACGATTTCGATACGGAGGCGCTCACCGACAGCCGTATCGACCATGTTTTCGTTTCGCCGACGGTCGACGTCGTGGCCTATGGCGTGCTGACCGACACCTACCGCACTCCCGAGCAGGACAGCGACGAGGTGCTCCGTTCGGGGTCGTTCCCCAAGGAGGTCTCCTATCGCAGGTACCGGGCCCGTACGCCTTCGGACCACTTCCCCGTCGTGGTCAAGGTACGCCTCGGCGACTGACCGGCACTGGGTCTGGTTCGGTAGACCGGCGCCGCCTGGCGCAGGCACCGGATTGCTCTCTGCTGCACAGGGCATGCAAAATCCCCCGATACGTTTTCGATGTATCGGGGGATTGGCTTTTCCCGCAGGGGCGGGTGTTAGTAGATGTACTCGACGGGCGACTTCTTGAAGCGCAGGATACGCGTGTCGTTGTTGCCTGCACCGTTCTTCGTCATGTAGAGGTTGCCCATGCCTCCGCCCATATACCAGCCCTGTCCTTCGGGGGAGTGTACCGAGAAGAGGATGTTGTTGTAGTGGTTCGAGTGCATGATGCCGTCGGCGTTCCATTGTGCTCCTGGACCGTACCAGGTTACACCCTCGTCCTCCGGGAAATCCGCACTTTTCATCACGATGTAAATCAAATCGGTTGCGGCTACCGTTCCGATGGTGAGGTCGTTGCGGCGCTTTTGCCGGCGAGTGACGGTTGCATGTCCCTCCCACGGTTCGCGCAGCTTGTGTGAACCGTCCCACATCATCCAGATATAGTCCGTGGCGTCGAACATCCGGTTGAACTCCTCCATTGTCGGCAGTTCGTATCC
The DNA here is from genome assembly GCA_900542505.1 of uncultured Alistipes sp. Classification (GTDB taxonomy): domain Bacteria; phylum Bacteroidota; class Bacteroidia; order Bacteroidales; family Rikenellaceae; genus Alistipes; species Alistipes stercorigallinarum. The sequence goes on from UQNV01000020.1 coordinate 15,006, forward strand.
GTCGGGCGAAAGGGCGTCGGCCGGCAGCCTGTTGATGTTCGAGGAGTTGTTTGAGGTGAAGTTGTCCATGACCAGCACTCCATCCCTGTCGACTACCTTGAGACCGTTGCCGCTGTCTCCCTGATAGGCCCAGCACCAGAGGTCGTAATACTCTTCTGCCGAGCAGGAGGTCAGGTAGTCGAATACGCTTTTGCCTGCCATTGCAGCGGGGTCGGCCGACGAGAGTATTTGGTCCTCGAAATCGCGCGAATCTCCCCGAGCGTTGTATTTGCACCACCAGACGCCGTGGAACCAGGTGACAGGAAGACCCCAGTTGCGGCGCACGACGGTGTATTCCTCGCGTTGCGACTGGTCGGAGGCATTGCGGATGACGAGCCGCGCAGACTGACGGCGGCCGTTGGCCGTGGGGTCGTTGGGACGCCAGCCGGCAACGATGCGGACGACGCGCTCCTCGCCTTCGGCTGCCGAGATATCAATCCACCGGTCCTCGCCCTCGTCGAACTCGGCGATCAGCTCCTTGCCCGGGGCCAGTATGATGCGACCGAGTTCGTTGTCGATGTAGCGTCCGAAATCGAATTCATAGTTTGGGTTCGCGAAGGCGAAATCACCTTCTATTCTGCTCGGATTGGCTTCGAGGCGTAGTGTAATGCGGTCTTCGGGATAGTTATTGGCCAATCCCTTGCGGTGAAAGCGCAGTTCAACCAGGTCTTCCTCCATGCCGGGTGCATAGAGTTCCTTGCGGATGAGGAAGCGGTTGATGCCTTCAATACCGCCGTCATTGGCGATGGGTTCTATCGTGAGCGGGTAGCCTTCGAGGGGCAACACTTCGAGTTCGTCGTTGCAGTCGATGGCGAGCGACATCTCGGTCCGGAGGTGGTGGAACGTCATTTCCGTCCGACCTTCCGCGACGACGACTCCGTCGGGTATCTCCGTGCGCGTCAGGTCGACCGTGAGCGAATGGTCGAGGTCAGGGACTGCCGGAGTCTCGTCGCCTGTGTTCCAGGGCTCGACGTTGAGCTCCACGTCGGCATCGACGATGTTGCGTCGCAGCGTGACGGTGTAGACGGTATTGCGGCGAATCTCGGCCGGAAGGCTCTTTTCGAGCGTGTAGGACTTGCCGTCGATGAGAGCCTCGATGCGCACGACCGATACGGACGACCCCTGCTCGTAGAGGTAGGCGATGCCCGTACGGCTCGCGGTGAAGGGTGTTTCGGGCCGAACGAGCAACTCGCCGGTCGGGCCGCTCTCGGACGATAAGGCCGTTTGAGCGGCGAAGAGCGAGCCCTCCAGGGCGATGTTGTCGAAGACGATGCTCTCGACCGAAGCCTCTCCGGCCACCAGAATCCGCAGGTCGAACCGTGCTACGCCGCGCTTCATCGCGACTGGCAGCAGGGTAGTGCCTGCCGGAAGCGTGCCCAGGTCGAGCGAGCCCGAAGCGAAGCGGACGGCTTCACCTCCCGGTGCCGTTCCGATGCCGCGTGCGAGCCATTCGCTCTCCGAAAGGCCCGGCTGAGGCGAACCGTAGGTGTCGGCCCCGGCATTGGCGACCAGATAGAGACGGCCCGAAAGACGCGCGAGCTGCAGCCCGTAGCCCGCAGCTGCTTCGCTCAGGTTTTCGTAGCATTGGGTCAGCACTCCTGCCTCGAAAAGATAGGCATTCATCGTTTCGATACGCTCATCATCCGGATGAGCGGTCGCGGCTCCGTCGAAATCCTCCATCTGCACCCGGATGCTCTGTCCCGCGGCGGGAGCGGCCGTCGGCTCGCTCTCCGGCTTCGTGCAGGAGGGCGCGAAACCGGAGAGAAGGGCCAGAACGGAAATGAACCGTATGTGAATAGTGCGTAGTGTCATCTTTGTCGGGGTTTGAATGTCGGCTCCTTGTGCGGAGTCTCTGTGCGGTTATCGGCGGGCGGGGGTCAGCTCCGTGTCGCTGCCCTCCTCCCACTCGTCCAGGGTGACGTCGACGGCAACGTCGATGACATCCTTGCGCACGGTGAGCGTATAGGTCGTATTACGGTGGATGTCGCCCTCGAGAGCCTTGGTGAGCGTCTTCTCGACGCCGTCGATGTTGGCCACGATGTTCACCTCGATGCCTTCGTTGCGCTGCTCATAGAGATACATCACGCCCGGAGTGTTGGCCGTGAGCGGCTCGTCGAATGTCACGCTGGCGTCACGACGCTCGACTCCGTCGGGCGAAAGGGTCCCTTCGGTGGGGAAGAGCAGACCCTTCTCGGCCGTGTTCTTCAGCGTGATGCTCCTGATGGAGGAGGCACCGGCGGTCTTGACCTGCAGGTCGAATCGTGCGACGCCGCGCTTGAGCGTCACCGGAATCGACGTCTGCGAGTTGGGCATCTCGTCGAGTTTCACGCTGCCAGTGAAGAAGTGGACGGGAGCCGACTCGTGCATGGCCATGCTCTGCTTGAGCCACTCCTCTTCGCTGAGCGACAGGCTCTGGAGCGACGACAGGTCAATCTGGTCGCCCGTATTGGCCAGGAGGTAGAGCGTCCCCGAGTGGCTGTCGAGCTGGAGCGAATAGCTCGAACCCGAAACGGGAATATTTTCGTAAATGTGCGTCATGCGACCCTCTTCGAAGATACAGGCCTTGAAATCGGTGATTTGGTTCTCGCCCTCGAGCGCGTCGGCGGTATTGGCGTAATCGGCCATGCGAACCGTGAGGGTGGTTGCAGCACCGGGCATTCCGGGCGTCTGCTCCTTGTCGGCGCAGGCTACGAGGACCAGGTTCGAGATGAGAAGTGCTGCGGTGGTTGCTTTTGCAATCGTTTTCATGGTCTTTTCTTTTTTTTCTGATTTGGTTGTTTTTTATTTGTTCTGTGTACAGCCCGTTCTTCGGGCTTTTTGGGGCGGTATTATTCGTAAATGTATTCTACCGGGGTCTTGATACAACGTATTATGCGCGTTTTGGTTGAGTTCTGGTCCGAAAACTTTATCCAGTTCTGGTTGGCCCGGTCGCTTTGTGCATAGCCTTCCATGCCCCAGGTGCGGCCGCTGTTGCCCCAAGTAGCCAGCAACAGATTCTTGCGGGCGATGTCGCCATGGGCGGTGCTCCACTGATGGCCCAGCCCGTAGAGTACCCAGTGCGTTGCTCCGTCGGTGAATTCGTAGATGGTTACGTTGCCGTACGAAGCACCGAGAAACTCCGCATCTCGTTCGATGATGCGTACCCATACCCGGTCTTGCGTGCTGTTCCAGAAAGGTCGCTCGCCGATACCTCCGAGGTTGAAGTTGTCGCTGGCACTGAAGAACTTGTAGTCTTCGTATTCGGGAATCCGGTATCCGTCGGGAGCCATCTCGTCGGGAGGCAGCGTGCCGAAGTTTCCGCCCGTGCTCTGCATCCCTTCGTAGTAGAAGAGATTTCCGTCGTGCCGCAGGGGCAATCCGTCGGGGTTGCCGCCCTGGTACTGGTCGCCCATGAGCGAGAGCAGGACGTCGTCGTCGCACGTAGCCAGGAAGTCGGCCTGCTGCTCTTCGGTCGCCGGGTCGTCCTTAATCTGGACCTGCTCCTCGAAATGTTTCACATTGCCGCGCAGGTTGTACTTGCACCACCAGTTGCGTCCGATTTCGACGACCGGGAGCCCCCAGTTGACCCGGCGAATCGTGTAGCTTTCGGTCGGGGTGCCGTCGTTGAACTCGACCACGAGGAGTCCCTCCTGCGGCCGGCCGTCGGCCTTTGGGTCGTTGGGTTTCCAACCGCCCAACAATCGGAGGCCTTCCTCCGTAGATTCGAGTTTCATCCAGGGGTCCTCGCTTTCATCGAATTCGAGCCGGGCATCGGTGCCCGAGGGAAGCCCGATGACGGCCAGTTCGCCGTCGATGTATTTACCGAAGTCGCAGAGACCGTTGTCGTCGAATGCGAGCAGACCGGTCATCTTGATGGGGCTCTCCTCGAAGATGAGCACGATACGCCCTGAACGGAGGTTGTCGCGCATCAGGTCAAGGCATATATACTCTTCCTTGCGGCCAGGCATGAAAAGCGGTTTTTCAATCGAGACGACGGCTACCTGCATCAGACCGCGGGTCAGAAGTTGGGGAGTTACTGTCACCCTGTCGATACTCCCTTCGACCTGAACCTCCGAGCCGGCCTCGGCCTTCAACACGAGCCGGAAGCGGTTCTCGGCATGGGTGATGCGCACCGTGTCGCACAGGTTATTGACGGAAACACCTTTGGGAAGCTCCGATGCCTCGAGATCAATCAGCCCCTTGAGGTCTGGTTCCGAGTCGGTTGAATCGCCCGCCTGCCAGCCGTCTGCTTCAATCGTGACGTTGAGTTCGGCGCCCTTGCCGTGTACTACCAACTTGTAGGACGTGTTACGGAGGATTTCGGCAGGGAGCATCGTCTCTGTCCGGTGCCATCCGCCGCCGAAGCGGGCGACTATTTCGGCCGTGAACTGTGAGTTGTTCTGTTCGGCCAGGTAGAGCAGCGTTTCACTGCCGTTCGAGAGCGGATTCTGGCCGTACTCCTTGCGGAACTCGCCCCTGTCGGCCGACTGAGGGGTGGAGAGCCCCTGTTGCGGATGGACGTACCCGCGGTCGGCTATGTTGCGGAGCACCACGCTGTGGACCTCGACACCGGCGTCGGGCGATGCAAGGTCGAGCCGGGCCACACTGCGCGTCAGCGTAACGGCGATGGTGGCGCTCCCTGTCTCCGACAATGTCGCGTGGCCGGTCATTGTCAGACCGTCGGCCGTCATCGCCGCGGTTGCGGCCGCGGTTGCGAGAAACTCGTCCAGCGTACTCGATTCCGGCTGCAGGGCATCGAACGCACCGGCAGGAGGATTGGCGACGAAGTACATCGTGCCCTTGCGTGCCGCGAGATGGAAGATGAGGTCGCCGTCGGCGGAGCTCTCGGCGCCCGTTGCGATTTCGCGGAGCAGCCCATCTTCGAACCGATAGCCCTTGACCGTGCCGATGGCATCGTCGGAGCTCCGGCCGGCCTGCATTTTGCGGAGGGCGATGTCCGCCACGGAAAGTTCGAAACGTACCTCAATGCTGTTTCGGGACGAAAGCGACGCGCCCGGCTCCTCTCCGGTGGAGCATCCCGTGGCGAAAAGCGACAGAGGGAGCGCCAGAAGTGCGTATTTCAGAAGATTCGTTTTCATCGTGTGTATCAGTATAGATTCGGATTCTGGGAACTGTTGAGGTATGAGGGCGAGTCGATGGGCATTTCGCCGATATGTTCGACGTAGAATGTGTTCATCAACTCCTGCGCCCAAGGACCGTAGGTGAACGAGCTGCTGTGACTGTAACCCATCACGTGGCCCAGTTCGTGGAACATGATTTCGCAGGCATAGGTATCGAAGTAGTGGCGTAGCCATGCCGGCTGGTAGGCGCCGAATACTGAGCCGCCGCCCAGTCCGATGACGTTGTTGCCCGGGTAGACCAATCCGACACTCAGTGTCCGGGCCTGCTGCATCTGCTTGAGTACGGTTTCGGCCGTCACCTTGTCGTCGACGCCTCCGTTACCGTAGAGTCGGTCTTCGTTGGCGCGGAGAATCTCTTCGTGTTCGGGCATGTCAATCATGTAGGTGAAGTTGATGAATAGCGCCACCACCTCCCGACAGTGTACCGGACGGATGCCCATCCAGTTGCCGACGGGGCCTCCGTCGGGACGCTCGGGGTCGCCGCCGTATAGGTTGAAACTGATGGTCCAGCCGTGGGCTATCTGTTCGAGTTTTTTCCAATAGGGGTCACTCGATTCGATGCGGTATTCGATGCCGGCCAGGTCGCTGGTTGTCTTGGCCGGGATGCGGAGCATGCGGCCCGACTCGGTGCGGTATATGCCGTCGCGTTGCGTCAGCAGCAGTTCGCCGTAGAAGTCGGCGAAAGCGGGGATGTTGTCGAAGTAGGCCAGGTCGACGAATTCGTCGCCGGTGCCGGGGATTCGGGCCCGTACCAGCACGTCGCTCAGCGGGCGGGGCGAGTAGAAACGGGCGTGGAAGCGTCCGTCGTCGGTAACCGACAGCTGGAGCGGCGCTGCTGTGTTGAAACGGCGCTGCGTCGGGTCGGCATAGACGCTGTGGTGCTCGTCATCCTGCAGGATGAGCGAGTGTTCGCTCGTCCGATAGTATTGCTCCGAAACGAACATGGTTCCCGAAGCATCGTCGGGATGGAGCACGTCGGTGCGGATGGTGCCGATGTGGTTGGGTGATATCTTAGCCAGTTCGAAGTCGAATGAACGGCTGATTTGGTACCCCCGATAGTTGCGCGTGACGATTTCGATGTCTCCCCGAAGCGGTTCATTGTCGACCGTGGGCGGGAAGAGGAACGACTTTTCGTAATCGAGCGACAGCGAGACGGGCAGTCCGGCGCTTTCGCCGGCAAAGTCGCCGGCTCCTGAGAACTTCGTGCGGAAGCGCGGGGCATTCACCATGACCTGTTTCGATACGACGGCTCCCGCGACATAGGGATTATTGTAGTCAAATATGAAATCGGCCCGGCCGACGATGCGACGCTGTACGGGCGTCTGGTCCATGACGGCCTCCTGTACGTTGCCTGCTGCGGTCGTTCGCGTAGTGACGGTGAAAGGTGTCTGCGAGTAGAGATACTCCGCTGCGAGCGGCTGTTCGAGTTCCTCGGGAAAACTCATCCACGTGTCGTCGAGGTGTCTCATGCGGTGGAATACAACCCCGTCTGCCGTGCAGTCGCCGCGGATTCCCAGTATCAACAGCACGTAGTCACCTGCCTGAAGACCTTCGATACGCATCTCTGAAGTTTCGGCATTGTAGACGCCCTTCAGGTTCTCGATGATTTTGCCCGCGAGGTCGGCAACGCCGAATTCCACCCGGTCGTAATCCGTATCAAGACGTGTAGCCGAACGGCTCTCCGCCATGGCATATCCCTCGTATTGCAGCCGGATGCGGATGCCCGGGCTGTAGGGCTGCGGCGCTGCCGGCTCTTCGGTGCTCTGGCACGAAGCCAGAAGCAGTCCGGCCAACAAAATGAATATTTTTCTGCTCATATGGCCTTTTTATTGCTATATTTGTACTTGTTGTCAAGCTCCGTTCCAGAGCGATTTTTCACTCCGCCGAAGCCTTCCGACTTATTTCCGGCGCAAAAGTACCGCCACGATACGACGTAATGCGTAACATTTGTTACAGGAATCGTCAAAACGTTGAAAAACAAGCAATATGGATTGTGAAATTTTCGATATGCCTCTTTTTCGGGGGAGCGACGCATCCCTGGTAACACGAATTCTGCACGATTTTCCCGGGCGTTTCGCCTCCTACGGCAAGGGTGATTTCATCGCCATGCAGAACAGCGTCTGCCGTTCGATTTTCCTGTTGTGCGAGGGCAGCGTCTACGCGCAGATGACAAGCGACGAGGGCAAGGAATTTACGTTAGATACGCTGTCTGCTCCCGACGTGCTTGCTTCGGCCTTCGTATTCGGAACCGAGAACATCTATCCGGTCACCATTATCGCCAACTCGGATTGCAAGATGTGGGTCGTGAGCCGCGATTGTCTGCAGGAGCTCATCGAGCAGGACAAGGTCGTGCTGCATAATTTCCTGACCGTATTGTCGGACCACAGCCTTTTCCTGAGCCGGAAAATCCACGAGTTTGCCCTGCAGACCCTTTCGTCGCGCGTTGTGGGCTATTTGCAGCGCAACGGGATGATTCAGAATCTGCAGGAGGCGGCCTTTATCCTCGGTGTGGCGCGTCCTTCGCTGTCGCGTGCGATTGCACAGCTTGTTGCCCAGGGTGTGTTGTGCAAGGTAGACGAGGGGTATGTGCTCTCGCCGGCGGCCGTTCCGGGCTCTGCCGCCAACCGGTAACCCGTATACTGGCCGGACTTCATGCCTGGCGGTATGAAGCAAAAAAATCCCCGTCGGATGCTTCCGACGGGGATTTTTCCATACCGGGTGATGACCCGGCTTATTTCATTAGGCCATGTAACCCTTTACATAGTGGTGGTGCGAACCGAAGCGCTCGAAAGCGGCTCGGTCGAGCTCCTCCTGTGCCGAGGGGTGTGCCACCGAGATAATCAGGCGGGCACGCTCCTGAAGCGTCTTGCCGTAGAGGTCCACGGCGCCGTTCTCGGTAACGAACCAGTGGATGTGGTTGCGCGTGGTGACTACGCCTGCACCCGGCGTCAGCACGGGGGCAATCTTCGAAACACCCTTGTTCGTAATCGAGGGCATGGCGATGATGGCCTTGCCGCCCTTCGAGAGCGATGCTCCATAGACGAAGTCAATCTGACCGCCGACGCCCGAATAGAACTTCGTGCCCAGCGAGTCGGCGCATACCTGACCCGTCAGGTCGACCTGCAGCGCCGAGTTGATGGCCGTCACGCGGTCGTTCTTGGCGATGACGTAGGGGTCGTTCGTATAGCCCACGTCCATCATCAGCACGCCCGGGTTGTCGTCGATGAAGTCGTAGACGCGCTGCGAACCCATCAGGAAGGTCGAAACCATCTTGCCCTTGTCGATGTTCTTGGCCTCGCCGTTGATGACGCCCTTCTCGACCAGCGGCAGTACGCCGTCGGCAAACATCTCGGTGTGGATACCGAGGTTCTTGTGGCCGCCGAGCTGTGCCAGTACGGCGTTCGGAATGGCGCCGATACCCATCTGCAGCGTTGCGCCGTCCTCGATGAGGGCCGCACAGTGCTTGCCGATGGCCGTCTCGACCTCGTTGGGCTCGGTGAAGTGGGCCTCCATGAGCGGGGTGTCGTCCTGAACGAAGAGGTCGATTTTCGATACGTGAATCATCGCGTCACCGAAGGCGCGGGGAACATGCTTGTTCACGACGGCGATAACGTGCTCGGCCGTCTCGACGGCAGCCAGCGTGGCGTCGACCGACGTACCCAGCGACACGTAGCCGTGCTTGTCAGGGGTCGAGACCTGAATCATGGCCACGTTGCAGGGAACCGCTCCCGAACGGTAGAGACGCTGCGTCTCGCTCAGGAAAACGGGGATATAGTCGGCATAGCCGCTCTGGGTCACCTTGCGGACGTTGCCGCCGACAAAGAACGAGTCGAGCTGGAAGACGCCCTCGAACTTCGGGTCGGCATAGGGGGCTGGACCCTCGGTGTGCAGGTGGTGGATGTGCACGTCCTTCAGTTCGCCGGCCTCGCCGCGTGCGCACATGGCGTTGATGAGGCACTGGGGTGCCGATGCTACGGAGCTCAGGTGGATGTGGTCGCCCGACTTGATGACCTTGACGGCCTCCTCCGCTGTCGTGAATTTGATTTGGGTGTTCATTGTGTGTGTAGATTTTTGGTGTTAGGCCTTTAGTTTCGGTTGTTGTCTGTTTATGCGCTCCGGGGAACCCTCCTCTGCCGGCGGCCTCCGCCCGCTGTGGCGGAGCGGAGCGGCCGGCAGGGTAGTGTCCTGCGGTGCGGTTGTCCTATTTGCGTTTTACCTCGACTTGTTCGTATCCTTCGACGATATCGCCAATCTTGATGTCGTTGAACGATTCGATGTTCAGACCGCAGTCCTGTCCCGAGGTGACCTCCTTCACGTCGTCCTTGAAACGCTTGAGCGAACCCAGCTTGCCGGTATAGATAACGATACCGTCGCGGATGACGCGAATCGGGGTGTTGCGGGCGAGTTTGCCTTCGCGGACCACGCAGCCCGCAACGGTACCCACCTTCGAAATCTTGAAAATCTCCAGCACCTCGACCGATGCGACAATCTCCTCCTTCATCACCGGCTCGAGCATGCCTTCGATGGCATCCTTGATGTCGTTGATGGCGTCGTAGATAATCGAGTAGAGGCGGATTTCGATTTCCTCGCTCTCGGCCAGCTTGCGGGCGGCAGCCGACGGGCGCACCTGGAAGCCGACGATGATGGCGTTCGAGGCGGCGGCCAGCAGCACGTCGGACTCCGAAATCTGGCCTACGGCGGCGTGGATGACGTTCACCTGCACGCTCTCCTTCGAGAGTTTGATGAGCGAACCCGACATCGCTTCGACCGAACCGTCCACGTCACCCTTGACGATGATGTTCAACTCCTTGAACGAGCCGATGGCGATGCGGCGGCCGATTTCGTCGAGCGTCACATGCTTCTGGGTCATGATGCCCTGCATGCGCTGCAGCTGCTCGCGCTTGTTGGCGATTTCACGTGCCGAGCGGTCGTCCTCCATCACGTTGAACGAGTCGCCGGCCTGGGGCGCTCCGTTCAGACCGAGCACCTGGACCGGAGTCGAAGGTCCGGCTTCTGTCACCTTCTTGCCGTTTTCATTGAACATCGCCTTCACGCGGCCCGTATAGGTTCCCGACAGGATGACGTCGCCCACGTGGAGCGTACCTCCCTGCACGAGCACCGTCGAGACGTAGCCGCGGCCCTTGTCCAGCGTCGATTCGATGACCGTACCGACGGCTTTCTTGTTGGGGTTGGCCTTCAGGTCGAGCATCTCGGCTTCGAGCAGCACCTTTTCGAGCAGTTTGTCGAGGTTGATGCCCTTCTTGGCCGAAATCTCCTGGTCCTGATACTTGCCGCCCCACGACTCGACCAGGTAGTTCATCTGCGAGAGCTGCTCCTTGATGTGGTCGGGGTTGGCTCCCGGCTTGTCGATTTTGTTGATGGCGAAGACCATCGGCACTCCGGCCGCCTGGGCGTGGTTGATGGCCTCGATGGTCTGGGGCATCACGTTGTCGTCGGCCGCCACGATGATGATGGCGACGTCCGTCACGGCTGCACCGCGGGCACGCATGGCGGTGAAGGCCTCGTGTCCCGGCGTGTCGAGGAAGGTAATCTTCTGGCCGTTGAGCTCCACGCTGTAGGCACCGATGTGCTGGGTGATACCGCCCGCCTCGCCTTCGATGACGTTCGTCTTGCGGATGTTGTCCAGCAGCGAGGTCTTACCGTGGTCGACGTGACCCATCACCGTTACGATGGGCGGACGCGGCACGAGGTCCTCCTCCTTGTCCTCGTCGTTGTGGATGGCCTCCTGGATTTCCACCGAGACGAATTCGACCTTGAAGCCGAACTCTTCGGCAACGACCACCAGAGCCTCGGCGTCAAGCCGCTGGTTGATGGATACCATCAGACCCAGGTTCATGCAGGCGGTGATGACCTCCGTCGGCGAGACATTCATCATCGTAGCCAGCTCGCTCACGGTCACGAACTCGGTGACCTTCAGCGTCGAACGTTCCATCTCCTCGCGTTCGAACTCCTCGTTCATACGCTCGGCTACGGCCTCTCGCTTGTCCTTGCGGTATTTGGCGCTCTTGCTCTTGGCACCCTTGGCCGTCAGGCGGGCAAGGGTATCCTTTACCTGCTTCGATACCTCCTCGTCGCTCACCTCGGGGCGGACGATGGGTTTCGGAGCCTTGTTCTTGTTTTTGTTGCGGCGGCCTTCGCCCGGTTTGGGCTGGTTCTGCTGACCGCCCGGACGGTTCTGTCCGCCCTGGGCGTTGCCGCCCTTGCCGTTCTGGGCGTTGCCGCTCTTCTGGGCGCTCTTCGTCACGTCGACCTTCTCCTTCTGGAGACGCTTGCGCTTGTGGCGGCCGCCTGGAACGAAGCCCGATACGTCCATCGTGCCGAGCACCTGCGGGCCGGCAAGGGGCGTGATGGTGGGGCGGAAGACGTTGTCCTTAGGCGCTTCGGCCTGCGTGTTCCCGGCCGGAGCGGCCGTTGCTTCCGGCTGGGGAGCCGGTGCCTCGGCCTTGGGGGCGGGCTGCTCTTCGATGCGGGGCGCGGGTTGCTCGGCCGGCGCCTTCTCTGCGGCCGGCTGCGGTGCGGGAGCGCTCTTCGGAGCCTCCTCCGCGGGCGTCTCTGCCGCCGGGCTTTCAGCCTTGGGGGCGTGGGTCTCGGGCTGGGGCGCCGGAGTCTGAACCGGTGCGGCTGCGGCCTTCGGTTTGGGGTTCAGGTCGATTTTGCCGAGGAACTTGGGCTGGGGAATCTCGTCCTTCACGCTGATGACGTGGCTCTTGATGACCACCTCCTTCTCCTCTTCGCGCTCTTTCTGCTTGGCCGCCTCCAGCGTTACGGTGGCCTGCTTCATCGAAATGCGTTCGCGGATGCTTTCACGGGCGTTGCCGGCATTGCGGTTGGCCCCGAACTCCTTTTCCAGTACGGCGTAGGTCTCCGCGTCGACCAGCGTGTTGGGCGACCCGTCGTTTTTGATGCCCTTCTTTTGCAGGAAGTCCGAGATGGTGTTGAGTCCCACCTTGAACTCCTTTGCAACCTGAATGAGCCTTAGTTTTCTTTCGTTACCCATAATATCGTCTCTCTCCTTTCTTGCTTTTAATTACTCTTCGAATTCGGCCTTGAGAATCTCCACGACCTTCTGTGCCTGCTCCAGCTCGAGGTCGGCGCGGTTGGCAATCTCCTCTACGGGGAGTTCCAGTACGCTCTTGGCCGTATCGCATCCGGCAGCCTTCAGAGCTTCGATGACCCAGCCGTCGATTTCGTCGGCGAATTCCGTGAGTGCCACATCCTCCTCCTCGACTTCGCGGTATACGTCGATGTCGTAGCCGGTGAGCATCTTCGAAAGGCGGATGTTCAGACCGCCCTTGCCGATGGCCAGCGATACCTGGTCGGGCTTCAGGTAGACCGAAGCGGTCTTCTTCTCCTCGTCGATGGTAATCGACGAAATCTTGGCGGGATTGAGCGCACGCTGAATCATCAGCTGCGGGTTGGCCGTGTAGTTGACCACGTCGATGTTCTCGTTGCGCAGCTCCTTGACAATCGAGTAGATGCGCGAGCCCTTCATGCCGACGCATGCGCCCACGGGGTCGATGCGCTCGTCGTAGGACTCGACGGCCACCTTGGCCCGCTCGCCGGGGATGCGGACAATCTTCTTGATGGTAATCAGACCGTCGAAGATTTCGGGCACCTCCTGCTCGAAGAGCCGCTCGAGGAACTGGGGCGCCGTGCGCGAAAGGATGATGCGCGGCTGATTGTTGTTCATCTCCACGCTCTTGACAATGGCCTTGATGGTGTCGCCCTTGCGGTAGAAGTCGTTGGGAATCTGCTCGGCCTTGGGCAGGATGAGCTCGTTCTCCTCGTCGTCGAGAATCAGCACCTCCTTCTTCCATACCTGGTAGACCTCGCCCGTGACGATTTCGCCTACCTTCTCCGAATACTTCTCGTAGAGGTTGGCCTTCTCGAGGTCGAGGATGCGCGAGGCCAGATTCTGACGCAGCGAGAGCACCGTGCGGCGGCCGAACGACGAGAGCTTGATTTCATCGGCATATTCGTCGCCGATTTCGTAGGTCGGGTCGATGGCCTTGACCTCCGAGACGGAAATCTGCATGTTGGGGTTCTCGACGGCGCCGTCCTCGACGACCGTACGGTTGCGCCAGATTTCGAGGTCGCCCTTTTCGGGGTTGATGATGACGTCGAAATTCTCGTCGGTTTCGTACTGCTTCTGAAGCGCATGGCGGAAGACGTCCTCCAGTACGCCAATCATCGTGCTCTTGTCGATGTTCTTCAACTCCTTGAACTCGGCAAAGTTGCTGATAAGGTTGAGATTGTCCATTGTCGTTCTATGTTTTTGTTTCTTTCGTTTTCCGTTTGTGGGTTGCGGCGGGCGGCACCGGTCTGTCGGAAGCCGCAATGGCCGCTGTTTGAAGCTATTTGAAGTCGAGGTACTCCTTCGTATATTTGATTTCGCCGAAGGGGTAGGTGCGGCTTACCGTGACGCTCTGCTTGCGTTTCTTGCCCTCGACGGCCTGCTTCTCCTCGTAGGAGATGGTGATGCCCTCCTGGTCGGCGGCATCGAGCCGTGCAAGTATCTTCGTACCGTTGAGCAGCAGTACCTCGACCGAGTGGCCGATGAGCTTGCGGTACTGGCGCAGCTGTTTGAGTTCCGAACCGATGCCGGCCGATGCGACCGTCAGCGAGAAATCCTCGTTGTCGCGGTCGAGCTCCGCTTCGATGGCGCGGTTCAGGGCGGCGCAGGTGTCGATGTCGACCGACGTGTCGCTGTCGATGAGCAGTTCGATGTCGTTGCCTGCCGAGCAGGTGCAGCTGACGACGAACATGTCGGTACCTTCGAGGCGGCCTTCGGCCAGTGCGATGATTTTCTGGGTGTCTATCATAGTCTTTTCGTGTGCTTCAGGTCTTGGCGGTCATGCATCCGGAGCCGCCTGCGGCGTGTCGTCCGGTTCGTTGGCGACCTGCGGACGGTCACGCCCGGTGACATGTCCTGCGGCTGCGGGAGCCGGAAGGGTCGGGTATTTCTACGAAATAAGGGGACTTTCCGTCCCCTTACTGCGTTGCATTCGTCTTTTGACAATGCAAATATAATACTATTTTCCGAAGTAACCAATAATTTCCGGAAAAAACTATGCTTTTTCCGAATCGGAGGCATAGGGCTTGATGATTCCGCGCTGCGACGAGCGGATGAACTGCAGCAGCATGTCGCGGTCATCGCTCCGGGGAATCTGACGCTCGACTTCGTCGCATCCGGCCAGATAGTTCAGGCCGCTCTGGAAGAGGATGCGGCAGGCATCGTGGATTTCGCCGATGCGCTCCTGCGAGAAGCCGCGGCGCGAAAGCCCGATTTTGTTGATGCCGGCGAAACGCAGCGTGTCGTTGCGTACGATGACATAGGGCGGGATGTCCTTGCCGACCATCGAACCGCCCTGAACCATGGCGTGGGCGCCGATGCGGGTCCACTGGTGCACGGCCACGTGTCCGCCGATGACCACCCAGTCGCCCACCTCGACCTCGCCGGCCAGCGATACGCGGTTGGCGATGACGCAGTGGTTGCCCACCACGTCGTCGTGGGCGATGTGGACATAGGCCATGATGAGGTTGTGGTCACCCACAACGGTCTTGCCGCGCGATGCGGTACCGCGGCTGATGGTCACGTATTCGCGGATGTCGTTGTAGTCGCCGATTTCGGCCGTCGTGACCTCGCCGGCAAACTTCAGGTCCTGCGGCAGGCAGGCAATCGAAGCGGCCGTATGGATTTTGCATCCCTTGCCGATGCGGGCTCCGTCGTTAATCACGGCGCCGGGACCAATCCAGCAGTCGTCGCCGATGACCACGTCGCCGGCGATGTAGGCGAAGGGTTCGACGGTGACGTTGGCGCCGAGTTTCGCGTCGGGGTGTATGTAGGCTAAGTTGCTAATCATAGAAATTCGTCGTTTGTCCGGCAGAGGATGGCGCCGGGGTCGCGGAGAAGAAGCGCCTGCGGCACGACTGCCGCAGGCGGATTCTCACGCGGATTTTACTTCTTGTTCTTTACAATCTGGGCCATCAGCGTGGCTTCGCAGGCGAGTGTCTCGCCGACGAATGCCTTGGCCTCGACCAGGGCGACTCCCCGGCGGATGGGCTCGAGCAGATGTATTTCGAACTGCAGCGTGTCTCCGGGAACGACCTTGTGCTTGAACTTCACACCGTCGATTTTCATGAAGTAGGTCGAGTAGTTTTCCGGGTCGGGAACGCTGCGCAGCACCATGATGCCGCTGCACTGGGCCATCGCCTCGACAATCAGCACGCCCGGCATGACGGGCTCCTCGGGGAAGTGGCCCACGAAGAAGGGCTCGTTCATCGTGACGTTCTTGATACCGGCCACCGACGTCTCGTCGCAGTGGAAGATGCGGTCGACGAGCAGGAAGGGCGGGCGGTGCGGCAGCATGTGGCGGATGGCGTTGATGTCGTAGAGCGCCGGCTTGCGGCAGTCGTAGTAGTAGCGGGGTTTCTCGCCCGCCTTGCGGATGGTGCGCTTGAGCTGGCGCATGAACTCCGTATTGGCGAAGTGGCCGGGACGGGTGGCCCATACGCGGCCCTTGATGCGCTGGCCCAGCAGCGCGAAGTCGCCCAGCAGGTCGAGCAGCTTGTGGCGGGCCAGTTCGTTGTTGAAGCGCAGCTCGAGGTTGTTCAGATAGCCGCCCGTGATGCGGATGTCGGGCTTGTTGAAGATTTTCTTGAGGTGTTCCAGCTGGTCGTCGGGAACGGGGTTCTCGACCACGACGATGGCGTTGTCCAGGTCGCCGCCCTTGATGAGGTTCATCTTCATCAGCGGCTCGAGTTCGTGCAGGAAGACGAAGGTGCGGCAGGGGGCGATTTTAGCCGAGAAGTCGTCACCGGGATTGAAGGTGGCGTACTGGTTGCCGATGATTTTCGAGTTGTAGTCGACGTGGAGCGATACGGAGAATTCGTCGTCGGGGAAGAGGATGATGGCCACGCCCTTCTCGGGAATGGTGTAGACCATCTTCTCGGTCACCTGGAAGTATTTGCGTTCCGCCTCCTGCTCTTCGAGGCCCGTCTCGACGATGGCCCGGGCATATTCGCGGGCCGAACCGTCCATGATGGGGGTTTCGGCAGCGTCGATATCGATGACGGCGTTGTCCACGCCCAGCGTCCAGAGGGCCGACATGACGTGTTCGATGGTGCTGACGCGGTTGCCGGCATGCTCGATGGTCGTGCCGCGCGAGGTGTCTACGACATAGTCGCAGAGCGCCGGAATTTCAGGGCAGCCTTCGAGGTCGATGCGCCGGAAGACGATGCCGCGGTCGGCCTGGGCGGGACGGATGGTCATGTTGACGCTGACCCCGGTATGTAAGCCCTTCCCCGAAAAGGAGATGGGAGCCTTGAGCGTTTGTTGTTTGTTTGACATAGGCGGTGTTTTGTATATTTGCGCGCAAAGATATTAATTTTTCGTTAAAAAGCGTTATTTTTGCCGACAAATTTCAGCACAGCGAATGACTTCCAACCAGCAGAATAATCGAGTCGAACCCGCTTCAGACCGTCCGGCGTCACCGGCTCCGGTACGTCCGTCGGGCGCCCCGGGACGGCGTCCGCGGCTCAATCTGCCGTTCGACAACCGGCGCGAAGATGCCGGCTCGTGGGCCTACGACCACCGGGTGGGGCTCTGCGTGACGCTCATCGCCTATCTGGTGCTGATGATTGTCTTTGTCAGCTCGAAGATTGTCATCGGGCAGCGTTCCGAGACTCAGGGCATGTTCATCGACCTGCAGTCGCTTGCCGAGCTGGAGGCGCAGCGCGACCGGCTCGAGGAGGAGGTGCGTCAGCGTCAGCAGGACGCGGCCGACTGGGCGAGCATCCGCAACCGCATGTCGAACGAGAATGCGGCCGAAGGGGAGCTGCGCGACGACCGGGGGACCGATACGCGTGCGCTGAGCGAAGCCGCCTCGCAGGCCGAGGAGCGGCTGAAGGCCAACCGCGAGGCCTATGAGCAGGGACTGGCCGAGGAGCGCGCCATCCGGGAGCGGCGCGGAACGGGTGAAACGGGCGAAAGCCGCGATGTGAAGGTCAAGGGGCGTGTGACGGTCTCCTTCTCGCTGACAAACCCCGTCCGTACGAAGCGCTATCTGGAGGTTCCGGCCTACCGCTGCGAGGGCGGTGGTGAGGTGGTGGTCGAAATCACGGTCAACCGGGCCGGTGACGTAACGGCCGCCCGCGTGCGTTCGGGCGGGGATGCCTGCATGCGCGAGATGGCCGAGCAGGCGGCGCGCAATTCGCAGTTCAACATCGACGATTCGGCTCCTGCACGTCAGACGGGAACCATTACCTATATCTTTATTCCCCAGTAGGTTGCATTTCACTTTCGGGCGAATTCGGGCCGGCGGGCGTCACTGCCTGTCGGGCTGAAACTCCTTGCGCGAATCCCGTTTCCGGCCGGCTGGGCGGCGATGCGGATTTTGGACAATTCGTTGCCTGTTGCGGGCTTTTTCGGCAGAGGATGGGGCACGTTCCCGGAATTTTTCCTACCTTTGATGCAAATCGGACTCGTTCCGACAATAACCTCGGCCCGGTTCGGAACACACCTCCTGCCGCTCTTCCCGAAAACGGCAGGCGACGTTCCGCAGGTTGCCAATGCGGCGCCGGGCCATAACACAATCGTACAATGGTTTATATCAGTACCGAAAATATCGTGTTGATTGGTGCCCTGCTGCTCTTCGTGGCGGTGCTGGCGGGCAAACTGGCCTATCGTTTCGGCGCCCCGGCGCTGTTGCTCTTCCTGGGAGTCGGCATGCTCTTCGGGTGGCACTTCATATCGTACCGCTCGCTCGACATGACGCAGTTCATCGGCATGATTGCGCTCTGCGTCATCCTCTTTACGGGCGGTATGGATACCAAGTTTTCGGACATACGTCCCGTCATCGCCCCCGGAGTGCTGCTGGCCACCGTCGGAGTGGTCGTCACGGCGCTTATTGTGGCCGCTCTGGTCTGGTTCATTGCCCCGTGGCTCGGCATCGAGATGCCGTTTGCCCTGTCGCTGCTGCTGGCCTCGACGATGGCCTCGACCGATTCGGCGTCGGTCTTCTCCATCCTGCGTACCAAGAAGCAGGGGCTCAGCCAGAACCTGCGTCCGCTGCTCGAGCTCGAGAGCGGCTCGAACGACCCGATGGCCTACATGCTCACGGTGCTGCTGGTCGGCGTGCTGACCACGGCCGGCTCGGGCGGCATGGGTGTGGGGACGGGGTTGCTGATGCTGGTCGTGCAGCTGGTCGTGGGTGCGCTGTCGGGCTACCTCATCGGCCGCCTGGCCGTCTGGACGGTCAACCGCATCAACCTGACCAATCAGTCGCTCTATCCCGTGCTGCTGCTGGCCTTCATCTTCTTCTCGTTCGCCTTCACCAATCTGCTGCGCGGCAACGGCTATCTGGCCGTCTATATTTCGGGCCTCGTCGTCGGCAACCACAAACTGGCGCAGAAACGTACGCTGACGATTTTCTTCGACGGCTTCACGTGGCTGGTGCAGATTGTCATGTTCCTTACGTTGGGCCTTTTCGTCAACAGCCACGAGCTGTTCGAACCGCGTGTGCTGATTTTCGGCGTCGTGGTGGCCGCCTGCCTGATGCTGGTGGCCCGTCCCGTTTCGGTCTTCCTCTGCATGGCCCCCTTCCGCCGTTTTTCGGCCAAGGCGCGGCTCTATGTCTCGTGGGTGGGGTTGCGCGGTGCCGTGCCCATCATCTTTGCCACCTATCCCCTCATGGCCGGGGTGGAGCACGCCGAGCTGCTCTTCAACGTGGTCTTTATCGGCACCATCATTTCGCTGTTGGTGCAGGGTACCACGGTGAGCGGCATGGCCAACCTGCTCGGTCTGGCCTTCAAGGAGCGCAAGCCGTCGTTCGGCGTCGACATGCAGGACAACATCAAGTCGGTGCTCACGGAGGTCGAGGTGAACGAGGGCATGCTCGAGAACGGCCATACGCTGAGCCGTATCATCCTGCCCGACAATACGCTGGTGATGATGGTCTGCCGCGACGGCGAGTACTTCGTGCCGCAGGGAAAGACCGAACTGAAGGTGGGCGACAAGCTGCTGGTGATTTCGGACCGGGGCGAGGAGCTTGCCACCACCTACCGGGACATGGGCATCGACGACGTGATGAAGCTCTGAGCGGCAGCGTGCAGCGTGCGGTGTGGCCGGCCGCTTCGTGCGGTACTTTCCTGCATGTCCGCATGCCGGTCGGGCGGGAGCCGCTCAAGATGCGGATGCGAACGGCTCGGATGCTGAAGAGTGGAAGAGCGGAAGTGTGGATGCGGAGTGGCTCGGATGTCGGAACGACAAAAAAAGAGCGGGGCGACCTTTTCAGGTTGCCCCGCCTTTTTTGCCGTCCGTCGCGAAGTTGCCTCCGCGGCCCGGCTGCGACGAATCCGTCACGGACTTACGCCCGGCGGATTCCCGTGCTATTTAACTGCATTAACTATTGCTTCGAATGCCTTCGGCTCGTTCATCGCCAGGTCGGCCAGAACCTTGCGGTTGAGAGCGATACCCTTGGCGTTTACCTTGCCGATGAATTGCGAATAGGTCATTCCCTGCGCGCGGACTGCAGCGTTGATACGCGTAATCCACAGCGAACGGAACGTCCGCTTCTTGAGCTGACGGTGTGCATAGGCATACTGCAAGCCCTTCTCGACCGTGTTTTTGGCAACGGTCCATACATTTCCCCTTGAACCAAAGTTACCCTTGGCAAGTTTCAAAACCTTTTTTCTTCTTGCGCGAGACGCAACAGCATTAACTGAACGTGGCATAGTGATTAAAGTTTTTGAGAGCTGTCAGCGACGTGATTCTCTCACGTTCTTCGGGGCTGATTCGCTCTTGGTTAGTTAAAATTCCGCGGGTCAATTACTTGACGAGCAGATTCTTGATTTTAGCCTCATCGGCTGCCGAAACGAGACCTGCATAGCAGAGGTTCCGCTTCTGTTTTTTAGTCTTTTTGGTCAGGATGTGACTGTGATAAGCGTGCTGACGCTTAATCTTACCTGTGCCGGTGAAGGTGAAACGCTTCTTCGCAGCGGCATTAGTTTTCATTTTTGGCATGGTCGTAAACAGTTAATTCGTTAAACATAGCCTGCAAAGATACAAATTTTTTTGTGGAACAATACGTTTGGGCCAAATTTTTCGTGCTCCGGACTGAAAATAACGGCCGTCTGCGGAGCGCTTTGTTCCGACAACCGGGCCTCCGATGCTGTCGGAGGATGGGCTGCGGCCGATGGGCGCCTCCCTCCGGGCAACATCCCGGAGGGGGTTGTCCGGGCGCTTGTTTTATCGTATATTTGTAGTGCGGAGCCTGGCGAGGCCGAACCGTCGGCACGCAGGTCGGCCGCTCCGGCATGCGGCGGAGGCTTTCGGGCCGCTTCGGCGGGGCGATTCCCGCGGCGGTGCAAAGGCGGGTCGAGCTTCGCGGGGAAGGATTCAGAAAAAGTTATAGGATATGGAGTGGAATTTCGTTTGGCGACTTTGTGTGGCGGGGCTTTGCGGAACGGTCGTCGGCCTCGACCGCGAATATCGGGTGAAGGATGCAGGATTCCGCACCCATTTTCTGGTGGCGATGGGCAGCGCGCTGATGATGCTGGTCTCGCAGTACGGATTCAGCGACATTCTGTCGACGGTGCCCGAGGTGAAACTCGACCCGAGCCGCATTGCGGCGCAGGTGGTCAGCGGCATCGGATTTATCGGCGCCGGCACGATTATCATCCACCGTCAGCTGGTCCGCGGTCTGACGACAGCCGCCAGCCTCTGGGCTTCGGCCGGTATCGGCCTGGCCTCCGGGGCGGGGATGTATCTGGTGGCCGGTGCGGCGACCGTTCTCACGCTGGTCGGGCTCGAGGGGCTCAACCTTGTTTTTCGCCGCCTCGGGCAGCGGCGGGTCATGCTCGTCTTCTCGGCGGCCGACCGCAATGTGCTCAACGAGGCATTCAATCGGCTCAAATCCGAGGAGTATGCGGTGCTCTCCTACGAGGTGACGGGCGAGCGTTCGGCCGAGGGTATGGTCTACCGTGCGACGCTGGTGATTCGCGCCAAGAGCTCGGCGGGCGAGGACCGCTATCTCTCGGTGTTGCAGAACGACCCCAATATCACGGTCGAGCGTATCGCCTGATTCGACGCCCGCAGCCGGGGCCGCGCCTCTCTTCACCGGAAAAAGTGCCCCACGGTGCGGAGTGCACTGTCGCGGGCCATCTCATTGGGGTTGGTCCCCGGTACACCTTCCGGTATCTCCTCGCCGAGTCGTTCGAAGAGTTCGGTCCAGTAGCGGGGTAGTGTGCCGTCCTCATTTCGGAAGTTCATGGGCCGGGCCGCAAACATCCGTTCGCCTGTCGGCCTGCGATAGCTCTCCCAGACCAGTTCGCTGCAATACATCTTTCCGTTGTCGGGGCGGAACGAGTAGTCGTAGGGCTCGCCCAGGTGCGCGCGTGCGCGCTGCAGCGATGCCGCAAGTCCGGCCGTATCCTTCAGTCGGGCGACCGTGACGGCCGGAGCTCCCTCTATTCGGGCCGACCCCTCCAGAAATTCCTGCAGCGTCGTCATGCGCACTCCGCCGTCCGATGTCGCTTCAAGCACCGAGTCTGCGCCGTTGCCCGAGAGGAAAATCCCCACATGCGTATAGGACAGTTGCCGCCCCGAGCCTGTTGCGGCGCGTATCGCATCGCTCATTGCGGAGGTTTTTCCGGCCTGGAAGAGCAAATCTCCGTTCTCGAGCTGTGGGCTCCGACTGGTGCAGGAGGCAGTGCCCATAACCATACATATATATATCAGTAGCTGTTTCATCGCGTCGTGTGTTGGAACAAAGATAGTGCTTTTTGTAATTCATTAAAACGTCATTGATAATCTGATTGTTGCGTTTCCAGGTGAAAAAAGTTGAAAATTTTTTCAAGAAAAGTTTGTAAAAAAGCTAAAAAAGTCTTTATCTTTGCACCCGCTTTGAGAGAGAAACCGATGAGGTTTGAGACTTGAGGCGAGCAAGGTTCTTTCGAATATCCGGGTCGGACGCGAGGTTTGAAAAAAACTTCGAAAAAGATTTGGAGGTTTCAAAAAAAGGAATTACCTTTGCACCACTTTCCCACTAAAAAACGGGACGGTGCTTCAGGGGTCGACAAGGCCTCGGATGTATCGAAAAAAAGAGAAAGTTCTTTATAGCAATATAGGAACGGTGTTCTTTGAAGTATTTGAGCAGCTAAAGTTTATCCACTCTTCGGAGTGATTTCAAACAATACCTTTGAGACAGAGCTAAAGATTTAACAAAACATTTTTATACAATGGAGAGTTTGATCCTGGCTCAGGATGAACGCTAGCGGCAGGCTTAACACATGCAA